>NZ_JBIUXY010000008.1:0-217441 GCF_044744225.1 Glutamicibacter sp. NPDC087344 | reverse complement strand
CTCGATCTGTTCATCGTTCATGACCCAAAATTAACAGACTTGTGTAGAGATTAAAAGACCTTCCAGCAATAACCTAACAAAGTGCTACTAGGACCTTGTGCCTCACGCCGTTTTCCGATTCTTCGGACAAGTTCAGCGTAGGAAACTTCTCCAGCCTGCATTCGTAGTTCTTGCAGATCGGTGGCTATCGCATCCAAGCTATCGTGCTCCGGTGGTACCCCGAACGATTCCCGCACGTGATCTGCCCTCCAACTTTCGTGCATTATCGGTCTACGAAACACAGCGTACTACGACCAATTAGAAAAAATGATTGCATGACGGGGCACGTGTCGCCTGCCGGTATGCTCTGAAATCTGGGGATCTTGAGGCACCGGAAGACTTCTCCGGCAACCTAAAGGTTGCCATTGATGAGTATAAGGATCAGGGCAATTGCTTGGGTGATGACGAGAACACAGGCCAGCCGGGAAGGATTGACGCGTTCAGAACGAGATTTCATCAAGGTGAGCCCAGCTGAGCTTTGAGTGAGTGGGGGAGCCGAGGGTGGCCGTTGTTCACGAGCCCAGTCGGCTTTCTCATGGGTTTGGAATCTCTTCATGGTTCGGCCGGCCGAACATGATGCTCAGTCAGCAAGGGAACCATCAACATAAGCGGGTTGGACCCAAAGCTCCTTGAGAGTGCAGGGCATAGTGTCACCACTCAAATACATGAAACCGTCCTTGCCGGGTGGCTTCGAACGAGCCTGACGTGATCGGGCGGATGAGTACCCAAGTGCGGCAGGCCCGAGGTTTGCCATTGTTTTTGGGGTCGTTCGGGTTTGTTCGGCTATTGCCCGAAGGGAGCAATCAGCGCAGTTGCCACTACTGAACAATGAATAATTGAACTCAGCGCCGCTGCCACAGCTTAGCGTTCGAAAGGTGATTGTCATCGTTGGGGGACTTTTCAATTTTTACACTCGTTGCGTGGTGGCGGCGTTCGAACAACCTGCACTTCACAGTGGCACTCACCGCGTGAACAATACAAGGTGCAAATATTCGCGTACTTTTCGCCCTCTGGAAATCACTTGATTGGTGGTCTCCATGGCTTGGCTGCTACTGCCGCTCCAGGTTTCTGCTCAATGATGAACCTTGGCAGCAAATTTCCATTTTCTCCTTCGCAGTCGGCACGCTTCCTGCTTGTTATCCGCGCAGCGGTCGTTACACGCCGAAGAAAACTGGGTGAATACCACGCCTGCTTCTAGGTTTACTAGACTCAAAACATGAGCACACGATCCCGAACGCGACTGTCAGGCTGGATATCGTGGCCGCTATTGCTGTGCGCCGCAGGGGTTGGGCTAGTACCGTACTTTGCGCTCAGCGGCGGGGGATTGGTAGCTAAAGTTCAGGCATTTCAATTGTGGCTGTTAGCGATTCCGCTGTTGATACTCGCTCTGTTCTTGCTTCGAAGGCGGTGGCTGTTTTCTGTCGCCGTGGCGCTGTTACTGGGCATCGGGCTCATCCCGAATCTTCAGCCGAATACAAATAACGTGACTGCAAGCCAAAGTTTGAAGGGCTTGACTGTCCTCTCATTCAATACGCTCAAAGCGGGAGCCGACGGCAGTGAACTAGCTGACATGATCAAGCAGAGCGAACCAGATGTGCTGGTGTTGGTGGAAACCAGCGAGCCGTTGCACCAGAAGCTGCAGGCGTTGGGCGCCTTGGAGCACTTGCCGTATAGAACAGCTGAAGTTCCGACCGGGGGAGAACGCGATACGGTGATCTTTTCCAAGACACCGCTCAAAGAACGTGTCGGCGAACTAGGCACGGATGCGACAGGTTGGTATTCCCTGCCGATCGTTGATTTAGAAACGACGTATGGCCCCGTCACCGTTGCTGGCATCCACATCTTTCCGCCGTTGGGAGATGGCGCGAAATGGAAACATGGGTTTGACGCTGTCACTGATTGGGCTGCGCGGCAAGACTCATCTCAGGTCATCCTGGCCGGTGATTTCAACGCCGTGCGTGCCCATCCCGAACTCAGAAGGTTATCAAGTAACTTTCCCGATGCAGATGGGCTATGGCCTAGCTCCAGTTGGCCGGCAGACCGGGCGTTCCCTACGCTCATCGGAATCGACCATATCCTTGCCCGAGGAATGTCTTCGACTACCTTTAGCAGCCATGGGGTCAGCGGTTCTGACCATTTGGCAATCCGGGCAACGTTGCAGCCAACCCGATAGGGTGCGGCCGAAACGCTGAAGATCCCGCCGAGTAGGTTCTGGCATGTCTAGCTTGCCATCAACATGAAAATGAGTGGCCCCGTCAAGGGGCCACTCAAGATTGTCTGATGGGCGTTATCTTTCGACAAGACCAGTCATGTGTCGACCGCATTTGCAGCTCAGATCGCCAGATTCTTGTTGCTGGGTCAAAAACGCAACGAAGTCATCGGCCAGCTTCGCGCCAGAACCGCCATGAGCGCTTGCAAGTTTGCCACGCACGTCCTTGCCTGCCAACACGCATCCGCTGCCTGGATGATCGCCTGCAGAATCCTTGCCCCAGTGGTGCAACACGCTTGGTACGACGTTTTTGTTGCTCCCGGCGAAATAGATCGTCATTCCATCATGAAGGTTTAGTGTGATGTTCTGGCGACCGCTGGAAATCTTAACGGATTTGAAAAATCGTGGATAACCATCGGCAGCCACTTCCTGTTTGGGTTCTACCGGCTTGCCCGCGATTGCTTCGGCCACTTCTTTGATGATCTTGATGGTCTCTTCGTTTTTGCTCATATCGACCATTGGCGGGCGGTGTTCCCAACATGTACTGAGCACTCGGTCCAGATCGGTACTGCTGCCACCAAGCGCTTCAAACGCACTGGCAAGTTCCTCATGCACGCGACGCGAATCCTCGGGCGCCGCCATCGAGTGAACACGTTTGGCCTGTGAGTAAGCGCGAACCCTTGCATCCTCTATCTCCAGGGCTTCAATTGCGGTGAGGAGCACACCTGCCTGAGCAGTCGAAGAATTCTCGCTGAATAGATCCTCGACCGCTTCTGACACGCTCACTGCGGTTCGGCGTTTCTGGTCGGCAATGAATTGTTCAATGATGAATTGTGCACTGTCTGAGCAGGCGCCACCGGCTTCCTGAACCGCCGAGGTGATCACCGACTGAAGATCCTCGAAAGTTACGTTCACCCACGTCTCTTGAGGGGAGGAATTCGGATGTTCGTCCAGGGGTGTTTCAGCTTCTTCGGTGAGGAATATGAAGTATCTGGCGGAGTAGTCCTGGTATTTGTTCTGTACCCAGCTGCGATAGCGGCCTAGCTGTTCTGTGTGTTGCGAACTTTTCATTTTGCATTCGAAAGCCACATAGACCTGATTGATCGGGTCATTGACAGTGATATCGATCCGCGCCTTCAAGTGCGAACCGTTAGCTTCATCTGCTGCGGCTGGCACGGCCGTTTCAGTTTCGGTCCGAACCTTGCGTGTACCGAGATGAATGGAGCCGATGGCGATCTGGTCAATCAATCCGTTGATCACGCGGGCGCCTAGACCGTGATTGGCTGTTGGGTCCAGCAACCAGGCGAACATTCGGTTGTATCTGTTCTCGTAACTGGCTTCCCCATAATGAATGATGTCCCAGAAGTTTGGCTTTGGCAGTGCGGCATTATGGAAGTCCTCGTTCTTCAGCAGCTCAGTCAGAGCCGAAGCGAGTTGTTCAATATTCGTGGAGTCCATAGTCTTGGCGGCCTTTCTAGCATTAGGAGTCGAGCGCACCGAAGCCGTAGAAATGTTCGTTGAGGGTGATGGAACAACGAGGAGAATGGAACTCTACGAAGTGCACTAATTCAACAGCGTAGTGACGGGCGCAGTAGGTTTGTGCGGATGCACCGTGTTTTCCGTCTTCCCGTACAAACCCGAACGTGATGTGGTGAGTGACCGAACTCGCTCAGACGGAGACATCCCACTAACAACGGCGATTTCCTTGTCGGCCGGACTCGTTGAAGCTGGTGATGATGTCGTCGAAACCCTGCTTCGGTTGCCGTGGACTTTTGATAGCTTTTGCATCATTTGCTTCCTTCGCGGTTATTGAAACTGTCGGCAATGGCATCGTTGGCGATTCGTTCGGAGTTGTCTATACCTTGTTGGAGCTGCTTCGGCGTGAGCACGGAATCATCATCAAGCCACGTGGCCCAGGTGGCGTTGAACTGATTTTCCAGGGTGGACCGTTGAACGTATTGCCGGGTGCTGCAGATCTTCAACGCCACGCAGGAGCCGTCATTGTCGAAGACGGGTAATGATTACGGTTGTTGGCATGCATATCTATCCACCGTTGAACGGGGCAGACCGATGGCAACATGGTCTTCAGGCGCTCAATGATTGGTTGCGAAACAATTCCGATGTCCCACCATCGTTGCGGGTGATTTCAATTCAGTGCGAGCACACCCCGATTTCCGCTCTTTGAGCACAGGACTCTTGGACGCAGATGGAGTGTGGCCGGTGGCCACCTGGCCCGCTAATAGGTCCCATGCTCCACAAGCGGGCACTGAGCACATCTTGGCTCGAAATCTGGAGCCCACCCAATTTCAATCACTGAATATCAAGGGCTCAGACCATTCCGCGATTACTGCGACTCTTGTTGGACAGTAGACATGCTGAAGCATGTGATCGTCTGCTGGCGCAGTAGTCGCGGTTATCGGTGAACGTCGCAGACCACATTGCTTCGACTCTGTGTCATGTCCATGGAACGGGATAAGCAAGGTTAAGTTCCTGAATGAACTTCTGGCTTAGGAATAATGCTGTATCGACTGAATGACTGGAATTTCGTACGTAGCCGAGCACCAAGTTACTTAACGTTGCTTAATGCCAATTCCTGCCCTGTAATTGAAGTCACAGGCCAAAGTTGTTGGCACAGAGAATGAAGGGAGCGGCAATGCTGGAATCGGCACACAAAGGACAACGTCCGGCGCCACGTGTTTCCGCTGCCGCGGTAGCTCGAGCTGCGGGTGTCTCTACCGCCACCGTCAGCTACATTATGAACGGCCGCCCCGGAGCGTCTACAGAAACCCGGCGGCATGTACTGAGTATCGCCAACGAACTTGGCTACCGACCCGATACCTTGGACCGTGATCCCACACTTACGCGGGTGATTGGCCTGATTCTTCCCAATATCGTCAATCAGATGTATACCGGCTGGGCGCAGCACATTATTAGTGCTACATCCGAGCAAGGGTTTGAAGTTTTTGTAGCAACAACCCAAGATGATCCGGATTCGCTAGCCCAGGTCGCCACGACCTTGGCCGCTCGTAATGTTGATGGCATCATCATTGCCGCAGCGCTACGCGAAGATTCAAGAGCCCTGCGCACGCTAAGACATAACCGCATTCCCTTTGTATGTCTTTCGCGACGCTCCGAGTACGTGCCGGGAGATTTTGTCGGCATAGATGACGATGCAGCCGCGTCCGAACTCATGGGACACGTTCTAGCACATGGGTATCAGGAGATCGCTACAGTCATTGGTCCTCGATTCTCCACCGCTTCGTTTGCACGGGAACTGGCTTTTGTTCGAACTGCGGCGGCTTCTGGAATCACGATTACCGGAGACCGAAAAGTCAGTACACGGCTTAACTCCGACGGTGGACGGGTGGCCGCAGAAAAGCTATTCTCCGCTGTCTCCCCACCTCGCGCTGTTGTTTGCGGTTCGGATGAAATCGCCATTGGAGTCATGGAGCACGTGATCCAACAGGGACTTAAGGTTCCTGAGGATGTCGCAGTCGTCGGATCTGACGGGGTGTCGCATAGCCGGTCAGGACTCATCGGGCTGACCACTATCGTCCAGCCGGTCAAAGACATGGCTGAGCGTAGCTTCAAACTGCTTTTGGACCAGATCACCACACCTCGGCAAACCTACGCCGTGGCGGTCTGTTCCCACCGCCTATTCATCGGACGTACCTGCGGGTGCACCGCAGGCTAAATCGCCGAGACTCAACTACCCACCTGTTCCACACGCCACTTAGGGCGGCACCTTTTGTGCTGATCCCTGCCCTTTTTCAGAAAGGTTCGTTCATGCGTACCACCGAAAGGACGACGATGAGGTCTCCAGAAGTTGTCAATAAGGTCATTTTCCGGCGTATTATGCCGTTACTGATTGCCGCCTACATCATGGCTTTCATCGACCGTACCAACATTGGTATGGCCAAAGATCGTATGGAAATCGACCTAGGGATCTCCGCAACTGCTTATGGTGTTGGCGCAGGTCTGTTTTTTCTGACCTACGCGCTGTCGGAAATCCCATCCAACTTGATCATGCACAAGGTCGGTGCTCGATTCTGGATCATGCGCATCATGATCACCTGGGGCATCTTGTCTGCTTGCATGGCCTTCGTACAGGGCGAATGGTCCTTCTACATCCTTCGCATGCTGTTGGGTATTGCCGAGGCTGGTCTGTTCCCCGGCGTGATCTATTTTCTGACTCAGTGGTTTATGGTCAAGGACCGCGCCAAGGCTAACGGCATGTTCTTGTTGGGTGTGTCGATTGCCAACATCGTTGGTGCACCTTTGGGTGGAGTCCTCCTGACGCTCGACGGACTCGGTGGTCTACACGGTTGGCAATGGATGTTCATCATTGAAGGATTGCCGGCATGTGTCCTAGCGTTTGTGATTTGGAAAACCCTGCCAAACCGTCCCACGGAAGCAACATTTCTTTCCCGCGCCGAAGCTGAAGCATTAGAGGCACGAATCCTTGCTGAAGAGCAAGCCGGTGCTGCGGCAGCGGGTAACTCGAAGCTGCGCCATGTCCTGAAAGACAAACAAATCCTGTTGGTTGTCGCTATCTACTTCACTCACCAGTTGGCAGTCTACGCACTGAGCTTTTTCCTGCCTTCCATCATCGGAACCTACGGAACACTCAACACAATCCAGGTTGGCCTGTTGACCTCGATTCCATGGATTTTCTCCGCTGCCGGTGCCTTGCTCTTGCCTCGATTGGCGACGAATGCTTTGCGCTCACGGCTGATCGCCACGGCCACCATGACCGGCATCGTCGCAGGGTTCACCCTTGGCGCCGTAGGTGGTCCGGTACTTGGAATGATCGGTTTCTGCCTGGCTGCATTCAACTTCTTCGCCCTGCAGCCAATTCTTTTCACCTATCCGGCAACACGACTGTCCGGTGCGGCACTGGCCGGTGGAATCGCTTTCGTAAACACCGTTGGACTGTTTGGCGGTTTCTTGGGCCCATACATCATGGGCTACATGGAAGATGCCACCGGCAGCAAACTGTCCGGACTCTGGTTCATTGTGGTCATGTGCGCCATCGGAGCGGTGCTTACACGCAGGTTGCAGCGCGGTGCTGAAACCCCAGATGCATCCAAGATTGCCTCCCACTAACGAATATGAAAAGGACCTGAACTGTGATGAATGAGAACATTCTTGGACTTGAGGGCAGGCGCGTTTTGGTCACCGCAGGTGCGGCTGGGATCGGTCTGCATATCGCGGAGGCATTCCGGAAAGCCGGCGCCCGCGTCATGGTCACCGACATTAACCCGAAGGTTGTCGAACAAGCGCGTACGGCCGGTTTTATCGCCGAGGTCAATGACGTATCTGACGAAAAACAAGTGACTGAACTGGCAGAGCAGGTTCGTGAGGCGTTTGGTGGGTTGGATGTCCTGGTGAACAATGCTGGGATCGCCGGACCTACAGGTCCAGTCAGCACCCTTGACAGTGAGGTCTGGAAACAAACGTTCGACGTCAACGTTCACGGCCAGTTCTACTGCATTAAGCATCTGCTCCCGCTACTTCGACAAGGTCACCAGGCTAGCATTGTCAACCTTTCATCGGCCGCAGGTCGATTGGGAATGGCAGGCCGCAGCCCGTACTCGGCATCTAAGTGGGCGGTTATCGGCCTAACGAAAACCCTGGCCATTGAGCTCGGTGCTGAATCGATCCGAGTCAACGCTATCTGTCCCGGAGCAGTCAATGGCCCCCGGATCGAGAGTGTCATCGAGGCGAAGGCCGAAATGCTGGGCCAACCGGTATCGGAAGTATCCGCGCTTTATCACGGGCAGTCCTCCCTGAACCGCTTGGTTGAACCTGAGGACATTGCCAACATGGCCGTGTTCCTGGCTAGTTCCATGGCCAGCAACGTTAATGGCCAGGCCATGGCCGTCGACGGAAATACCGAAAAACTCTACTAAGGATCCAGTCTTCCAATGGCAAACAACCGCAAAGTCATCATTACCTGCGCCGTCACCGGCGCTATCCATACACCAAGTATGTCTCCGCACCTGCCTGTAAGCGCGGGTGAAATTGCCGAGGCGGCCATTAGCGCAGCCGAAGCTGGAGCAGCAATCGTGCATATGCACGCTAGGGACCCCGAAGACGGAAGTCCATCGCAGAATCCCGAGCATTTTGCGCCCATACTTCAAGAACTCAAAAGTGGCACCGACGCAGTCATCAACATCACGACCGGCGGCTCCCCACATATGAGTGTTGAAGAACGCATGCGGCCAGTCATTGAGTTCAAGCCGGAACTCGCCTCGCTAAACATGGGATCAATGAATTTCGGCCTGTATCCAATGCTGGATCGATTTGAAGAGTTCGGCCATCAGTGGGAAAGAGAAGCGCTAGAGAACTCTCGTGATCTAGTTTTCAAAAACACTTTCGCAGATATTGAAGCCATCCTTCGGCTCGGGGCGGCGAACTCAACTCGATTTGAGTTTGAATGTTATGACATTTCGCATCTGAACAACCTTGCCCATTTCCAAGCCCGCGGTTTGGCCAGCGGCCCTTTGTTTGTGCAATCCGTGTTTGGGTTATTGGGAGGAATTGGGGCGCATCCAGAGGATCTGATGCATATGCGCCGTACAGCTGACAGGCTTTTTGGGGATTCTTATCTGTGGTCGATTCTGGGAGCAGGGCGAAACCAGATGCCACTGGCAACCATCGGCTCGGCCATAGGTTCGCATGTTCGCGTCGGATTGGAAGATTCCTTGTGGATTGGACCCGGTAAGCTGGCGCAATCCAACGCGGAACAGGTCAGCAGGGTCAGGACAATTTTGGAAGCGCTCAACTACGAGATCGCTACTCCCGACGAGGCGCGCGAAATGCTGCAGCTTAAAGGGCGAGAGAACGTCGGTTTTTAGCGAACTGCAAATGCGGCAGTGGGCTATTCGTTACGCCGCAACCACTACCTGGGCGCTTTAGGAGCATTAGCGGCTGCGTGGTGCCGGGCCACGGACACCGCCGTTCACGAAATTAGTGCTCCGTTGATCTTCATCTCTGATCATGGAAACGCAAACGTGAACATCTTAGCTGCAACAGACTAAACGAGTCAGCGGGATCTGCGGGGGAGTGGATCTTTGAAATTCCGGAGTTTTCCACCACCGCAGGATGTGATCAACAACGCGTGAATTGGCCCTACCACACCATTTCGGTTTCGCGCCACTCTAGGCTAAACTTAAGAATCTGTGCGCATCTTGTTCGGGGACTATCCACCTTCGGCCTGATGCAGTGCGGTCGAAAATCATTTTCGCCACACACACAGCCTCGATATTTTACGCCTCGGCCCTGCCGCCATTTGGGATCAGCATTCGGTGCGCCCGCGTCGGTGGGGGTAAGCGATCGTATCTTGGAGACCATATCCGTTCCGCAAGGCTCATTTATGAGAACCAGCGAGACGACAGGAGTAAGAAGTGATTCAGCAGGAGTCGCGACTCAAGGTTGCCGATAACACCGGTGCTAAGGAAATCCTTACCATTCGTGTTCTGGGTGGCTCGAAGCGTCGCTACGCAAGCATCGGCGACACCATTGTCGCAACCGTCAAGGATGCAATCCCTGGCGGCAACGTAAAGAAGGGCGACGTCGTAAAGGCTGTTGTCGTTCGCACCAAGAAGGAAATCCGTCGCGCCGACGGTTCCTACATCAAGTTCGACGAGAACGCTGCCGTGATCCTCAAGGGTGACGCCACCGATCCTCGTGGAACTCGTATCTTCGGCCCAGTGGGTCGTGAGCTTCGTGACAAGAAGTTCATGAAGATTGTTTCCCTGGCTCCGGAGGTGCTGTAAGCATGGGCGCAAAGATCAAGAAGGGTGACCTGGTTCAGGTCATCTCCGGTAAGGAACGTGGCAAGCAGGGCAAGGTCCTGAAGGTCATCACCGAGACCAACCGCGTGCTGGTTGAGGGCGTTAACCGCGTCACCAAGCACACCAAGGCTGGCCAGACCGAGCGCGGCACCCAGACCGGTGGCATCGAGGTTGTTGAAGCTCCAGTACACGTCTCGAACGTTGCTGTGGTTGATCCAGAAACCAAGAAGCCAACCCGCGTTGGTTTCCGTGAGGAAACCGTAGAAAAGAACGGCGTGTCCAAGACTGTACGCGTTCGTTACGCCAAGGCTTCCGGAAAGGATCTGTAATGACTGAAGCAGCCACCAAGATCCAGCCGCGTCTGCGCGCTAAGTACGCAGCTGACATCCGCCCTGCCCTGCAGGAGCAGTTCAACTACGCCAACCCAATGCAGGTTCCTAACCTGTCCAAGGTTGTTGTGAACATGGGTGTTGGCGAAGCAGCCAAGGACTCGAAGCTCATTGAAGGCGCCGTGCGCGATCTGACCGCTATTACCGGTCAGAAGCCAGTGATTACCCGTGCTCGCAAGTCGATCGCTCAGTTCAAGCTGCGCGAAGGCATGCCGATCGGTACTCACACCACCCTGCGTAACGATCGCATGTGGGAATTCGTTGATCGCCTGATCACCCTGGCACTGCCTCGTATCCGCGACTTCCGCGGCCTGAGCGACCGCCAGTTCGATGGCAATGGCAACTACACTTTCGGTCTGACCGAACAGTCGATGTTCCATGAAATCGATCAGGACAAGATCGATCGCGTGCGCGGTATGGACATCACTGTGGTGACCACCGCCAAGACTGACGATGAAGGCCGCGCCTTGCTTAAGGCTCTGGGCTTCCCGTTCAAGACCAACAACTAATCTCACTACGTTACAGGTCCGCATAGGAAACCGTAACGAGGAAGGGCTGAAGCCCACATGTCTATGACAGATCCAGTCGCAGATATGCTGACTCGTCTGCGCAACGCCAACTCGGCTTACCACGACACTGTGTCGATGCCGTCGAGCAAGCTCAAGCTGCGCATTGCCAACATCTTGAAGGAACAGGGCTACATTGCCTCCTTCGAGGAAGAGGCTGCCGAAGTCGGCAAGAAGCTGACCATCACTTTGAAGTACGGCCCATCGCGCGAGCGTTCGATCGCTGGCGTACGTCGTATCTCCAAGCCAGGCCTGCGTGTATACGCGAAGTCCACCAACCTGCCTCACGTGCTCGGTGGTCTTGGCATCGCAATCCTGTCCACCTCCTCCGGTCTGCTTACCGACCGTCAGGCTGCAAAGAAGGGCGTGGGTGGGGAAGTCCTCGCCTACGTCTGGTAACGGGAAGGGAAGGAAAACACTATGTCACGTATTGGACGTCTTCCGATCACCGTTCCTGCCAACGTTGAACTGAATGTCGATGGCCAGCTGGTCAGCGTCAAGGGCCCTAAGGGTGAGCTTTCGCTGACCGTTTCGGCTCCGATCACCGTTGCCAAGGACGAGAACACCGTTACCGTCACCCGTCCGAACGACGGCCGCGAGGCCCGTTCGCTGCACGGTCTGACCCGTACCCTGATCAACAACCTGATCATCGGTGTCACCGAGGGTTACGAGAAGAAGCTCGAAATCCACGGAACCGGCTACCGCGTTCAGGCCAAGGGCAACGACCTGGAGCTTGCTCTGGGTTACTCGCACCCGGTCAGCGTTACCGCGCCAGAGGGTATCACCCTGAGCGTTGAGGGCAACAACAAGATCATCGTTGCTGGTATTGATAAGCAGCACGTCGGTGAGGTTGCCGCTAACATCCGCAAGCTGCGTAAGACCGAGCCTTACAAGGGCAAGGGCATTCGTTACGCAGGCGAGCAGATCCGCCGCAAGGTCGGAAAGGCTGGTAAGTAATCATGGCTATCGGAATCAAGGGCAAGAGCAAGTCCGCTCAGCGCGGTCGTCGTCACCTGCGTGTGCGCAAGCGCATCACCGGTACCGAGGCTCGTCCACGCCTGGTCATCAACCGCTCGGCTCGTCACATGTTCGTTCAGATCGTGGACGACTCGAAGGGTCTGACCCTGGCCAGCGCTTCGACCATGGAAGCAGAGCTTCGTTCGAGCGATGCAGACAAGACCGCAAAGTCCAAGCGCGTTGGCGAGCTCGTTGCAGAGCGTGCCAAGGCTGCCGGCATTGAGGCTGTTGTATTCGACCGCGGCGGCAACAAGTACCACGGTCGCGTGGCTGCAGTTGCTGACGGCGCACGTGAAGGTGGGCTGGCACTGTGAGCGAAGCAACCAACAAGAAGGAAACTCAGGTGTCTGAAGCTACTGAGGCAGTCGAGACTGCTGCTGCTCCCGCTACCGAGAACGCCGGAGCCCGCCGTGGCGAGGGTCGCGGTCGTGGCGAAGGCCGCGGTCGTGGCGAAGGACGTGGCCGCGGCCGCGACCAGAAGGATAACCGCAACGAAGACAAGGACAAGTTCCTTGAGCGCGTTGTAGCTATCAACCGCGTCTCCAAGGTCGTCAAGGGTGGTCGTCGCTTCAGCTTCACCGCCCTGGTAGTTGTCGGTGACGGCAACGGCATGGTCGGCGTTGGCTACGGCAAGGCTAAGGAAGTTCCTGCAGCTATCGCCAAGGGCGTTGAAGAGGCCAAGAAGTCCTTCTTCCGCGTTCCACGCGTTGGCACCACCATCCCGCACCTGGTCAAGGGCGAGGCAGCCGCTGGCGTTGTCATGCTCCGTCCAGCTGCTCCGGGTACCGGCGTTATCGCCGGTGGTCCGGTGCGCGCCGTGCTGGAGTGCGCAGGCATCCACGACATCCTGTCGAAGTCGATGGGTTCGAGCAACCAGATCAACATCGTTCAGGGCACCATTGCCGCACTGAAGGCTCTGGAAGAGCCTGCAGCTGTTGCAGCCCGCCGCGGTCTTCCGCTGGACGAGGTTGCTCCGGCAGCAATGCTGCGTCACATCCAGTCCCAGAAGGCAGGTGCTTAACTCAATGGCTAAGAACATTGTTCCAAGCGACGCCCAGCTGGAAATCACTCAGATCAAGTCCATCATCGGTGGTAACCAGGTACAGCGCGACGTTGTTCGCTCGCTGGGCCTGAAGCGCATCGGACACACCGTTGTCCGCTCCGCTGACCCTGTGACCGTTGGTATGGTCAACAAGGTCCCACACCTGCTGAAGGTTGAGGAGGCGAAGTAAAGATGGCTCAGAAGGAAAACGCACTTAAGGTGCACCACCTGCGTCCAGCTGAAGGTGCCAAGACCGCCAAGACCCGCGTTGGTCGTGGTGAAGGCTCCAAGGGTAAGACCGCTGGTCGCGGTACCAAGGGTACCAAGGCTCGTTACCAGGTGAAGGCAGGCTTCGCAGGTGGTCAGCTTCCGCTGCACATGCGTCTGCCAAAGCTGCGCGGCTTCAAGAACCCGTTCCGCGTCGAGTTCCAGGTTGTAAACCTGGACAAGATCTCGGAGCTGTTCCCAGAAGGCGGCGAAGTCACCGTAGAGGCACTGGTTGCCAAGGGCGCTGTTCGCAAGAACCAGCCCGTCAAGGTGCTTGGCACCGGCGAGATCTCGGTTAAGGTCGACGTGAAGGTTGATGCCTTCTCGACTTCCGCTGCTGAGAAGATCGCTGCTGCCGGCGGCTCGGCAAACACCCTCTAAACCAGGGTTAAGCCAAGGCTAGCCCCCGTTCACATTGAATTTTCAAGGTGAGCGGGGGCTTTCCATTTCCCAAAGTTTTTGAAGGATCATCGGAAATACCTGCGGTGATCTGCTTGTTGTTAATACAAATGAGTAAAACGAGGTCAATTTTCGTGTCTTGTATTTGGCGCGGACGTACCTCGGACAGCTAGAATCATTAGGTCACGGGTCGTATCTGATCCGGGGACTTTGGAACATACTTCAGGAGGACGCTTGTTCAGCGCCATAGCCCGAGTTTTTCGGACGCCTGATCTGCGCAACAAGTTGCTGTTCACGCTGGGGATCATTGCGATCTACCGTATCGGCGTATTCATCCCGGCACCGGGAATTGATTACAGCAACGTTCAGCAGTGTCTGGCAATGGGTGAAACCACCGGTGGACTTTATTCATTTGTGAATCTGTTCAGTGGCGGCGCCCTGTTGCAGGTCTCAATTTTCGCGATGGGTATCATGCCGTATATTACGGCCGCCATCATCGTGCAGCTGCTTCGTGTGGTCATCCCGCACTTCGAGACCTTGCACAAGGAAGGCCAGGCCGGCCAGGGCAAGCTGACCCAGTACACGCGTTACCTCACCATCGCCCTGGCGCTGCTGCAGGGCACCACTCTGGTCACCCTGGCGCGTACCGGCAACCTGTTCCCAAGCTGCACCTTGCCATTGGTGCCGGAAGACAACCTGATCATCATCCTGCTGATGGTGATCACCCTGACCGCAGGCACCGGCCTGATCATGTGGATGGGCGAGTTGATCACCGAACGCGGCATCGGCAACGGCATGTCGATCCTCATCTTCATCTCCATCGCCTCGGGCTTCCCAGCCTCGATGACCTCCATCCTGCGCACCCAGGGCTGGATGACCTTCATCGGCGTGATCGCCATCGGCATGGTCATCATCGGCCTGGTGGTCTTCGTGGAGCAGTCCCAGCGCCGCATCCCGGTCCAGTACGCCAAGCGTACGATTGGCCGCCGCACCGTGGGTGGCACCTCCACCTACATCCCGCTGAAGCTGAACATGGCCAACGTGGTGCCGGTGATCTTCGCCAGCTCCATCCTGGCCCTGCCGCAGATGATCGTGCAGTTCAACCAGAACCCGGACGGCACCTTGCCGGAGTGGGCCCTGTGGTTGCAGACCCATTCCTCGACGTCCTCGCCGTGGTACATGCTGGTCTACACGCTGCTGATCATCGGCTTCACCTACTTCTACGTGGCCATCACCTTCAACCCGGTTGAAGTTGCTGACAACATGAAGAAGTACGGCGGCTTCATCCCGGGCATTCGCGCCGGACGGCCAACCTCCGAGTACCTGCAGTACGTGATCTCCCGCATCACGTTCCCGGGCTCGCTGTACCTGGCATTTGTTGCGTTGATTCCACTGATCGCCTTCGTGCTGATCAACGCAGATCAGAGTTTCCCATTCGGCGGTACCTCCATCATGATCATGGTTGGTGTTGGTCTTGAGACCGTCAAACAAATCAATGCGCAAATGCAGCAACGAAACTACGAAGGGCTACTGCGATGAGTCGACTTCTTATCATTGGACCCCCAGGTGCCGGCAAGGGCACCCAGGCCGTGAAGATCTCCGAGCGTCTGTCGATCCCTGCGATCTCGACCGGTGACATCTTCCGTGCAAACGTCAAGGGCGGCACCCCGCTGGGTATCGAAGCCAGCAAGTACATCGACAACGGAAACTTCGTCCCGGACTCGGTCACCAACAACATGGTTGAAGACCGCCTGAACCAGGACGATGTGGCCAACGGCTTCCTGCTGGACGGCTACCCGCGCACCAGCGCCCAGGTCGACGCGCTGGACGCCATGCTGGAAGCCAAGGGCATCGCCCTGGACGCAGTCCTGCAGCTGACCGCGGATGACGATGAGCTGGTGGCACGCCTGCTCAAGCGTGCAGAGATCGAAGGCCGCGCAGATGACACCGAAGAGGTCATCCGCCACCGCCTGGGCCTGTACAACGCAGAAACCAAGATCGTGGTCGACCGTTACGAAGAGCGCGGCATTGTGCGCAAGGTTGACGGCATCGGCGCCATCGACGAGGTCACCGACCGCGTGATGACCGCACTGAACGTCAACGCCTAAGTCACGGCGTTTTTACGCGCAGGGATCGTGTGAGCCAGCCATCACGGCTAGCGGCACGGTCCCTGTGCGGTTTTTCAGACTTAAACACTCTCGCCAGCTCCCGGCACCACCGGGCGGCGAGCAATCGGTGAAAACCTAGGGGAGTTACGTTGGCACTTGGACAGCCACGAATTGAGTACAAATCCAACTCGGAAATCCTGAAGATGCGCGAGGCCGGCCTGGTGCTGGCCGAAGCGCTGGACGAAGCGGTTGCCGCGGCCCAGCCCGGTGTCACCACTGCGGCCATCGACACGGTGTTCGCCAAGGTGCTTGAGCGCCACGGGGCCACCAGCAACTTCCTGGGCTACCACGGGTTCCCGGCCACCATCTGCGCCTCGGTCAACCACGAAGTAGTGCACGGCTTCCCCTCGGCGTACGAGCTCAAGGACGGGGACGTGCTGAAGATCGACGGCGGCGCCATCGTGAACGGCTGGCACTCGGACTCGGCGCGCACCGTGCTGGTGGGAACCAACATCGACCCGGAAGACCAGCGCCTGAGCGACATCACGGAGCAGGCCATGTGGGCCGGGATCGCCGCCGCCGCCAAGGCCCGCTTCATCGGCCAGATCGGCACCGCCATTGACGACTTTGTCACCAGCCAGCCAGGCGCTGAGCTCGGCATCCTGGAAGACTACTGCGGGCATGGCATCGGTTCCGAGATGCACATGGCCCCTGATGTTTTGAACTACAACTCCGGACACCGCGGTCCGCGCATCAAGCCCGGCATGGCCCTGGCTATCGAACCGATGCTGGTACGCGGCGGAATTGAAACCTCGGTGCTGGAGGATGACTGGACCGTGGTCACCAATGACAAGTCCAACGCCTCCCAGTGGGAGCACACCGTCGCCTTCACCATGGGCGGGATCTGGGTGCTCTCCGCGGCCGACGGGGGAGAAGCCGGGCTGGCTCCCTTTGGCGTGACCCCCTCGCCAATCCGCCCCTAAGCGGCGCGGCCGGATGCAGATCCAGTACTTCACCTGTGTGAAGTGCTGGATCTAACACTTTAAAGTCCGGCCCGAATTGGCGAAGGTGCTACTGATGGCGTAGTGTTGTCTGTTGGTTCGTTATTTAAGTGCGCCCAAAACCCCAGGTTGAGGATTCACCGGTATCGGACTAGAACCAATTACTTGCTGAGGGAAACCGAAGCAACCAAAGTTAGCGGGGAAAATGGGCAAGAAGGAAGGTGTCATCCAGGTAGAGGGCACTGTGACCGAAGCGCTGCCGAACGCGATGTTCCGCGTGGAGCTGCCGAATGGACACGTGGTGCTCGCCACTATCTCGGGTAAGATGCGTCAGCACTACATTCGAATCCTCCCAGAGGACCGAGTGCAGGTTGAAATGAGCCCATACGACCTCAACCGAGGACGTATCGTTTACCGCTACAAGTAAACAGCACTCTTAGACTTTACTGGCGGACGTTGTGCGATCCATCGCAAAGCGCCCGCTAGAGCAATGTTCTTGGATAAGCTTTTTACTGCTCCACATTTAACTGCAACCGCAAGAGGAGTAAACCCTTGAAGGTTAACCCTAGCGTGAAGCCGATCTGCGACAAGTGCAAGGTGATTCGCCGCAATGGTCGCGTCATGGTGATCTGCGAGAACCCACGCCACAAGCAGCGTCAGGGCTAATTCCGTTTTTCGGGATTTCCCACGCGTAGTCAATTAGGCAGTACCGCAGCAACTTCGGTTGTTGTACACCCCCGGGATTCGGAGGCCGGGGCCGCGAGGTAACTCGCGGAAGGTACTGCTCCAGACCTCCGTTGGTTGAAAGGTAGCCACTTGGCTCGTTTAGCAGGCGTGGATATCCCACGCGAAAAGCGCGTAATCATCGCGCTGACTTACATCTACGGCGTGGGCAAGACCCGTGCAGAAGAGACCATCGCAGCAACCGGGATCTCCCCGGATACCCGCGTGAAGGATCTCACCGACGCTGAGCTCGTTCAGCTTCGTGACTTCATCGAAGGCACCTACAAGGTGGAAGGTGACCTGCGCCGCGAGGTTCAGGCTGACATCCGCCGCAAGGTTGAAATCGGATCCTACGAAGGTCTTCGTCACCGTAAGGGCCTGCCGGTCCGCGGTCAGCGCACCAAGACCAACGCTCGTACCCGTAAGGGCCCGAAGCGCACCGTAGCCGGTAAGAAGAAGACTCGCTAAATCTTAGCGGTCTAGTTCAAAAACCTTTTTCGTAGGAGAAAAAATGCCCCCAAAGACTCGTGGAGCGGTACGTAAGCCGCGTCGCAAGGACAAAAAGAATATCGCGCAGGGTCAGGCGCATATCAAGAGCACCTTCAACAACACCATCGTTTCGATCACCGATCCGACTGGCGCTGTCATCTCGTGGGCTTCGGCCGGCGAGGTAGGCATGAAGGGTTCGCGTAAGTCGACCCCGTACGCTGCACAGATGGCTGCTGAAGCCGCTGCAAAGCGTGCGCAGGAGCACGGCATGCGCAAGGTTGACGTTTTCGTCAAGGGCCCAGGCTCGGGACGCGAAACCGCGATCCGTTCGCTGCAGGCTGCTGGCCTTGAGGTTGGATCCATCCAGGATGTTTCCCCAAGCGCACACAACGGTTGCCGCCCATCGAAGCGTCGCCGCGTCTAATTGATTCGCTAGGCTAAGCCTGAGAAGTCACCGAAGCATTCAGTTGAGTGCTCCGGTGACTGTCTTGGACTTATAGCCTGCAAAAGACGAACGGCCACCTCAAGGCTACCGTCGTTTCCACCCCCGTGAGGCGTCATATAGCGGACGCTCGCTGAAAGGAAATGTAAGTGCTCATTACGCAGCGCCCAACCCTGACCGAAGAAGTAGTTGCCGAAAACCGCTCCCGGTTCGTGATCGAACCGCTGGAGCCAGGCTTTGGCTACACCCTTGGTAACTCGCTCCGCCGCACGTTGCTGTCCTCGATTCCTGGTGCATCCGTCACCAGCATTCGGATCGACGGCGTGCTGCACGAGTTCACCACCGTAGCCGGTGTCAAGGAAGACGTCACCGAACTGGTTCTGAACATCAAGAACCTGTCCGTGTCCTCCGAGCACGACGAGCCAGTCGTCGCCTACCTGCGCAAGCAGGGCCCAGGCGTCGTCACCGCAGCGGACATCACCCCGCCAGCCGGTGTGGAGTTCCACAACCCTGATCTGCACATCGCGACCCTGAACGCCAACGGCAAGTTCGATATGGAACTGACCATTGAGCGTGGCCGCGGTTATGTGTCTGCCGCTCAGAACAAGAGCACCGACGGTGAGATCGGTCGTATCCCTGTGGATTCGATCTACTCCCCAGTGCTGAAGGTGACCTTCCGCGTGGAGGCTACCCGTGTTGAGCAGCGCACTGACTTCGATCGTTTGATCGTTGACGTGGAGACCAAGGAATCGATCACCCCGCGTGATGCAGTTGCATCCGCAGGTACCACCCTGGTTGAACTGTTCGGTTTGTTCCGCGAACTGAACACTGCAGCCGAGGGTATCGAGATCGGCCCGTCGCCAACCGACGCAGCCCTGGCTGCCGACATGGCACTGCCGATTGAGGATCTGGAACTCACCGTTCGTTCGTACAACTGCTTGAAGCGTGAGGGCATCCACTCCGTGGGTGAACTCGTGACCCGCTCCGAGGCTGACCTGATGGACATCCGTAACTTCGGTGCGAAGTCCATTGACGAAGTCAAGGCCAAGCTTGTTGAACTGGGTCTAGCACTGAAGGATTCCCCTCCAGGCTTCGATCTGGCCGCTCGTAGCGCCATTGAAGATGACGACTACGACGAAGGTCTGTAAAGACCTAAGTCTCGCGACACACTACTTCATCCGTACGTACGGGCTAACCGTGCGGAACGGGTTATTCATCTAGGAGAACTACCATGCCTACCCCTACCAAGGGTCCGCGTCTCGGCGGCAGTGCAGCACATGAGCGATTGATTTTCGCTAACTTGTCTGCACAGCTCTTCGAGAACAAGAAGATCACCACCACCCTGACCCGTGCCAAGCGTCTGCGTCCCCACGCAGAGCGCTTGATCACCTTCGCAAAGCGCGGAGACCTGGCATCGCGTCGCCGCGTCCAGGCCGTTATCGCTTCGCGTTCGCGCACCAACAAGTCGATCGTTCACGAACTGTTCGAGAACATCGCACCAGCTATGGCTGAGCGCAACGGTGGCTACACCCGCATCACCAAGATCGGCAACCGTAAGGGCGACAACGCTCCGATGGCTGTTATCGAGCTCGTGATGGAGCCAGTCTCGCCTAAGCAGGCCGTCGTCAAGGAAGCCACCAAGGCTGCCGAGAAGGCTGCTGAGCCAGCAGAGACCACCGAAGAGGCCTAAATCCTCCGCGGTGCCTTGCACCTGAAAAATCCCTCCACGGAGATCCGTGGGGGGATTTTTTGATGCCCAAGGGCGCCTGGGAAACATGCTCGATACCGATACTGGCCATCGGAGCTAGTGGAAAATACTCAGGCGGGCCCATCCACCAGGGATGAGCCCGCCCGCGCGAGGAAGGTAAGTTCCTTAGTTCAGGGTGTCGCCGCAGACATCGCCGACCGTGGTAATAGCAGTTGCCATGCCGGTGAAGGTCTCCTGCGAATCGGCGGAAGCGGCAAGCTTGGTCATATCCAGCTGGCCGTCCTCACCCACGTACTCGCCAATTGCCTTGAACCCCGCGGCAACGCTGGCCAGCTGGGTCTTGAAATCGGATTCGGTGCGGTCTGCAATGTCCTGGATCTTCGGTGCAACTTCCTTGAGCTTCGCCAGATCCTTGGTTGGGTCGAAATCAGCGCTCATGTCGGCGCCGGCATCTTCCAGCGAGGTACGCAGTTCCTTGCACGCCGCGTCGTCCGACAGGGCAGTGTTTGACGAGCTGCATGCGGTGAGCAGGCTCAAGCCGATCAACGGGGCGGCGACAAGCGAAAGGGTACGCATCTTTTTCATGGGGGAGACTCTCTGTCAAAAAGTGGTTGATGATCGGAAACTAATCCGCAACCCCCACTTTGCCATATCGCCAATAGGTTGACTATTCGACATGCCGAAATCCCCAGCAAATTTACAATTTGGGAAACTGCGATTCGGGTGCCCATGAATTCGTTTGCTGGGCTCCCGGCATCCATAATTAAACTCATGAGCACCAACGCGGAAATCTTCGACCCCCTCGGCGCCAGGGCACTGGGGCAGGCGCAAAGCCCGGCCTGGATTCGGATGCGCATGGTGCTTGGTTATGACGGCGCGGCGTATAACGGCTGGGCGCGCCAGCCCAATGTGGTCGGCGTGCAGCAGCTGATTGAAGACGCCCTGCAAACCTTGATCCGCCGGCAGGTGCGAGTGGTGGTTGCCGGGCGTACCGATGCGGGTGTGCACGCCCGTCGTCAGGTGGTGCACCTGGATCTGACACCAGAAGAGTTCGAAGCGCTGCCGCGCCGTTCGCCACTGGCGGCAGGTCCCGCGCTGGTACGCCGCATCAACGGCATTCTCGGTCGTCAGGAGGGCGCGGTCTGGGTCCATGAAGCAGATGTTGCCCCCGACGGCTTTGATGCCAGGTTCTCCGCGCTGGCGCGCCGCTACTCCTACCGCATTGCCGACGGGGTCCACCGCTGGGATCCGCTCAGCCGGCACCTGACCACCTGGCACCGCGAAGAGCTGGATGTCGAAGCCATGAACCGCGAGGCGCAGACGGTCCTTGGGCGTCACGACTTCTTGACCTACTGCAAACCACGACCGGATGCGACCACCATCCGCACCCTGCAAGAATTCAGCTTCACCCGCACTCCGGATGGCATGATCCTGGCCCACCTCAAGGCCGACGCCTTTTGCCACAACATGGTCCGTGCCCTGATCGGAGCGGCCATGATGGTGGGCGACGGCCGTGAGGAACCAGGCTTCCTTGCCGCGCGACTGGAACAGATGGTTCGCGACTCGAAAACCAAGCTGGCGCACCCGCGGGCCCTGGTGCTTGAAGAAGTCTATTATCCAGAGGCGGAGCAGCTTGCGGCGCGTGCGGCGCAGACCCGTGCCAAACGAGAAGTCCACGACGTGGACACACCCGGTGTGTCCACGGCTCAAAGCCCGGAAATCCGCGCCGATTAAGGGTGTTCTTGCTCACCCGAGGTGAACATTTTTGGCCGGGACTACTTTAATCAGCTAAACTTTTATGAGTTGTGTATGTCCACGTTCGACACTACATACCCAAGCGTGACGGCTTAGTTGCATAGTCGCTGGTCTGCTGGGTGTGCGAACATCTCTGGACGGCCGGTCTATATCAGTCCTCACCTGACGTACTGGTCCAAACACAAGAACAACACGACAGTGCTCGTCACCGGGGGATCTCACCGCCTTCGGCCAAGCGACTGTTTGACCAGAAACGAATCAACGTAAGGCAATTACTGTGCGTACGTACACCCCAAAGCCGGCTGATCAGACTCGTCAGTGGTTCGTCATCGACGCCACCGATGTAGTTCTCGGCCGCCTCGCCGTTCAGACCGCAACCCTGCTGCGCGGCAAGCATAAGCCAACCTATGCTCCACACATGGACATGGGCGACCACGTCATCATCATCAACGCCGAAAAGGTTGCTCTGACCGGTAAGAAGCTGCAGAACAAGCGCGCTTACCGTCACTCGGGCTTCCCGGGCGGCCTGAAGAGCATCAACTACGCCGACCTGCTGGAGAAGAACCCAGTTTTGGCTGTAGAGAAGGCCGTCAAGGGCATGCTGCCAAAGAACAAGCTGTCGGCTGCTCAGCTTTCCAAGCTGAAGGTCTACCGCGGCGCTGAGCACCCACACGCTGCTCAGGCTCCAAAGGCACTGGAAATCACCCAGGTCGCTCAGTAGTCCTGGCCCCGAGAAGAAATACTTAATAGGAGATTATCGTGGCTCAGAACGCTGAAGAGATCACTGAATTCGAAGGCGAAGCTCCTTCGTCTTACACCACCGAGACCGTTGCCTCGACCGTTGTGGCCGAGACCGAGCGTGCTCCGCTGACCGTTCCAGGTGCAGCAGTTGGCCGTCGCAAGCAGGCTATCGCCCGCGTTCGCCTGATCCCAGGCTCCGGCAAGTGGACCGTCAACGGTCGCCAGCTGGACGACTTCTTCCCGAACAAGCTGCACCAGCAGGATGTTAACGAGCCTTTCAAGGTTCTGGGTCTGGAAGGCGCATACGACGTTATCGCCCGCATCCACGGTGGCGGCATCTCCGGTCAGGCTGGCGCACTGCGCCTGGGCATCGCCCGTGCCCTGAACGAGATCGACCGCGACGCTAACCGCGCCACCCTGAAGAAGGCCGGTTACCTGACCCGTGACGCACGCGTCATCGAGCGTAAGAAGGCTGGTCTGAAGAAGGCCCGTAAGGCTTCGCAGTTCTCGAAGCGCTAAACCTTACTTCAAGGTTTACCCAACGGCTCCACTTCCCTTCGGGGATGGTGGGGCCGTTGGCCGTTTAAGCCTTGTCGATCTGATCAGAAATTCAGAGCCTTTACGGCAAGGCGCTCAGCGCTTAACGTCCCGCAAGTCCGGTAAATCGAAGCTCAGGGCTTATGATTGATAACGATGGCAAGGTTATTTGGGACCGATGGGGTCCGAGGAAAAGCAAACGAATTGTTAACCCCCGAGCTGGCGATGGAACTCGCACAGGCGGCTTCGGTGGTTTTGGGTTTGAGCCAGCCTGAGGACGGGCACAAACCAGTCGCTGTGGTAGCGAAGGATCCGCGTATCAGCGGCGACTTCCTCTCTGCCGCAATCGAAGCGGGGCTAGCCGCCTCCGGCGTTGATGTTCAAGACGCCGGCACGCTTCCCACCCCGGCCGCGGCCTTCCTGGTTGACGACCTGGACGCAGACTTCGGCGTGATGATCTCCGCCTCCCACAACGCGGCACCGGATAACGGCATCAAGTTCTTGGCGCGCGGCGGCAAAAAGCTTGACGACTCGCTGGAAGACGCCATCGAGGCGTGCCTGAAGATGCCGAAACCACGCCCGGTCGCCGGCGATGTAGGACGTGTCTCGCGTTTCGCCGACGCTGAAGACCGCTACATCATCCACCTGCTCCAGGCCCTGCCAAACCGCTTGGATGGCATCAAGGTTGTGCTTGACTGCGCCCACGGCGCCGCCTCGGGCTGCTCGCCGGAGGTCTTCAAGGCCGCCGGCGCCCAGATCATCGTGATCGGCGCCGAGCCGGACGGAATCAACATCAATGACGGCTACGGCTCCACCCACCTGAAAAAGCTGCAGGCCGCCGTGGTGGAAAACAACGCAGACCTGGGGATCGCCCATGACGGCGACGCCGACCGCTGCCTAGCGGTAGACCACGAAGGAAACGTGGTTGACGGGGACCAGATCATGGCCATCATGGCGATCGCCCTGAAAGAACGCGGCGAACTGAAAGACGACACCCTGGTCGCCACCGTGATGAGCAACCTCGGTCTGAAGCTGGCCATGGAAGCCGCGGGAATCACCGTGAAGCAGACCGGTGTGGGTGACCGCTACGTGCTTGAAGGCATGAACGAGGGAAATTACTCCCTGGGCGGGGAACAGTCCGGCCACGTGATCTTCAGCAAGCACGCCACCACCGGTGACGGTGTGCTCACCGGGCTGAACCTTGCCGCGCGGGTGAAAGCCACGGGCAAGTCCCTGAAGGAACTTGCCTCGGTCCTCACCGTGTTGCCGCAGGTTCTGATCAACGTGCGTGGTGTGGACAAGGCCGGCGTGCCGGACTGCGAGCCGCTGCAGCTGGATATCGAAGCAGCCGAGGCTCGCCTCGGCTCCACCGGCCGGGTGCTGTTGCGTCCCTCCGGCACCGAACCGGTTGTTCGCGTCATGGTTGAGGCGGCCACCCAGGAACAGGCTCAAGCCGAAGCGGAAGCCCTGGCGGCCTCGGTATCCGAGCACCTCTCGCTAGGTTAATAACAAACTGACTTGGCCAAGCGCCAAGTAAATGCTCAGTAAATTCTCACATCCCCGTAGCGTGTTCCCCGAGGTGACACCCTGCGGGGATGTGGCATGCTGAAAAGAGAATTCAACGCCAGGGTCCACCTGACGGTGAAGTCATGGTCTAACTAAGGAGAGTCGTGGCTCTACGCATCAGCGTTATCGGTACCGGATATCTGGGAGCCACCCACGCGGCCTGCATGGCCGAACTGGGGTATGAAGTCATCGGCCTGGACGTGGACGCGTCCAAGCTCAAGGCGCTCGCTGCGGGGGTCCTTCCCTTCCATGAACCAGGCCTGCCCGAGCTGTTGCGCAAACACGTGGCCACAGGGCGCCTGCGTTTCACCGATTCCTACGCGGAGGTCGCGGCCAACGCGGACATCCACTTCATCACCGTTGGCACCCCGCAGCGTGCCGATTCCCAATCTGCAGACATGAGCTACGTGGACGGGTCGGTAGACAGCCTGCTGGAGCACATCACCGGGCAAGCGTTGATTGTCGGCAAATCCACGGTTCCCGTGGGCACGGCACGCCGCCTGACCGAACGAATTGCCGAGAATGCGCATCCGGACAGCGATATCACCCTGGCCTGGAACCCCGAGTTCCTCCGGGAAGGGTTCGCCGTCAAGGACACCTTGAGTCCGGACCGCCTGGTCTACGGCCTGAGCGATCTGGACCCGCAGGGATTCGGGCTGCGCAAGATCCGTGAGGTGTATGCCCCGATCCTGGCTAATGACACCCCGGAGATCGTGACCGACCTGGAAACCGCGGAACTGGTGAAGGTTGCCGCCAACGCGTTTTTGGCCACCAAGATTTCCTTTATCAACGCTTTCGCGGAGGTGACCGAAACCGTGGGCGGCGACATCATAACCCTCGCGGATGCTATTGGCCACGACAACCGCATTGGGCGTCGTTTCCTGAACGCCGGGGTGGGCTTCGGAGGCGGGTGCCTGCCGAAGGACATCCGAGCCTTGCAGGCCCGCGTATCCGAGCTGGGGCTGAGCCATACCATGGGATTCTTGGCCGAGGTAGACCAGATCAACCTGCGCCGCCGCGACCGGGTGGTGTCCCTGGCCTCCAGCATGCTGGAGAACGAACTGGCAGGAAAACACATCTGTGTGCTGGGTGTAAGTTTTAAACCCAACAGCGACGACGTCCGTGATTCACCGGCACTGGATATCGCGGTGCGCCTGTATAACGCCGGAGCAGACGTGTCGGTTTACGACCCGCAGGGAAACAAAAATGCGGCCGGTCGTTTCCCGCGCCTGAACTACGTGGACTCCTGGCAACAAGCCGCCAAGGCCGCGGATATTGTGTTGCTGCTGACCGAATGGCAGGAATTCCGTGACCTGGATCCGCAGGAGCTGGGCGAGGTAGTCTCCTCCCGGGTCCTGATTGATGGCCGCAATGTCTTGGACCGCCCGGCCTGGCGTGGCGCGGGCTGGGTGATTACCGGCCCGGGGGAGTACTTCGAGGTTGTGAACACCGCTCCGGGGACCGCCCAGATTCCGGTGCAGGCAGCAAAGTAGGTTTTTGCCGGGGAACACTGGCAGTTGCGTGGCCTGAGCCCATCAGCTCTCGTCACGCCGCCGGTAGAGCGGGATAACCGTCTAGGTTGATTTCCAGTAACCGGTGAATTGAATCTGCTCCCGCTGCAGCGGCGTGTGCTCCAACAGGTGACGGCGAAGGGTGCTTGCCCAGCCGCTTTCTCCGGCGATCCAGACGAACGCCGCAGGTTGCCCGCTCAGCGTCGACAGGCCTGAGAGGCTGACCGATTCTTGGGGCGCTGCGCTCAGCGGCAGCGTCTTGATCCCGAGCGCGGCCGCCGCCAGTTCCTCTGCAGGCTGGGCATGGAGGATAAGCTCATTCGAGGTGCCGGGAGCCATCTGCAGGAATCTGCGGGCCGCCGGCCAGGCGCTGGAATCAGCGAACAAAAAACTGCGTTCGGCTTCGGGCAACAGGCGGCACATCCGCGTCGGAATGATCTTGACCAGGTCGCCTGGCTGCGCGGCCTGCGCCCAGCTTGAAGCAACGCCGGAGCCATGCAGAAGAAAATCAACGTGCAGCACGCGGTGCCGGGGATCAACCCGAACCACGGTGTATTCCCGGACATGCCATGATCCGTGCTCGGGGCCGTGCGGCGACTTCCCTGGCGCCGGGAACTTCAGAACCACGACGTCATCAAAACCATGGGATTCGAATGGTTCATGGGTGTAGCGAAGACCCAGCCGCCGGTACAGGCCGCCGACCGGCTCATTGCTGACAACCTCGGCATCCTGCTCCACTACTTGGTGCCGATGCTGCGGCCGCAGCGGGGTCCTGCGTGTTTCGGTTTCACCCACGAATTCTTCCCTTTCCAAAAAGCAGCCACAAAAAGAATCCGCCGCCGCCAATAATGGTGATCACACCCACCGGAACGGCAACGGGTAATGCGTACTGGGCAATCAAGTCGCTGGCGCTGAGCAGTATTCCGCCGCACAACGCAGCACCGATCAAGTTTTTTGATCCGGTCAGCGCGGTGGCGATGTGCGGAGCCACCAAGGCAACGAAGCCAATAGGACCGGCGCTGAGCACCGCGATGGCAGTGAGCAGCGCGGCGGCGGCCAACAACGTGGTGCGAAGCCGTGGCACGTTGATTCCCAAACCTCCGGCGGTGTCATCACCCATGTCGAGGATCTTCAGGTCTTTGGCAAAAAACACGTGCACCGCAACGAGTACCAGCACTCCGAATGACAGCAAGGGCAGTTCTGCCCAACCACGTCCTTGGAGGGTGCCGACTAGCCAGCTTTGGGCGACAACCGCGGAGGGGACAAAAACTATGGTGAGCAGATAATTGATCAATGCGGTACTGATGGCGGCCAGCCCCACCCCGAGCAAAATCAGTTTCGCCCCGGTGACGTTGAAAAGTTTTTGTGCCATAAAAAGGAATCCGAGCGCAATGGCCGCTCCGGCCAGCGCTCCGGTCCAAGCGGTTGCGGTGGTGCCGCCCCACAAGAGGATGACCAGCGCGCCGCCGAGGGACGCGGTGTTGGTGATGCCAATGATGTCCGGACTCGCTAGGGGATTTTTCAGTAGCTGCTGGATAAGGCTGCCGGCCGCGGCGAGGCACACCCCGGTGGCAAAGGCTACGAGCGCCCGGGGCAGGCGGCGCTGGAGCACAAAGAATTCGGTCATCGGCGCTGGAGGCTTACCACTGAGGGTGTCCACGAAGTCGACCCAGCTGACCCGGTATTCACCAAAAAACACCGACCCTACCACCAGCAGCAGGCCGAGTATGCCCAGGAGCACCAGGCGGGTGCCGAGAATTTTTTGCTTCGCCTGGATCATGACAGTTTCCTCGAGGACGAGCGGAGCACCAGAATCACCAGTGCCAGGGCGCCGAACAAGGAGGTGACGACCCCGGCCTGAATCTCCGCTCCGGAGCCAGCCAAGCGGCCCGCTATGTCGCACAGCAGCAACATCGAGGGAGCCGCCAGGGCAGAGAACCGGATCACTTGTTTGGTGTCATTGCCAATGACCATTCGCACCAGGTGGGGTACGGCGAATCCGACAAAGGCAATAGGTCCGGCCAAGGCGGTTGCCGGGCCGCACAGCAGGGCCACCGCCAGCAAGGCAACAATCCTGGTGCGAAGTACCCCGGCACCGAGCGCTTGCGAGCTGTCGTCACCCAGATCCAGCATGTTCAGGGCTCCGCCCACAGCCCACGCCAGGACCAATCCCAGGCTAATCAACGGGGCAACCCACAGCACGGATTCCATGGGGCGTGCGGCCAGCGAGCCGACCTGCCAGAACCTGAACTGATCCATGAGTTTTTCATCTGAGAACATCAGCAGTTGGGTGATACCCGCCAACAGGGCGGATAGCGCCACGCCGCACAGGGTGAGGCGAACCGCGGAGCCGCGGAAAACCGGCAGCATGGCACACAGCAGCAGGAACGCTGCCACACAGGCCGCCCCGACAAGGCCGAATCCGACGCTCGCAAGCATGCCAGCACTACCCGTCAGCATGATGCCGCAGGCTACTCCGAGGGCCGCCCCGGCGTTGATTCCAAGGATTCCCGGGTCGGCAATGGGGTTGCGGATGACACTTTGCATGATGGCGCCGCTGGCACCCAGAGCTGCACCGACCACAATTCCGGTCACGGTCCGCTCTAGCCGCAGCACCCACACAATTCGCTGATCCCCGCTGGACGCAGAGCCTAGAGCGACATCCCATAATTCGGCGGGGGACAACAACTTGGAGCCAAGGCAGAGGCTTAGCAGGATGCAACCGGCCAACGCCGCAAAACACACTAGGTACCACCGCGTGTACCGGCGTCCTCTGCTCTCCGGCACCTGGATTTGGGAGTGCTTCGACTCACATTCGGTTGTCTCCATAAGTCACACACGCTGTATTAGGCTAGGGTTCGTCACTTTCACATAATAAGGGAATGTCTATGGGTACTAAAATCACCTCTCTCGCCGGCGGCTTGGCAATTCTGTCGCTGTCGCTCTCGCTGGTCTCTTGCGCAAGCTCGGCAACCACGGAGCCAAGCGCCGCACCCACAAGTGACTCGGGAAGCTACGTCGTTGAGCACGCCATGGGCTCCACCGAAATCAAGGGAACACCACAGCGGATTGTTGTGATCGATTCGCCTCATCTGGACGCCCTTACGGCTTTGGGCATCACCCCGGTGGGCGCCAGCGAATCCGGTGCCGCAGCTGGTGTGCCTGACTACCTGGGGCTGCCCGAGGGCACGGTCGAATCCGTGGGACTGACTTCCGAGCCGTCCATTGACGAAATTGCCGCGCTGAAGCCGGACTTGATCATCGGCGCAAAGGTCCGCCACGAAGCCATCTACAAAGAACTCTCGGCCATCGCCCCCACGGTCTTCTCCGTAGACTCGGGCACCAACTGGGAAGAACAGGCGAAAATCACCGCTGCCGCGGTGAACCAGTCGGCAAAGATGGATGAACTGATCAGCGAGCTTGAAACCCGTGCCCACGAGGTTGGTGAAAGTGTTGACGCTTCGGGAACCACGTTGTCAATGGTGCGTTTCCGCCCGGATAACTTCCGCTTGTACGGCCCCGAATCATTCTCCGGCTCACTGTTGAGCGAGGCAGGTTTCGACCTGGGAGATGAAGGCTGGAACGAGTACTCCATGAAGGAACTCAGCCCAGAACAGTATGAGCAGATCGACGGCGATGTCATCTTCTACACCAACCCTGGCGGCGACCCGGATGCCACCACCATGGGCAAGGTCACCGAGCTGTGGGGAGATCTTCCAGCTGTAGCGAACAAGGATGTCCATGAGGTGGAAGACGAAACCTGGATGGTAGGCATCGGTGTTGTTGGAGGAAACAAGATCCTTGATGATCTAGAAGAAACCCTCGGCTAAAGCGTGGTGCCGGCACGACGCACCACGGATCTACGCTGACGCATACGGCCCTGGTTTCTCCCAGCAATAGGGGAGGAATCCAGGGCCATTAGCGTGCCTGCCGATCGCGACGGAGCTCTTCGCTGACGATGGAGCTCATCAGCGAGTGGGACAGGTTCGGATCAATTCCCGCGTTGAAGTGCCGAGCCATCAGCACCGCCATACGGTCTGCGGCTTCGTTGTAGGGGTTTCCGTTGTGTCCGCGGACCCACTGAGCCCGTGTTTTGCCCGTGCGCTTTTCCAGCGGGACCCGCAGGGCGGTGTATTCTTCCTTGCCTGATTGGTAGCGACCCTCGGCAAGGTTATTGATGACATACACCAGTGCCCGGCAGTCGGTAAATATGGTGAGGTCAAGATCCAGCGGCGCATGCTGCAAGGCCAGCAGCGATCCGGTAGCCTCGGCCATCAAGGAATCCCTTGACGATCCCTTGGGCGAGACCCGTGCGGCCCAGTGTCCCTGAGTTGTGACCATGGCACCCGCGCCACGGTGCAACCCAAAACGTGGAACCGAGCCATCGGTGTAGGCAATGACGCGAGCACGCTGGGAGCGGTACGTAGCGAGCACCGGCGCCAGAGCCTCAAGATTTGCCTGGTTGGGAAGTTCAAGATCCACACCGAACAGCCACGACGGATTCAAGCAGAAAATCGCATTTGTTCCCACATCAGCTAGTCCCAAACCATCCACGTGGGGGAGCACCAAGTCGATGGAGGCGGCCTGCGTAATCTTGACTGTGCCGGTAAACTCGGCAATCACCTTTAGGATCGCTTGATCCAGGGATCCGAGGGCGGATGACCCGGTGAGGGTTGCCAACGGCTTGGACGTTGAATCACATAAGGTAATGGCAAAATCGAAACGCAATCCTTGTTCGCTGCGCTGCGCCAGATAGCCGTTCATCACGATGCCCGCGGTGAATGGCACGTAGGCGTATTTGGCGCCGGTCGAATCAACCGTATGAGCCACACGTTCAAGCACCGCAATGAGCCGGGTCGGCACGGCTTGACGCGTTTCGGAAGCTAACCGGCGCACCCCATCCGAATCCACAATGATTGAATTCTGCGGGCGAGGACGAGGTGTTGTCATCTTCCCTCCTCGGCTGGGCGCGATTTCACCATGATTTTATCGCGAACCTCCCACATCCGGACGAAATGCGACAGTCATGCTTTGCGATGGCCGAGGTTGAGAGCTTCCCGCTAGAAGCCAAAGTCCTTCATGACCGCAGGCAAACGCTCGATCAGTCGCGAAGCACTGACGGTGCCGTCCTGTGCGGTGACCCGCCCTAGGTGGCCGTGGATCACCGCGGCGCAGGCAACCAATTCCATCATGCGACGGTTGGAGACGGTCTCCAAGCCGGTGACACCGGTCAACGAGCTGTCCGAGAGCAAATAGCCAAGGATGCCGGTCAGTACGTCGCCACTGCCTGCGGTGGCCAGCTGGGCGGCTGAATGGCAGACAAGCAGGCTGCTTCCGTCCGGGGCAACAATGTAGCTGGTGGGGCCCTTGAGCAGAACTACCGCGTTGTAGGCCAGTGCGGCCCAACGGGTCCAGCGAATCGGGTCCACGGTGATTTCTTCGGTGGTGACACTCACGCCGGCACGGCGCAGCAGCATTCTCAGTTCCTTGGCATGAGGAGTGAGAACCCGCGGCTGCTTGCTTGGTCCGGCCGGAACCAGATCCAAACCAGAAGCGTCGATGACTGCCGGCTGTCGGCTGGCAAACACTTCGGCAATGACACCGGTCGGGGGAGTGCGGCTATCCAAGCCGGGGCCGATAGCCCACGCGGAGATCTTGGCTCCGCGCCCGTGAATATAGCGCCTAGCAGAGGAGAGGGCTTCACGAATCTGATCATCATCCAGTGGAACCGTTTCAGGTGCAGCGACCGCCAGCAACGGAGCGATTTCTGCAGGGACGTGGGTGCGCAAGAGGCCAACGCCGCAATTCACCGCAGCCTGCGCAGTGAGTTGGGCAGCTCCAGGGTAGAGGGAAGAACCTGCAATCAGGCCAAGCACGCCCCGCTGGTACTTATGGCGCCCAGCATCCCGCCACGAGCGGTCAACGTCGAGCAGCTCAAGCGCTGAGTCCTTGTCCACCAGATGCGATTGCGGAGTGTGGCTGGTGAAGTCGAAGTCCAGCGGCACGACCTTGATCTCTCCGGTGACCAGCGGTCCGTCACCGGTGAGCAATCCGGGTTTCAGTGCGCCGAAGGTGACTGTGCGTTCGGCCAGCAGAACATGGTCATCGGCAACACCGGTTTCCGGGTTGAGGCCCGACGGCACATCGCAGGCAAGTACCCGGGAGCCGCGGGGCAGCTGGGGTAGTTCCGCTCCGGAACGGTAGCCGAGCCCGTACAAGGCATCAATGATCAGCGCCGCATTGGAAAGCGTCTGGCTGCTCGGGGAATACTGTTCAAGCTTTCCGTCAGCTTCAAGATATTCGGACAGAGCTTCGGCATGAATTTTTGGGGCAAACTGAATGGCTAGGGTTGAGTATCCCTGCCGGGCGAGCTCTGCCAGGGCATAGAGTCCGTCTCCGCCGTTGTTGCCCGGGCCAATCAAAGCAACCACAAGGGTTGCGGTACTGGCTGAACCCTCGCCGAGCAGGTCCACGGCTTCCTTCGCCAGCGCGCTGGCCGCCTGTTTCATCAGGACGGCATCAGAACGCCGTGAAATCTCCTGCGCTTCGACCGCACGTACCTGGGCAAGACTGTAGACCGGGATCATAAATCAAACAATACTCATCCCTCGCCTACAACAGGGCTTTTATCCGAGTTCGTGTCGTAAACAGGTTATAAACGTTCGGCGACAACCATCGCGATAGCCATGTCCCCATCGTGGGAGAGGGTCAGATGCCAGGAAGTGATTCCTCGTTGCGCGCTGGCATCCGCCACCGAGCCAGTGACATGGATTTGGGGATCTCCGGCCTCGTCTTTGATGATGCTGCAGTCTTGCCAGTTCATCCCCGATGGCGCTCCTAGCGCCTTGGCAATGGCTTCCTTGGCTGCAAAGCGAGCAGCGAGTGAACGCAGGGGGAGCCCGCGTTCCACCTCGGTGAAGAGCCGTTCGTGCAGTCGCGGTGTTTTTTCCAGCTGCCGCCCGAAGCGCGGTACGTCAACAATGTCTACACCAATTCCTGCAATCATGCCTTCCAGTTTATCCAGTTCAACCGCGCAGGAGAGAATCTCCGTAGACCTGAATCACTAGAGCAGTGGAGGATTGTGGTGATTTGGGGCACCAATGCGACTGTTTCAATTTAGTAACTTCGAAATGGTCGGAAGTTTCTAATGTTGGCGTTTCCTTTTGGCTTGTTAGACCACTGGTCGTACATATAGCCCTTAGGGGCCCGGTTCTGAGACTAGACTCAGTTCATGGGCAACAACTCTCGGTAGATTGTTGGTGCGATGCTGATATCGTCACCTTGTCGTTTTGGCGTTAGGAAAGGGACACATGGAAACACATACCCGTAGCCCCCGAGATTTATTTGAGGGTAAAGAGCACTATGAAATCCCGGCATTTCAGAGACCGTATGTTTGGACTGAGGACCTCCAGTGGGCACCACTGTGGGAAGACGTCAAGCATGTTGCGGAAACATTCGTTAACTTGAAATTAAATGACGAGCATGCAGAACCTGATATTCAGCACTTCATGGGCGCAGTTGTTTACGAGTCTAAGAAGCCAGTGGCCGGTGATGTTACAAGGCACGACGTCATCGACGGGCAACAACGAATGACGACCATTCAGATTCTCTTGGATGCAGTTCATGAGGTTGTGCGGGGCCGGAACCACTCGAATTTGGCAGAGTCCCTAGAAGAGCTGATCTTGAATGGATCACCTCGCTTTAAGGGAAAAAGAGAGCGTTTTAAACTCTGGCCTTCACATACAGACCGTAACGCCTTCGAGTTTGCCATGGATCCATCAATGGGCGAGGAAGTTGATCATCGAATAGTAGACGCTCACCAGTTCTTTATGCGAAAAGCCGAACGATGGATTGCTGGAACCACTGATGAGGACGGGGATGTTCCTCCGGGTGATGAAGGTCTTCGGGTCGAAGCGCTGAGTTCAACGCTTCAAGATCGGCTGATTCTGGTGGCCATTGATCTGACGGGTCACGACGACTCACAGTTGATTTTTGAAACACTTAACGCACGTGGGACACCTTTGCTGAAGGCTGATCTGATCAAGAACTGGATTTTTCGACGAGGTGAACAGTTAAAAGCAGACGTAACTCGTTGGGCAAACGACCTATGGGCTGAGTTCGATGGCGATTGGTGGCGCGCTGAAGTCCGTCAAGGTCGACTCATGCGCTCTAGGATTGATATCTTTCTCCATTACTGGCTTACCATGCGCCTCCAAGACGAAATTAAGGCTGACCAAGTTTTCCGCGTATTCACTGAATATGCTGAACCTTATATGACGTCTGCTATAGATGCAGAACGTCTTCTCACTGAATTGCGCAAAGATGCTGATACCTTTAGTGAATTTTCGGAATTAGAAACGCGCACGCCAGAAGGTCGTTTCTACTCCCGAGTCATAGAACGTCTGGAGATGGCAGCGACCACTCCGGTATTCCTTTGGCTTCTATCCGTCAATCATGGAATTTCACCTGATCAAAGGCGCATTGCTCTGGAGGCTTTGGAGAGTTGGGCGATCAGGCGCATGCTTTTACGTCTGACATCAAAGGATATGAATAAGTTCGCAATTGCCATACTCAAGATGCTTGGTACCTGCGACAAGGAGCAGACTGGAACCGAATTCCAGGAATTTTTGGCCGGACAGACTGCCGAGACTCGCAGGTGGCCGGCAGTTTCCGAAATGAAACAAGACTTGCCTGGCCAAAAGATCTATGGATTTATAAGACAGGATCGATTGCGCGTTATTCTTAGTGCGATTGAACAACATCTGCGGCTGAAGAACTCCAAGTATGAATCCGTTACTTTGCCGGAAAAGTTAGAAATTGAACATCTAATGCCACAGGGATGGAGAACACACTGGGACCCGGCTCCAAGCCTAAACCCTGAAAGTGCCCGAAATCGTGACATTCTTGTCAACAGTCTGGGAAACTTGACTCTGGTTACGAAATCACTCAACGGCTCGTTGTCTAATCGACCTTGGACTGACGATGAAGCGGAAGGCCTTATTGAAGGCGGATCGCCTAGCAGGGGGAAGCGAAGTCTTCTCGAGAACTATAGTTTACTAATTCTGAACAAGGAGATCCTCAATCATCACCCGGGTGACTGGAGCGAAATAGACATTTGGGAGCGGTCCGAATCGCTGATTGATACTATTTGTGAGATCTGGACCCACCCTATTGAAGGGAATAGCGTGGAGGATTAAGAACTATTCTCGTCGAATTTTGATAAAAACTGCGGGTGCCCTCCCATCATGGGGGCACCCGCAGTAACTGTTTATGAACCGGTGGATTACTCCACGGTCACCGACTTGGCCAGGTTGCGTGGCTGATCAACGTCAAAACCCTTGGCGGTAGCCAATTCGCAGGCGAAGATCTGCAGCGGCACGGTGGCCAGCAGCGGCATCAGCAGCGTCGGGGTTTCCGGAACGTAGAACACGAACTCGGAGAAATCCTTCACCGCTTCATCGCCAGCTTCAGCGATGACCAGGGTCTTGGCACCACGGGCGCGCACTTCCTGGATGTTGGATACAACCTTGGAGTGCAGCGAGTCGCGGCCGCGTGGGGATGGAACCACCACGAAAACCGGCTGGCCGTCATCGATCAGGGCAATCGGGCCGTGCTTCAGCTCGCCAGCGGCGAAGCCTTCGGCGTGGATGTAGGCGATTTCCTTGAGCTTCAGTGCGCCTTCCATGGCAACCGGGTAGCCGACGTGGCGACCCAGAAACAGCACGGAGGATGCCTCGGACATGGAGCGAGCCAGTTCCTTGATCTCACCGCTGCGATCCAGGATGTCCTGGATCTTGGCAGGGATCTTGCCCAGGTCTGCAAGGATGTCCTTGATCTGGCCGGAGAACAGGTTGCCACGCAACTGAGCCAGGTACAGGCCCAGCAGGTAGGTGGCGGTGATCTGTGCCAAGAACGCCTTGGTGGAAGCCACTGCGATTTCCGGACCGGCGTGGGTGTACAGCACGGCATCGGATTCACGCGGGATGGTGGACCCGTTGGTGTTGCAGATGGACATGGTCTTGGCGCCCTGTTCCTTGGCGTAACGAACCGCCATCAGGGTGTCCATGGTTTCGCCCGACTGGGAAATCGAAACGATCAGGGTCTGCTTGTCCACGATAGGTTCGCGGTAGCGGAACTCATGGGAGAGCTCTACCTCAACCGGGATACGGCACCAGGACTCGATGGCGTACTTGGCGACCTGGCCGGCGTAGGCGCTGGTGCCGCAGGCAAGAACCACAATCTTGTTGATCTTGGTCAGATCTTCCGGATCGATACGCAGCTCATCCAGGGTCAATCGGCCGTTTGCATCCGAGCGGCCCAACAGGGTGTCAGCTACGGCTGCAGGCTGATCAAAGATTTCCTTCTCCATGAAGGACGGGAAACCGCCCTTTTCCGCGCTGGCCGCATCCCAGTCAACGGTGAATTCTTTGCCTTCAGCAGGGTTGCCGTCGAAGTCGGTGATCAGGTGGGTGTCTGGGGTGATGGTAACGATCTGGTCCTGGCCCAGTTCCACGGCACGACGGGTGAAGTCGATGAAGCCGGAAACATCCGAGCCCAGGAAGTTCTCCCCGTCGCCCAGACCCAATACCAGTGGCGAGTTGCGGCGCGCGGCCACAACAACACCTGGGTGGTCCTGGTGGACCGCCAGCAGGGTGAAAGCACCCTCCAGGCGCTGGACAGCCAACTGCATGGCCTTGGTCAAATCCCCGTCTGCACCGTTGGAGTACACCTTGCCCAGCAGGGCGGCTGCAACTTCGGTGTCGGTTTCCGAAAGGAACTGGACACCGTCGGCTACAAGTTCGGCCTTGATGCTGGCGAAGTTCTCAATGATGCCGTTGTGGATCATGGCCAACTTGCCACCGTCAGCCAGGTGTGGGTGAGCGTTTCCGTCGCTCGGGCCGCCGTGGGTAGCCCAACGGGTGTGGCCGATGCCGGTCACTGATTCCGGCAAAGGAGCTTCGGCAATCTCGTTTTCCAGGTTGACCAGCTTGCCGGCCTTCTTCCTGGAGTGAATAGCACCGTCTGCTACAACTGCCACGCCGGCAGAGTCGTAGCCACGGTATTCCAATCGGCGCAAGCCTTCAATAAGGACGTCAAGGGCGCCGTGGTCGGCGTTCGCACTTGAGGTTCCTGCATATCCTACAATTCCGCACATGGAAAAAAGACTACCGGGTCAGGGTCAAACGGTGGTACTCATCGTGTCGCAGCACTCAAAATTTGCTATGTGTTAGATCACTTCAGGTGCTGTTAAGGGCAAAACTGCCGGTATGTTAACTCCCCGATATTTGGGTTGTGGCACTACTTCTTGGCAGAATTTGTCCACGTGGAACCACACGACACACTTGAATCAACAGTTACTCCCTTCGTAGACCTCGAACGTGAAACCTGGGCGCGGCTTTCCAACCAGATGGAACAGCCGCTGAACCAGGACGACATTGAGCGGCTTCGCGGTCTGGGTGACTCCCTGGACCTGCATGAAGTGCGTGACGTTTATCTTCCATTGAGTCGTTTGCTGTCCTTATATGTTCAGGGTGCAGGAGCGACCCACCGGGCAACCACCACGTTTCTGGGGGAGCAGACCAGCCAGACACCTTTTGTGATTGGTGTGGCAGGTTCGGTTGCGGTAGGCAAGTCCACCACCGCACGTGTGCTGCGTGAGATGCTGCGACGCTGGCCCGAAACCCCTGACGTCCAACTGATCACCACGGACGGCTTTTTGTACTCGAACAAGGAACTTGAACGCCGTGGCATCATGCAGCGCAAAGGTTTCCCGGAGTCTTATGACCGCCGAGCGCTGTTGCGTTTTGTCTCCGCGGTGAAGTCCGGAGTTCCAGAGGTCAGCGCCCCGGTGTACTCGCACCTGACCTACGACATTGTTCCTGGACAGCGCCAGTACGTGCGCTCGCCGCAGGTGCTGATTGTGGAGGGCCTGAACGTGCTCCAACCGGCACGCACCCGCTCGGATGGAACCGTAGGATTGGCGCTCAGCGACTTCTTCGACTTCAGTGTGTATGTCGATGCAAAAACCCAATACATTGAAGAGTGGTACATCCGCCGCTTCATGAAACTGCGCTCCGGGGCGTTCTCGGATCCAGCCAGCTACTTCCACCGGTATGCGAAGTTGACCGATGACGAGGCACGAGAGACTGCTCACGGGATTTGGCAGCGGATCAACGAGCCAAATCTCAAGGAAAATGTGTTGCCCACCCGTGGCCGTGCTCAGCTGGTTTTGCGCAAGGCCGCGGACCATTCGGTACGCCGGATGCTCTTGCGCAAGATCTAAATAATCATTAACGGTGCATGTGATTTCATCGAACAGTTCGAATTCTGGTGTCAAAAAACCTATTGATCTGTACTTCGTCTGTGTATGATCAAGCCATGCTTAAGGGTTTCCGCGATTTTATTATGAAGGGCAACGTTGTCGATCTGGCCGTTGCCGTGGTGATCGGTGCCGCCTTTGGTGCCGTAGTGACCGCACTGGTCGACAACGTATTGATGCCGTTGATCGCCGCTCTGGTTGGCTCCCCGAACTTTGACGGCTTCCTGCTCTTCACCATTGACGGAGTAGAGATCAAATTCGGTGTGTTTATCACCGCACTGGTCAACTTCCTGCTGATTGCCGCTGCAGTCTACTTTGCACTGGTCATGCCGATGAACAAGGCCACCGAGATGCTCAACCGCCGCCGTGGCATCACCGAAGAGGAAGAAGAAGCCGAACCAGATCCGCAGCTGGCCATCCTGGAACAGATCCGCGACGAAATCAAGGCTCTGCGCTAAAGACTCACAGTTTCATCATCACTCGCTTTAGGGGCGGGCCGCCAGACCTTCGGGTCAGGCGGCCCGCCCCACGAATTTAAGGCAACAAAGCGGTGTGTCTGAGCGCGCAATGGAGGTCACGGCAACAAAGCGCGAAAAGTGGGAAGATGGACAGGTGAATTCTGAAGCACTAGAGCAAAGCAACGAAACTGCTGCGTTGACCTCTCAGGGATCCGTCCCCTGGGAACGCCGCGCAGTTATCGACCTCTCAGCAATCCGCAACAACGTCAAGCAGGTTGTTGACCTCGTAGCCCCGGCCGCGGTGATGGCAGTGGTTAAGGCGGACGGTTACGGACACGGCGCGCTACAGGTCGCCACCGCGGCGCTGGAAGCCGGTGCCAGCTGGGTCGGCTGCGCTCACGTCACCGAAGCACTCGCCCTGCGAACCGCAGGGCTGGACGTTCCCATGCTTGCTTGGCTGCATACGCAGGACACACCCTTTGACGAAGCCATCGAGGCGGGAATCGACCTTGGAGTCTCCGGCTGGGACCTGGACGCCATCGCGGAAGCCGCCCAGCGCTTGCAGACACCTGCGCGAATTCACCTCAAGGTGGACACCGGCCTGGGGCGCAACGGCTCCACCATGGCAGACCTGCCGAGCCTGCTTCAGCGCGCCAGCGAATACCAGGAAGCCGGACTCTTGCGTGTGGTTGGAGTATTCTCCCACCTGGCCGTAGCCGATGAACCTGAGCGGCCGGAAACCGATGCGCAACTGGCGACCTTTGACGAAGCCATCGCCCTGGTGGAAGCCGCCGGTTTCGACCTTGAAGTCCGGCATATCGCCAACACCCCGGGGATTCTCTCCCGTCCCGACTCCCACCATGAACTGGTGCGCCTGGGCCTTGGACTCTATGGCCTGAGCCCCTTTGAGAACGAGTCGCCGGATACCTTCGGCCTGCGCCCCGCCATGAAACTGGTAACCCGCGTTGCGAACGTCAAAAAAGTGCAAGCCGACCAGGGTGTCTCCTACGGCCTGAACTACCACACCAACGCCGAAACCTACCTAGGGCTGATCCCGCTAGGCTACGCAGATGGTTTGCCGCGAATCGCCACCGGAGCGCCGGTCACCGTGAACGGCAAAAGCTACCCGGTCCGGGGTCGAATCGCCATGGACCAGTGCGTCATCGACCTGGGCGCGGATATCGACCCGGCAGACTTCCTGGGTGCCGAAGCGATCATCTTTGGCGAGGGCGGCCAAAGCGTCAACACCTGGGCCTACGCCGCCAACACCATCAACTACGAAGTTGTCACCCGCATCTCACCACGCGTCCCGCGCTACTACGTCCAGGGCAGCTGGGGTGAAGCAGGTGAGTGAAACCAGCAAAGAATTCACCTGCCAACTATCAAACCTGGACGCCACCGAAGCACTCGGTACCGCCCTGGGCACCCAGCTGCAGGCCGGAGACCTGATCATCCTCACCGGGGCACTCGGAGCAGGGAAAACCACCCTGACCCAGTCACTGGGGCTGGGACTGAAAGTCCGTGAGGGAATCATTTCCCCAACCTTTGTGCTCGCCCGCCAGCACCCCTCACTAGTAGGTGGCCCCGGACTCATCCACGTGGACGCCTACCGGCTCAAAGACCACAACGACGTGGACACCCTGGATCTGGAATCCACGCTGGCCGAATCGGTCACCGTAGTGGAATGGGGATTGGGCAAGGTGGAGCACCTCACCGACTCCCGCCTGGAACTGCAGCTTGACCGCGAAGCACTGGCCGCCACAACCACGCCGAACGTTAACCCGTGGGAAGAAGAAGCCGACCTGGACGAACCACGCCTGTTCACCCTCAAAGCCATCGGCCCACGCTGGGACGAACCAGCCTTTGAACAGCTGAAGAGCACACTCCTAGAAGCCGTGCACACCGGAGAACTACATGCCTAATTACCTTTCCATCGACACCTCAGCTCACGCCTCGGTCGCTCTGATCAACACCACCACCGGCGCAATCGTTGCCGAACGCACCTCACCCAAGGGCAACGATCAGACCGAAACCCTCTCAAGCTACGTACGCGACCTGCTCGAAGAGAACAATGAGCAGGGAAAGAACCTCGCAGGGATCTTCGTTGGGGTAGGGCCCGGCCCCTTCACCGGCCTACGAGTAGGACTTGTCGCCGCCCGCACCTTCGGCTTCGTCTGGCAGGTCCCGGTATACGGCGTCATGTCGTTGCACGCGCTCGCCGAACGGGTACTGCGCTCGGGAGACTCACCAGACGAGTTTGTAGTTGCCTCCGACGCACGCCGCAAGGAAGTGTACTGGGCAAAATACGATGCAGACGGTGCGCTCATTGACGGGCCGCACGTCGGTGCCGCCTCAACGCTGCCGGCTCTGCCGGTCTACGGCGTAGGTGCCGGAATCTATGCCGATACCTTGCGTGAAATTGGTGCCGAGCCCATGACAGTCTCCTTCGACTGGATTGCCGATGCACGCGACCTTGCCTCCCGGGGCATGGATGACCTGGCTGCCGGTAGGGATTTGTCTGACACCGCACCACAGTACCTTCGCGAATCCGATGCTCAGGTGCCGGCATTCATGAAGCAGGCTCAGAGCAAAGCAGCCACCGCATGAGCGTCAAGCTACGGTTGATGACCACGGCAGATATTCCCGAGGTGCATCAGCTGGAGACCCAGCTGTTCCCGGAGGATGCCTGGCCCTTGGCAGCTTTCGAATCCGAGCTGGCACAACACGAAACCCGCAACTATTGGGTTTATGAAGATCAGGGCCGAGTCATTGGCTACGCGGGACTGTGCACCGTGCTGCCCATCAGTGATGTTCAGACCATTGCCATTGATCCGGCCTACCAGGGCCAAGGGTTGGGGCGAAAGCTGATGAACCTGTTGATTGAGACTGCGCTGGATTCCAAGGCGTTGGATGTCATGCTGGAAGTCCGGTTTGATAATCCCACGGCAATTTCACTGTATGAATCCCTAGGATTTGTCACCATTCACCGGCGCGAACGCTACTACAAGGGCGGCGTTGACGCATTGATCATGAGGCTGCAGTTGGATGCACTGCAGAAAGAACGTACGCAAGAAAACGAGGAACCCACCGCATGAGCATCAAAGAACCAGTAGTACTGGGAATCGAATCCTCTTGCGATGAAACCGGAGTCGGTATTGTGCGCGGCACCCAGCTGCTAGCCAACGCAGTTTCCAGCTCCATGGACGAACACGTGCGTTTTGGTGGGGTGATCCCGGAGATTGCCGCCCGTGCACATCTGGAAGCGTTTGTCCCTACGCTGCAGCAGGCGCTGGACACTGCAGAACTGACACTGGATGATATTGACGCTATTGCCGTCACCAGTGGTCCGGGTCTTGCCGGTGCGCTGATGGTGGGCGTCTCGGCTGCCAAAGCCCTGGCGCTAGCCACAGGCAAACCACTGTACGGAATCAACCACTTGGTAGCCCATGTTGGCGTTGGGGTGCTGGAAAGCGCGGTACTGCCGCCAAGCTTTGGTGCGCTGCTGGTATCCGGTGGGCACACCGAGATCCTGAAGGTCACCTCGTTGACCAATGACGTTCAGTTGCTGGGTTCCACCATTGATGATGCCGCAGGTGAAGCCTATGACAAGGTTGCTCGCCTGCTGGGCCTTGGCTACCCAGGTGGCCCTGCCATCGACAAGGCAGCCAAGGATGGAGACCGCAAGGCATTCCGATTCCCGCGAGGTCTTTCGCTGCCGAAGTTTGTCGGCAGCGCCGAGAACCCGGGCAAACACCGTAACAACTTCTCCTTCTCGGGACTTAAAACAGCTGTGGCACGTTGCGTCGAGCACTTTGAGGCTGCGGGGGAGCCGGTCCCAGTCGCCGACATCGCCGCGTCCTTCCAGGAAGCCGTGGTGGACGTAATCACCTCCAAGGCCGTTCGAGCCATGGTGGAGAACAACCTGACCACGGTGCTGCTCGGTGGCGGCGTTGCGGCAAATACCCGCTTGCGCGAGTTGCTGGCCGCTCGGTGTGCTTCTGCAGGTATCGCGTTGATTGTGCCGCCGTTCAGCCTGTGTACCGACAACGGTGGAATGGTTGCTGCCTTGGGTGCCCAGCTGGTAGCTGATGGGGTTGCGCCGTCGGGCTTGGACTTCGCTACAGATTCGTCGCAGCCGGTGACTCAAATCGTTTTGGGCGCCTCGTAGAGATGTCGATAGCTTTGCCACAGTAGGGCAAGTATCTGGAAATTCCACGTCTTGAATTTTTGACGGCAATAATTGAATGTATGACTGAAGCCTATTCAATACTTGGTCGCAGACGCGTTCTCACGGAAGAATTCCAGCAACGAAACACTACGCATCACAGCCGGCAACTCATGGAACACTCCACGATTGAGCCGGGGCCTTTGTGGGGGGTGGGGCGTGAGTCGAGGATCTCTTGGATCCTGCTCTGTAGTTCCATGAACTTGGTCATGGGTAGACTAGTACTATACTTGTAACTCATCGGCTTCTTCGGTTTTTGTGTTGTTTGATCACTTCCATTATTAATCGTTGATGCCGATTTTTCTATGTCTTCACTGGTCAGGTGATGAATGACATTAATTGGAGTTGTGAATTTAGTTCTATGTTTGAAGGCACAGTTTCTTGGAAGACCATCGACGAAAACGGTTTCAATCGCCTGGTGGAGAGTCTCATTACTCGGCTTTACCATCACCCACCGAATTCGAATGTTGTCGTGCTTGATGGACGAGGTGGCGATGGTGGCATCGACATTGCTGTCTACACCAACGGTGAACTCGAGAAGATCTTTCAACTTAAATATTTTCCTGAAGGATTCTCTGGTGGTTTTAGATCAACTCGTGGAAAACAAATAAGAAAGTCGTTTACCGCAGCCTGGACCAATCATGCACCGCCTCAATGGATTCTCGTTTACCCAGCCAACCCGACCAGGGGCGAATTGAAGTTCGCCAAGGATTTGAGTATAGGCAAGGACGTAGAAATTTCGATCATGGGGATTGCTCAGCTTGATGCTGAGCTAGCACGACATCAAGACTTACAATCCATGGCTACTCGAGTCCCGCTCGTCGAAGCACTCAAATTAGCTGCACAAGAAAAAGCGGCGTTGGAATCACCAAGCGATCTTGCGCAACGCGCAGCGGGCTTGCATTCCCTTTCCAGCGGTCGTAGTGCCTACTGGGATGTTGATTTTCATGCCACAAGTCAAGGGATCACAGAAATCCTGCGCGCAAAACACCCTCGGGCTGCAGAGCTAGAGCCGCTCAGTTTTACATTCTCGGTCAAGAAAAATTCTTTCGGTCTCACGAAAGATATGCAACGCGTTTTGGACTACGGTGTGGTAAAAGATATTTCTATTCCGGGAGAATTTATTGAAGACTTTCAGATGCACGGTCCGGATTGGTTTGGACAACGAGGAGCCGTTGAGCGGGTTGAGCTGATTGCACCGGAACCGCTTCTGCCAGCGCAGAGGGTCCCTGTCACATTCGAACTACTCGATGAACAAGGTTTCAGTACGGCTAAACACGAAGGTTCGATTCATGCACTTGGCAAGGGCGAGAAAGGCATCTCATTCAGGGCAAATTTCTATGAAGTTGTCACACTTGACGCACAGATTCCGAGCGAGAATGCATCGCCTGGGCAATTTGACCTGAGAATCAAATTTGCACATGCACATATCTCAATGGCCTCAAAGGCAATCAAGTTTCTAAAGGATATTAGTTCGGATATGTCCCTTCAAGTGAGTTACGACGGAAGAAAAATCATGAAAGCGCTCACGACAGCTAAAGAATCGGATAATGAGAATGATGCTTTATTGCCCTCTCGCGACATACAGTTGCTGGTCGATGATCTGGAAGTACTCGAAAACAAACTTGGGACAGCCTTCCGTATGCCATCAGACCTCTCACATCGTGAACGTATCATGATCAGAATCGCACGATTGTTAGCCGAAGGACGAGCGACATTCTTCCCTCCACAAACCTCGCTTCCAATTACCCTTACCGGAACACGGACTGACGAGCTCACCACATTGATGACTTCGGGCGGGGTAATTTTTACCACACACCCTGCATTCCCGCTGGAAATTCAGGACAGCAAGTTCAACTTTGGCACCGTGGCTTTGTATCACCCTAATGTGATCGTAAGAGAAGCTCAGAGAGTAAGAGAGGCCTTCGCAACAAGCTCAGCTGGCGGGGTCAAAGCACACCTGGATCCTCAAACTGAACAACTCTTTCAAGTATTCCCTGTAATCTCGGACGACGATGAATTTCCTAAACCTGTTCCTTGGAACCTTCCTGATATTCCAATGCCCGAAAACTACCTCGATACGATTGGCCCCAACTCAACCGACTAGTTCCGCACAGCCTGATGCTCCCACCTCAGAGTATCCAGCCCTGCTGATCCCAACGATTCGCGATGATTAAATCTCCACGGCAACAGTGCCGCCTCGTTTGAGAGGGCCTAAAATACATGCCCAAACAGTACACCTTTGAAGTCAAGGACCACGCTGTTACATGCATCCTCGACTGTCTAGTCCATTACAACTCAGTTTTTATACGGTGTGTGTCAGGATCTTGCATCGAAGCTGTTTTGTATTGCAGAGGTTTTTGGTAGTCCCGAATAGGGGTTGAAGGTGTGAAATCTCGGGACGTGGACAGCTCCTATCCGAGAGCCGCCGGCACAGCTGATTAACGATAATCAAAGACCTCGGGCATGTCTTCTTCCCGCGCTTCGTACTGGGCTTGGTATTCTGCGGCTTTCCGGCTCCACTGGGTGGTTGGGTTCGCCAAGTGAATTCCTCTGATCAAGTACGAGGACACAAATCGCTGAAGAACACGCAATGCCACCATGGGCAACGGGAAACTCAACACCACTTCCGCGGTATCAGGATCCGACAAAATGAATTCCTCGTCGGTGATGGTCCTCAGGAACTGTCGGTCGGCATAGGTCTGCGGCAGTGAGATCTGCTTGCCCCGATAATAAGCTTGGCAGTTGTCTTTATTGACCCGTATCAGTAACTGATGGCTTTCCCGGTTCCTGCCAGTTTCGTGCTGCTCCGTGAGCTTCTCCAGGATGTCGCCGGTTTTCGACACGACAAGGTCAGCGCGTTGCACCGCCGAGCTGCCGATGCGCCGCTTCATCAGGTATTCAGCAGCTTTGGCTTCCAGCACCACCATCGGGATCGGCTCGGTGGCCGGCGTGTGCTCCAGCAGCTCCCAGGCCTTCTGTGGGGTTGCGTGGTTCAAGGACTGATGAGGGCGGCGCTGATTGTAGTGCTCACGGTAGCGGCGAAGCAATTTCTGCACGTCGGCAAGATTCTGGGGTTTGTTGGCTTTGAGGAACTGTTGAAGGGTTTGGTGCGAGCGTTCATTCTTGCCCTGAGTCGTCGGCCTGCCTGGAAGTCCGGTAATCGGCATGCTTCCTTGGGAGGCGAGATAGTTCTCTACGATGCCGATGGTTCCGCCACGCAGTTGATTGAATGCCTTGGAGTTATCGCTGAGGACTTCTTTGGGTGGCCCGTATTCAGTGATGGCACGTGCGAGCACCTGTTGCGCATCGCCGCTGTTCTCGTGGCGTGCAAACGCGCTGGAGCCAACATCGAATCGAGTCGCATCATCGATGAGCTGGTAGACGGTCACCACCTGGTCGGAGAGAGTTCTGTACTCGAACGCGTCGAGTTGCCACAGCGCCATAGCAGCAGAGCGCGCGAAGGGAACGTAGGAGGATTTGGGGCGCTTGCGCGGACTGCGTTCAACATGCCCGACACTGGCCAGCAGCCGCGCAATGGTCGCCACGGATGGGATCTGTTCGCCGGGAAAATCATCTAGGATGGTCGCTTCGTAATGGATGGTCTTCGGTCCGTAGTCCCAGCCGTCTTTCTTGAGTTCTTTGCGGATCCTGACCAGGTCGTTGATCACTTCGGGGCCGTAACGTCTGGAGGGTAGTTTCGGGGCTCTGGAACGCGGGTGGAGTGCGCCGGCTGATTCTTGGGTGGCTCGTTCGCGGATGCGGTAGAAGATGCTTCGCGAGATTTTCTGGGTCTTGCAGAATTCACTGACCGACAGGGCATCTGGCTGCGTCGGATCGAAGCTGATGATCATCGCGCGCAGGCGTGGAGAAAGTGCGTTAGGCATGGAAATGAGCGTGCCAGAAAGCCACGTTGTAAATGTCCACGAAGCGGTGAGACATCGTGTCCACAATGTCATGAGATCGTGTGTCCACGAAGTCCAGAGATTTCACACCGTTTCGTCGCACACCCACTACCGAAAAACTCCACTATACAGGCCTGGGCCCAGCTTACGCACCGCAGCAGGTTGAATGAATCTTCACGACTGGGGACCGGGCAGCACGGCTGCTGAACAAGCACGGAAGGCAGAGTGAAGTTGTTGGCCTGATCCGTGGTGGCGCTCATCGGAGCACCGGCAGTACCAGCAAGCCGTAATCGGAGTACCCTGTCGGCGAAAGGGGACGGTGCACAGTAGCCGGAACAGCCGTACCAACTCGCCCTATACGGCAGCCAGGGGTGATTCCTTGATCGTAGACGGTACTGACGTGCGAGTTCGCATACACCGACCCGCGATCAAAGCACATGACTCAGGGAAAAAGAAGTGGCATTGCGTCAATATCCAAGTCGTCACCACGCTGGCCGGACGGGCCCTTTATATCGGTGAACCAGTGCCCGGGAGGATGCACGACCGGGTAGCTTTCACCCACACCGGTGTGGAGCAACTGCTGACGGAGTCGCCTTACCTCGCGGATCTCGGCTATCAAGGAACGTCCGGGCTGATCCCGTACAAGAAGGGACAGCGTCCCGGAACCGGGGAGCTGATTGAGCATGATCGGCTGTTCAGCAAAGAGCTCTCCAAGCATCGCGCAGCAGTTGAACGAGGCAACGCGCATTTGAAGAACTGGAAGATCCTCGCGGAGGTCTATCGTGGAGTGTTCCACGAACTGCCGGCAGTGATTCGTATTGTTTCGTTGCTGGAATTCTTCCGTGAGAACGCTTCTGGGACCAAGTGCTGACTAGGTTTCATTAAATGCACATTAAATTAAGCAGAGAAACACGGCCTCCGTTAAACATTCTAATATTAGCAACCTAGTACCTAAATTGTGTATGGCCCGGTGGGTCAACGTATTGGCATTGAAAATGCAACAATGCTAATCTCTTGGACAAGGCTCCGGACTGCTCGAGAAAGAGGACCCGGAAACTGTAGATCCGTATCACACGAATGCTCTTAGCGTCGATAACTCGGAGTGATTTCATTGGTTGACGCCTGGAATGACTTACGTTCCACCTGGGCCTTGCCAAGTGAATGCAATCCGCTTCCAAAAACTTTTCCAGTGCTTGTGATTGCCAGGAAAACAAGCAGACCGCTGATTATTGTTACAATCCACCTTGTTTCTTCAATGTTAGCTTCGGTATATTTAGTTATTGTGGCGCTGGTAGTGAAAAGTATAGAAATTGAAATTATGCCGAAAAAATTGGAAACCGCATAGTCTTTGAAATCTTTTGTTGCATCAAAATATAGATGCGCATATTTATCAAACTTTCCCAATAGAAACCATGCGCGTTGTTCGTATCGATAAGTAAAGATTCCAACGATTGAAATCCAAACGCATGCTATAAGGGATATAAAAACTGGAGCAAATTGCCAAAGGGGAAAATGTGGATCTTTTCGCACTAAGAAAGATGAAAAAAATCAAAGCAGAAGTAAGCTAATACCATTGTTGCTAGGGAAAGGAAAGCGTAAGGAATAACGGGAGGATATCTGAATAATATTGGTCGGATAGATTCAATTGATTTATGGCTTGAGTGGTTTGGCATACTGGGGTCGCTAGCGGATGTAAATAGCGAACCTGCAACTGTAAATAAGTCGACCGGTAGGTCCTTCTGTTCGTATCTTTTAGCTAAGGCTGGTAGTGCTCCGGACGTCGCAGACGAGATACTTCGGTTTGATGGGATCTTGATTTCATGAATGTGAATGCCGTCATGAACATTTGATACTTTTAGTACCAAGGCCTCATTGAACGCCAGTCTGGTATTTGCATCCCTGGGTACCCGCAACCTTGGTGCCCTTTCCGAGTCGTATGGATCTTGGCGTCGGGGAGGCTCGATATATTCTGGTGGGGTTTTGGAATTCCATTCAGGAATGAGCAACAGTTTACCAACCGCATCAAATGATTTTCTGGCCTGTAGGCAAAAATACAAAGTCGATAATGTCAGTATCATGGTGGTTAAGATGACGAATTCGGCCAGCGATCCAAAGATGATTCGTCTATTGTCCGTTCTTTCATCAATACAGCGTAATGTTACCAAAAAAACCATGAAAATAATTGGATAAGCTATAACTTGAATCCAATGTCTAGAAAAGTAAGCCCGATATAATCTCATTTTGTCGAGAATACTCATTTTTCGAAATCCGTAATTTATCAAAATCTCAACTACTTGCTTCTTGTTGCTATTCATTGAATGCCTTTTGGTTCCAGGTCGATTATTTTGAATATTTAACGGATTGAATTCCATTGAATTCCGTTTAATCGGTCGTATGTTTATATTGTTATCTTGCTGGTGTTGAACTAATTTTTGACAGATTTCCGCTGCTTGATTTAATCTGAGTGTAGAACGTGTAATTCAAAAACAATCGCACATTCCTAGTGGTCTAAACTGTCTTTACGCGTGCGACGTTATCTTTGACAACTTCGCGGAAGTCTCCACCGGATGCTGCGAAAACTTGACGTTGTAACTGGTACTCGGCGCCGCGTTCGATCAGCTTGATGATGCCCCGCAGCTCATCCGCACAGCCCAGCTGTTCGGCTACAGGGGTCAACCTTTTTACCTCGCTACGGAGGTGGTCGGTGACCAGCATTTCATCGCCCTGAGCATTGAGGATGATGATTGCGTCCAAGCCGTAGCGAGCGGCACGCCATTTGTTCTCCACCCGGTACCAGTCCGGCATGACTGGGATCTTGTTCCCCGCCTCCAGGCTCAACGACATGTCGTGGACCAAACACTGGGTCAGTGCAGTAATGGCGCTGATGTCTTCCAAAGAGCTCATGCCGTCGCAGATACGCATTTCCACGGTGCCCAGACGTGCCACCGGGCGTACGTCCCAGCGGATCTCTGAGATGTCGTCAATAACTCCGGTGTAGAGCATGTCGGCCACGTAGGCCTCGTACTCGGACCAGGTATTGAAGTGGAAGGGAATGCCTGCGGTGGGTAGCTGCTGGAACATCAGCGCGCGTTGCGAAGCGTAGCCGGTGTCTTCTCCGCCCCAGTAGGGGCTGGAGGCACTGAGCGCCTGGAAGTGCGGCTGGTAATTGATCAGGCCGTCGGTGATGGGCAAGGCCTTTGCCTGGTCGTCCAGCCCCACGTGCACGTGCACACCGTAGATCACCATCTGGCGACCCCACCACTGGGTGCGGTCAATCAGGTTAGCGTAGCGCTCTTTGTCGGTGACGGGCTGGGAGGTGGGTGCTGCGAATGGGTGAGAGCCGGCGCAGTAGAGGTCCACACCCATGGGGGTGGTGACTTCACTCAGTGCGCGGACATTGTCTCGCAATTCAGCGGCGGCCTCGGCCACGGTGTGATGAACACCGGTGACGATTTCCACGGTGTTCATCAGAAGCTCGGGCTTGATGGTTGGGTGCTCTTCCTCGTGGGGAACCCCGGCATCATCCTTGAGTTTGCACAGTACCTGTTCTGCAACGGAGCACAGGTCTGCTGTGTCGTGATCAACAAGCGCAATTTCCCACTCGACACCAATGGTGGACTGGGCTGAGTCGGCAAATTCGATCTTCTGCACGGGACTCCTTCATTACGTGGTCGATCCAGGTTGGGCCTGAACCGGAAAGTTGAGAAAACCGGTGTATCCCACACCCATTTGGAGGATAACCAATCCCATTGTATTTGGTGCCCTGAGTTTGTCAGATCACTGCATCAACGTGGGTCGAATGAGTCGTAACAAAGACATGATTAGTGGGGTTCCACTTCGAATGCTACGCGTTTCTCGCCAATACGCGCCAAGATCAGCGTCGCTTTGTTTTTCGCACTCTTTGGCGAGCCGGCCAACAGGATACGTCGAAGCTCCTCGGGGGTGACGTCCACACCGCGCTTTTTGATGTCCAAGGTGCCAATGGCGTTGGTCTTCACCCAGCTGCGCAGCTTCTTCACGTTGTAGTCATGGGCAGCCAGCACCTTATAGCCCCGAGCGAAGGGGGTGGCGATCTGCTGGGCGTGGGTGAAGTAGGCAATGTGCTCATCCAGAAGATGCCCACCCGTTGACTCCAGCAACGTAGAGATCAGGTGTGAGCGGATCACGGCACCATCTGGTTCGTAGAGGTGCGCTTCGAGATCGCCTACCGGAGCGGGAGTATCTGCCTGTGCGGTCACTGGACTGGTGAGTTCGTGGGCGCCGTCCTTGTCGATAACCAGCGCTGCGCGAGAAATGTTTTCACGTCGCAGCCGGCCAAACCACAGGCACGCTTCAATGACCGAACCGTGGTCGGAGATCCACACGGCTTCGGCCGTCTCAGGGATAGCATCATGCGGTAATCCCGGGCCGAGCTTGACGCCAACGTCTAGGCCGTCGTCAACAAGCTTCTCAACAAAAGACAGGGGAGGGGAAAATGCTTCGGGATCAAACAAGCGGCGGGTGCTGCCAGCAACGTCGGTTCGACGTGCCGGGTCCAGCCAGACTCCGTCGATTCCGGTCAGGTCGGTATCCTGCGCTGAGCCGTGGACTACCTTGGCATTCTCGAAGGGCATCAGATTGAGGGTGGTGGCCGCCGCGGTGGTTTCGTCCATCTCTACCGCGGTTACTTCGAGGCCTGCGCTGGCCATGGCGATGGAGTCGGTGCCGATGCCGCAACCCAGATCGGCTACGTGGGTGCTGCCGGCGTTGACGAAGCGGCGGGCATGCATGCCGGCAATGGTCAATCGGGTTGCCTGCTCGAGGCCTGCGGGGGTGAAGATCAATGAGTCGGCAAAGGGGCCGAACTTCAGCCGAGCCTTGTAACGCAATTCGGCCTGAGCCATAACCGCACGAACTACCGAGGCGTCATGGCCGTCTTTACGCAGTTTTTCGTTTAGAGCCCACGAACTGTCTTTGTTCGCCACCATCGAAGGGTCAATAGTGGAGAGAAGACTCCAGCCTTCTGCCGACAGCAGTGCAGCGAATTGTTCATTGAGTGTTGAGTCATTGGAAGCCTGAGCCATACGTTAAGACTATCTGGGTTTTGAGCTCTTCAGGTTTTAGCTCTGTGGCTACGTTACGTTGGCTGTTCGTTGCAGTTTCTAGCAGCTCCTGCCGTATTCGGTTGTACGTCAGTGGGCGCGCATTTAGCGTCAGTTGGCTCCAGCAGTCCTGTATGGGGTAAATCGAGGTCTTCGGCCAGGCTGTGACAGTTGCGCTTTCGGTCCTGCACAATCGGCAGGTGCGGAAGGGGTGGAATCACGAACAACTGGACGCGCGGAAAATCTGTAAGACCCATGGCGTAGGCCGCCTCGTCCTCGTCCGCTTCGTGTCATATTTGCGTCACATTCAAATTCCTCAAGCGAGCCCACGGCCTCAAATTTCGAGGAATTAGACGCAACGGGTTGGTTGATGCCCGAACCGGCGTTCAGAAAGTGACCCTACGTCGACTGAGTCCATGAATAAGAATATCTAATTCAATCATCTCTGAGTATTGTCAATGACTGATGCTTTGGTTGCACTTGAACTTCGAGTTTCGCAACATCGACTGTGTGCTTTATGGTGCCCGCGGTGCGCCTTGCTGAGGCGATGGAGGTTCGTGCCGCTTTGCTGGATCTGCAAATTTCAAGCTCGAATTCAGCTCAGTGATTCACGTCGCATTCAGCACCGCTTGTGGTGTTGTATGTCACCTGTGATGAAACTTAGGCAGAAAACTGCGCAGCAGTCGACAGCGCAACGAAGCGCTGTATCCACTGAAGAACCATCGACAACCATTTCCTCCGAACACAAGCTCAAACGGCAACTCAGCAGCCGGCACCTGCAGATGATCGCCATCGGCGGCTCCATCGGCACCGGATTGTTTGTAGCTTCTGGCGGCACCATCGCCCAGGCGGGCCCGGGCGGAGCGCTCATGGCCTACGCTGCCGTGGGACTCATGGTGTACCTGCTGATGCAGTCGTTGGGGGAGATGACCGCCAAGATTCCCGTGGCAGGCTCCTTCCAGACCTACGCCACCCGTTTTGTCTCTCCCTCCTTCGGGTTCGCCATCGGCTGGAACTACTGGTTCAACTGGGCCATCACCGTCGCGGCTGAACTGGTCGCCGCCGGAATCGTCATGAGCTTCTGGCTGCCAGATGTCCCGGGCTGGGTTTGGGCTGGCGGGTTCCTCTTCGTGCTGACCGCACTGAACGCACTGTCGGCCAAGGCTTTTGGCGAGGGAGAATTCTGGCTTGCACTGATCAAGGTGGTCACCGTGATTGCGTTCCTGGTGGCCGGGGTGCTGATGATCTTTGGAATCCTCGGGGATCACACCGACCCGCTGGCCAACTGGCGTGAAGGGCAAGACGTCTTCCATGGCGGATGGATCTCCATCATGGCCGTGTTCATGATCGCCGGATTCTCCTTCCAAGGCACCGAGCTGGTGGGTGTAGCCGCAGGCGAAGCCAAGGACCCACGCCGTGAAATCCCCAAGGCCATCCGCAGCGTCTTCTGGCGCATCATGCTCTTTTACATCGGTGCAATCTTCATCATTGGGTGCCTGATCCCGTTCACCGACCCGAGCCTGCTCTCCAGTGGTGAAGCCGACGTGGCCTCCTCGCCGTTCACCGTGGTCTTTGAACGCGCTGGCATTGCCTTCGCCGCGGCCGCCATGAACGCCGTCATCCTCACGGCCATTCTCTCTGCCGGGAACTCCGGGCTCTACGCCTCAACACGCATGCTGTACGCCATGGCCCATGACGGCAAGGCTCCCAAGATCTTTGGACGCACCAACTCCCGGGGTGTCCCCATGGCGGCGCTGTTCGCCACCGCAGGCGTTGGGCTCTTCGGATTCCTCACCGCGCTGGTCGGCCAAGGCGCAGCCTACGCCTGGCTGTTGAACGTCTCGGGCCTGTGCGGCTTCATCGTCTGGGTTGGTATTGCGGTGTCCCACTACCGCTTCCGCCGCGGGTATCTAGCCCAAGGGTACGACGTGGCAGATCTGCCTTATCGCGCCCCGTTTTTCCCGCTAGGGCCCATACTGGCCTTCGTCATGCTGCTGGCGGTCATTGCCGGACAGAACTATGAGGCAGTGCTTGCCGGGCGCGGGCTGGAAGTGCTCTCCGCCTATATTGGGCTGCCGCTGTTCCTGAGTTTGTGGCTGATTCACCGGTTTGTCACCAAATCACGGGTTGTCGCACTGAAAGACATGGATTTGTCCGCACCGGAGGATATCGAGGAATCGGCCACGCTCCGCTTAGCGCGAACCGAGGTGAAGAACTAGGTCGTTCATTAGCACTCGCCTTGACCGAGTGCTAAAGATCGTCCTAAAGTCGTCTTTGGGTTCAATGTCCTTTTTTGAGGACATCGGACACCGCCTGACTGGATACCACCAACTGGCACCGCGACGACGGTTGGTCCAATGCCAGTAGGGCGCACCCCTACACCATTGGTTCATACACGAAAAGGAGAGACCATGTCTGTCTCCATCAAGCCGCTCGAAGACCGCATTGTCATCAAGCAGGTCGAAGCCGTGACCACCACCGCTTCGGGCCTGGTAATTCCGGACTCCGCCAAGGAGAAGCCGCAGGAAGGCACCGTTGTCGCAGTAGGCCCCGGCCGCATCGATGACAACGGCAACCGCATTCCGCTGGACGTAGCCGAAGGCGACGTGGTCCTGTACTCGAAGTACGGCGGAACCGAAGTCAAGGTCGGCAACGAAGAGTACCTGGTGCTCTCGGCTCGCGACGTTCTGGCAGTCGTCGTAAAGTAACGCCAACCTCGCGGCATCAGCACACCATCCACCGCAACGGCGCTCGCCGACGGCAGGGGAGCGGTGTTGCAGATGCAGCCGAACTTTCAGGAGTCAATGCATGGCTAAGCAGCTAGCATTTAATGAGGAAGCACGCCGTGCCCTCGAAGCGGGCATCGATAAGCTCGCAAACACCGTGAAGGTCACCCTCGGCCCCCGTGGCCGCAACGTGGTGCTCGCCAAGACCTGGGGCGCACCGACCATCACGAATGATGGTGTCACCATTGCCCGTGACATCGATCTGGAAGATCCATACGAGAACCTCGGCGCACAGCTGGCCAAGGAAGTTGCCACCAAGACCAACGACGTAGCCGGCGATGGCACCACCACCGCCACCGTCTTGGCTCAGGCACTGGTCAAGGAAGGCCTGAAAAACGTGGCCGCCGGCGCCGCACCTGGCGATGTCCGCAAGGGTATCGAGCTGGCCACCGAGGTTGTTTCCGAGGCGCTGGCCGCCAACGCCGTGGCAGTGGAAGACAAGGTTGCCAACGTGGCAGCCATCTCCGCTCAGTCGGATGAAATTGGCGACCTGCTGGCAGAGGCATTCAAGACCGTGGGCACCGACGGTGTCATCACCATTGAAGAATCCTCCACCACCGCCACCGAACTGGTCCTCACCGAGGGCATGCAGTTCGACAAGGGCTACCTGTCCCCGCAGTTCATCACCGATGCAGAGCGCCAGGAAGTTGTCCTGGAAGACGCGCTGATCCTGATCAACCCGGGCAAGATCTCCACCGTGGCAGAATTCCTGCCGCTGCTGGAGAAGGTGCTGGAAGCCAAGAAGCCGCTGCTGATCATCGCCGAGGACGTAGAGGGCGAAGCCCTGTCCACGCTGGTTGTCAACAAGCTGCGCGGCCTGCTGAACGTGGTAGCCGTCAAGGCTCCAGGTTTCGGCGACCGCCGCAAGGCAATGATGCAGGATCTGGCGATCCTCACCGGCGCCCAGGTCGTTTCCCCGGAGCTTGGCCTGTCCCTGGACCAGGTTGGCACCGAGGTGCTTGGCTCGGCCCGCCGCGTGACCATCACCAAGGATTCGACCACCATTGTTGATGGTGCCGGCTCCGAGGAAGATGTCCAGGAGCGTGTCTCCCAGCTGAAGGCCGAACTGACCCGCACCGATTCGGAGTGGGACCGCGAGAAGCTTTCCGAGCGCCTGGCCAAGCTGGCCGGCGGCATCGGTGTGATCAAGGTCGGCGCTTCGACCGAGGTCGAGCTGAAGGAACGCAAGCACCGCATCGAGGACGCCGTTGCCTCGACCCGTGCAGCGCTGGAAGAAGGCATTGTTGCCGGTGGCGGTACCGCTCTGGTAGATGCTCTCTCCGCACTGGATGAGGACGCACGCGTGCTGGCTACCGAGGGCGACGTTGCCGCAGGTGTGGCAATCGTTCGCCGCGCACTGGTGCAGCCGCTGTTCTGGATCGCCACCAACGCAGGCTTTGACGGCGCCGTGGTTGCCTCCAAGGTTGCCGAGTCGGCACCTAACGAAGGCTTCAACGCCAAGAGCGGCGTCTACGAGAACCTGCTGCACGCAGGTGTCATTGACCCGGTCAAGGTGACCCGCTCGGCACTGCGCAACGCAGCGTCGATCGCAGCCCTGGTGCTGACCACCGAAACCCTCGTGGCTGACAAGCCATCCGAGGAAGCGGAAGAAGCACACAGCCACTAAGCAATGAGCTGGCAGCTAAGGCCGCCGCGAACCTGAGGGAATTCTCCGGTTCGCGGCGGCCTCTCGCATTATTGGAACCATCGGCACGAACATACTGGGGGAGGTCCTGCCGCATGCACCACCCAACGGATGGCGAGCCTGATCCGCCGCCACTGCGCTACTTCAAAACTTCGCGCACGACACGCAAGTGGATAGCGGCCGCGCTCGTGGCCAGCACCATGTTCTTGATTATCGGAATCACGGCGGCGGTACACGACGATCATCTGTACCTCGGCGGTCTGATGAAACAGTCCAAAACGGTGACGGCCACCGTCTTGTCCCAAGATCTGGATGACTGCTCTTTACTCGTTAGAATTAACGGTGCTGAACAGGTCGTGCAAAACACCTGTGCGGCTGAACTATTCGCCCCTAACTCAGTAGTTCAGCTGGTCGCTGACAGCCGAGTTCCACCAACAGACCCGTATTTCTACCATGTTTTTGTCTCACCGCGGCAATGGGAAGAGAACATCACCGACGATTGGTGGATCGGGAGCATTACCGCGGTGATCCTGGGAGCAGTTGTGTGGGCTATTGCTTATCGGTTTATGCTCAAACCGGATCGCCGTGCCCACGTTTTACGCAAGTGGGGGATCAAACCGACCCCGGGGCGTTTTGAACGGCTGGTGTTGGCCTTGCAACACGCTCCGCGCAGGGTACGCTACACACTCTTGAGCGTGTGTCTCATATTGTCCGCTGGCTCGGCGGTAACCTTCATCGCTGATGGTGCCAAGGATTTTCGAACCACACAGGATCTGGTTAATACACAACCACACCTCACCGCGAAACTGGTGGCCCACGAAACTTCCGGTCGCTCGGTGGAGCCGGCTCAGGTTGATGTTGCTGACCGACGGATGACGCTGAGTTGGTCTGCGGCCGGGCAACGGTCCATGGAACTTGGCGAAGAAATCGATGTGGTGATTGATCCCAGATACCAAGGTGTAGCTATTCCGGTGGATTTTGCCCAGGGGCCAGACAACTCGCGCGCGGCCCGATGGATAAATATTTTGATCGCTTTCTTTCCCGGCGGGATATTGATGGCCGGAGCCTTCAGACTCCTGGCCAGCAGGCAACCGTTTGAAGTATTCGAACCCTGGACTCTGATTGAAGATGACCAGCAGGACCCTCAATGATCTGGTGGCATGTTTGGAACAAACTTGATGTACGTTGTGCGTCTGCGGGGCATCAGATACGCAGAAGTCGACTCGTGGGCCATGGGTCCGGTAATTGTTTATGTGTAGATCTTGCCGGGAGCTTCACATAGTGAAGACCAAATACGTGCGGCACAAAACAGTTCCACAGCAGGTACCGCCCGAGTCCGTTTGGTCCGTTTGGTACCACGCGCCACGCTAATGAGACGGTACCAATTGGCCGCGAAAATAAACCACAAAGAATACCGAAGACGGGGCAAAACAGGTAGCCGATCAAAGCATGTTGATCGGATTCGGGCCTCGTCCACACCATGATGCCTGATCTGCATAAAAAGAACCGCCGCTGGTCCACTTTCATTCGTGGCTCAGCGGCGGTGCTCAAGATGGTTCGGAGTTTGACTTTCGTGTTCTGGGCCTCGGCGGCCGGACGGACTGCGCGGTAGTGCACCAGCGTTCCTTGACCTCGACGTTGAGTTCTTCCCACGCCGGCGCATCAGGCATCATCAACCCACGCAGGTTTTTCGACCGGCTTTCATACAAAGCCTTGCCGGCACGTTCACGTTCGTTCTCCACGGGCTAAAGTATCGCTGATACGAGTACGCCTGTGCAATTTGTAGCAACCCCATGTCGAAACGCTTAGCGCTGGGGCGCCTCCGCTTCGGCCGTTTTCCGATTCATTGCCTTCACCCGAGCCTTGCCGGCCAGCGAGCCCGTCACGTATTCAAGCGGGCCCTGCCCAAGACCTGAAATGTTTTTCCACAAGACTGCGAGCAGCAATGCCGAACCGATCTGCATCCAGAAGGAGAGTGTTGGATTCTCGGTTCCCAGTCCGGTGGCGAGGAAGAGCAGATGCGCAGTGTAGATGCTCAAGGTCATGGAACCCAGGATCGCCAGGGGATGAAGCAGCCACGCCACCCGTTCACCAATGATCAGGGCCAGCACCAAAATCAGCATTCCCACCCCAAGGGTATTGAGCATTTCAAACACCATATTCGAGTGCGGAATGAGCGTAACCTGCCACCACAGCGAATCCAGTGGTATCTCTGTCGGGAGCCCGTAGATCAGTGAGTCGTTCACGTCCTCAGCGCTCAACCAGCGGCGGGTTGAACGGATTAGTTCACCTTTCCCGCCCAACGGTCCTAACAGGAGAGCCGAGGCAGCCCAGGTGCTCAACCAGAGGAACAGTCCTGTGGCTCCAATGCGCAGCTGGATATCTTTTGACCGCAGGTCCAGCTTGCCAATCGCCATTCCCGCGCAGATGTAGGTCATCCAAGGGATAGCCGGATAGGTGCCGGTGAACAGCAACGCGCTCAGGGTTGCGCCAGGGTCGCTGAACAGGGTGCTCAACGACGGATCAATATAATCCAGATGCGGAAGCGAGCCGCTCAGCTGCCACGCTGCAAGTGAGCCCGCTACAGCGAATCCCAACGATGCAAAACCCAGAGCAGTAGGGCCCAGCCGCAAAAACGGGATGGCGAGCAGGAACATCACCCCGTAGTAGGCGAGAATGATGTAGGCCGGCATATCAACCAAGGCCAACACCAGGCCCAGGGCCAGGATGAATCCGGCACGAGTGGCCAAGGCCGCCCGTGCCCCGGCAAGTTCCACCGGTGAATTGACCGCCCTGCGCGAACTCAGGCTGAGGCCCACCCCGGCCAACAGCGCAAAGAGCGCCGAAGCGGTGCCGGAAGCGATGTTCCAGATGAGGGTCGGTTCATAATCGTCATTAACCGCCGGCATCACGTGGATAGCGATCATGCCCATGAGCGCCACCCCACGTGCCGCGTCGAGACCGATGATCCGCGGCTTTTTCACCGCTTTGGCAGCGGCCGGTGTTCCGGAAACCTGACTCATCGGGTGTTCTCCTTGGCCTGTGAATGCCGGGCCCACGCCGAACGGGGACTGCGGCTCAGTGACTTCACTGAGGTTGTTTGTTGTGTCTTCATTTCATTACTTCGTTAGGACCGTCGATTATGACCAGTTGCGCAGCGGGTTGCCCTGCCAGCTGCTGTGCGCCGGGACCTGCTCCGAACGCATCACCAACGAGCAGGGGCCCACGGTGGCAGCTTCGCCGATCTGGCTTCCGGGCAGGATGACGCTGTTGGGAGCCAGTGTTGCCTGCGCCCCGATGGTTACCGGCTCCAGGCGCATGATGCGGTCGTGGAACAGGTGGGTCTGCAGGACGGTGCCGCGGTTAATGCTTGCGCCGTCGCCGATGCTGATCAGATCCTGCTCCGGCAACCACCAGGATTCCAGCCACACGCGGCGCCCAACGCGGGCTCCAAGCAGGCGGAACCAGAAGTTCAGCATGGGGGTACCCAAGCTCATGCGCACCACACCGGCCACCGCCAGGGACTCGCTGAACACGTCGGCCAGCTCATTGCGCCACACAAAGGAGGTCCACAACGGGTGTTCCTCGGCGTGGAAACGACCAACCAAGGCCCACTTGGCCAGCAGGGCAATCAGCGCGGCGAGGGTGGCCGAGGCCAGCAAAACCGGTCCGGCCAGCAGCACCGTTAATCCCAAACCTGACTCGTCGAAGATGCCGGAGAGCACCCACACCGTGGCCAGGGCCAGCCAGATGGTGACCAGCATGGGAATGATGCGGCAAATCTCTACCGCGATGCGAGCCAGCACCAATTGGCGCGGCGGGTTGTAGGTCAGGGACGACTCGGCCTGATCCACCGGGCGGGGCAGTTCCATGGCCGGGCGGCCAAACCAGTTGGAGGCTTCAGGCATGTCCTTGGGTGTTGAGGACAACACCGCAATCAACGAATCCTTGGGCACCACGGTGTCCGGGCCGACAATGCCCGAGTTGCCCACAAATGACTTTTCTTCAACCCGGGTGTGCCCGAGCTGCAGCCACTGCCCGCGCACCCGCGGGTGCGAGGCCAGGGAATGGTCCGCCATGAAACTGCGGTCATCGATCCGGGTCAGGTGCGGGATGGTTTCCATGGTTGAGATTTCGGCATGTTTCCCGACCTTGGCACCCAGCAACCTGAACCACAGCGGGGTGGCAATACTTGCGTACAGCGGGTAGACGGACATCAGCGTTTTGGCGAGCACCAGGTTTGACAGCCAGGCCGCCCACGCGGTGGTTCCGCGCGAGGAATGGAATCCCGGTTTCAAGTAGCTGGCCAGGACACGTACGGTAATGATGCTCAGGGCCAAAAACGTGACCGCGGTCAGTACCGCGAACAACGGGGCCCACAGGGCCAGCTGCACCAGCACCTCTTCCAGCTCGGCACGCATGTCGATCCAGGAGAACAACACCAAGGCCCCGGGCAGGATGCTGAGCAGCGGCATCAGGCCAAGCCAACCCAGCGACACGGCGTAACGCACGGTGTGCAGGAAACCTGCCCGGTGTGCCCGCGGGCGTGCATCCGCGCCGGGCCAATCCGCCCCGGCCTCACCCAGGTATTCCAGCTGCGAACCGGACCACCGTTCATTGGCCGGCACCGTGCCGTCCACCAGGCTTCCCGGCTCGATCTCCGCTCCGTCCTCGATGATGGTCCCGCCCATGACGGTGGACCGGGTTCCTACCCGCACGTCCTTGCCGATGATGATCCGGCCGATGACCAGGGTGTCTCCATCCAGCCAGTGCCCGGCCAAATCCACCTCGTATTCGATGGCGGTATTCGCCCCGATGCTGCTCAGTCCGGTAACCGATGGCATGGCATCCAGATGGACGTCAGCACCGACCTTGTTGCCCAACGCCCGGGCATACCACAGGCCCAGGGGCGTGCCCATGATCGGTTCGATCTTCGCGAAGGTCACAATGCGGTCAACCGCCCACAACCGCAGGTGAACGCTGCCGCCACGCTGGTAATGTCCCGGCTTCACCCCGGCGAGCAGCACCCGGGCCGCTGTGACGGCCAGCAACACCCTGAACGGCATGGTGAACAGCACCACCCAGGCCAGCAGGACCGGAACCAGGGGAGGGTTCGGCACCCAGCGGGCCTCGAAGAAGTTGAACAGCACCCAGCACACCAGCGCCATGCCGGTCACATAACGCAGGCCAATGACCGAATACAGGGCACCGATCACCGGTGCCTGCACCAACGCGGTCCACCACGGGGTCGGCCGGGTCTCACGTTCCTGCGCCTGGCCGGTCTCCTCGGCATCCAGATATGCGGCCAGGTCACCCAGCACCGGGCGGTCGTAGAGGTCCGCGATGGAGATCAGCGGGTAGCGGGTGCGCAGCTTGGCGATCAGCTGCGCGGCGGCAATGCTGGCCCCGCCCAGGGCGAAGAAGTCGCTGTTTCCATCCAGCGGGACCGGGCCGAGCAGTTCGGTCCACAGCTCGGCCAGCCATCCCTCGGTGCCGGCCAGCTGATGGGCTTCGGCCGCGTCGGTCGCCACGGCCAGCGGCCACGGCAACGCCTTGCGGTCGACCTTGCCCGAGGTTTTCATGGGCAGCTCGTCCACCAGGCCCAAGGTGGGCACCAATTGGGCCGGAAGCATTTCGGCCAGGCGGTGGCGCAGGGCCGGCAGATCCAGCACCGCCCCCGGCTCGGCGACCAGGTAGCCGGCGAGCACCTTGTTCCCGCTCGGGGTGGACTGCACCGCGGCAGCGGCCTGGGAAACGCCGGGAAGCCCGGCCAGCGCCTCGTCGATTTCGCCGAGTTCCACCCGGCGCCCGCCCAGCTTGACCTGTTCGTCAACACGGCCCACAAAAATCAGGCCATCCGGTTCGGCCCGGACAATATCGCCGCTGCGGTAGGCCCGCTCCCAGCCAAGGCTGTGCATCGGGGCGTATTTTTCGGCATCCTTCTGCGCGTCGAGGTAGCGGCCAAGGCCCACCCCGCCGATGATCAGCTCGCCTTCTTCACCCCAAGGGACCGGCTGGTCGTTGGAATCAACTACCGCCAGGTCCCAGCCGCGCAGGGGCAGGCCAATGGCGATCGGGGAGTTACCGTCCACCGCCGCGCCGCAGGCAATCACGGTGGCTTCGGTGGGACCGTAGGTGTTCCAGACTTCCCGGGTCGGCCCGGCCAGGCGTTGGACGAGCTCCAGGGGCAGGGCTTCTCCGCCGAAGATCAGCAGGCGGATGTTCTCCAGGGTTTCCGCCGGCCACATCGCGGCCAAGGTCGGGACCGTGGAGACCACGGTGATTTTGCGTTCGATCAGCCAGTCGCCAAGATCAGCACCGGAGCGCACGATTGACCGCGGGGCCGGAACCAGGCAGGCCCCGTGCCGCCAGGCCAACCACATTTCTTCGCAGGAGGCGTCGAAGGCCACGGAGAGCCCCGCCATCACCCGGTCTCCGCGCGTCAGCGGCGCCTCTTGCAAAAACATTTCCGCTTCGGCATCGGCCCAGGCGGCCGCGGAACGATGGGTGATGGCCACACCCTTGGGTTTGCCGGTCGAGCCGGAAGTGAAGATGATCCACGCGTCGTCTTCCAGGCTGGCGACCGGGCTGTTGCCCTGGGTGCGCACCGCATCCCGGTGGGTGATGCTCAGGTTCTCGCCGATCACCACGCAGACACCGGCTTCCTCCCAGACGGTTGCAGCACGCTCATCTGGTTCATCGGCATCCACCGGAACATAGGCGGCCCCGGCAAACAGCGCCCCGAGGATGGCGATGTACAGGTTTTTGGAGCCCGAGGGGACCCGGACACCCACCCGGTCTCCCGCTCCGACGTCCATGGACCATAATTGTTTGGCGAGCTCTTCAACTTCTTCGCGAAGCTGGGCGTAGGTCAGCCGGTAGGTTCCGTCATCGATTGCCAACGCTGATGGATAACTGTCCATCGTCGCGGTGATGACGTCGACCAGGGTGCGTTCGCTGGCCGGCTCGGTGTTCGGAAAGAGTGCCAGGTGCCCGTTGGTGTCCGCTTGCGCGGTGGAGTGCAGCGTGTGGATTTCATTCTCGTGCTGCGCCAATCTGCGCAGCGTACGCGTCGCCACCGACCCGTAGTCAGCGCGCGCGACATTGTCATTACCGCTCAATTTTCCCCCAAGGATCATTGTTGTTTTCGGCCGGAACGGTTCCAGCGTGATTGCTCCCCAGCAACCGCAATACACGTATTCAAAACACGTATCTTGTGGACTCACACCGCGTAGTGAACCCCGAGATATTGGGCTAAACTACGATCAACTGCTGCCGTTCATCCCCATGACCGGTAGCAATTGATACAGCTGAGACACTTATTAACAGCATTGCAACTTGCGGGTGGTTGGTCAACTCTTGGCGAGGAGGTTGGGCGGGAAAGTAACATTTTCCGGCCTATCTCAGCGGTTTCCCACTGCTGGCTCGGTATCATCCCACGTCATTTAGAAGATTCAATTTGTTACGATGCGACGCAATAATTACGTGGAAATCATGTCCCCTTGCAGTGATGAAACCCAGTGTCTTAACGGACGGTAAATTCGTGGTGTTGGTTTTAGGAAAAAGAAACAAATGAAGGTATTACGGCACTTGGGCATCGCCGCGGTAATGCTGCTGGCGCTGTCCTCCTGCGCGGTTGCGCAGCCCACAGCGCCGCCACCAGCATCGTCCGGTCCATGCTCGTGGGTCGACAGGGTGAAGCCGGAGTACGAGCTTGGAGAGCGGACCACGTTCGTGCTCGCCGAGTCCTATGGCGACAGTGCGGTCCAGATCGCCAGCTGCCTGCGTGTCGAGGGCGGATACACGCAAGCATGGACAGCGCGCGGGCTGGCTGGCAAATCCGGTTTCGCCAAGCCCGGGCCGGTCTACGTCAATTCGTTGCTGACACCCACCGGATCCTTCACGGTAACCGAGGCCTTCGGCCGCGAAAACCCGGGAACCGACCTTCCTTATCAGCAAGTCGCCAAAAACTCCTATTGGGGTGGGCGCGCGGGCGCCACGTTCAACAACTACTTTGAAGGCGAGGGCGCTTTTCCCGACGAGTCGCTCTTCAAATACATGCAGGCCGGCGACTATGAACAGGCGGCCGTGATCAACTACAACCGGCTGCCCGACGCGCAACCGATTCACGGGCGTACCTTTGCCATCTTTTTGCATGCCGGAATGCGGGCGACCTGGGGCTGCATCTCCACGGATCTGGAGGTTGTTGAACGTTTTCTGCAAGAATCACAGCCCGGAGACCGTATCGTCATGGGGGTCGAATCAGAGATCTTCGAGCCGGCGACAACTGGTTGAACACCCGCCGGGGCTCATCGACGCACCAAAACTCGATGTCCCGACCGATGGGTGATTCATGGATGGGACCCCAGCACGCAACACCGCAGACCCGTATCTTCTTGAGCCTTCCCACAAGCTTGGCGAAGTGGCCGAATTATCTGGTTTCCTTACCGAGCGCAACCGCGCCTGTGCCGCTGGTTGGAACGGATGGGCAACATGGTCCCTTGCTTCGCAAAAGTTAGTGCGAACGTCGACGGGCTAGGAGTGGCACTGTAGAAGCGAGTATTCGATGATTAGTATGGGTACCCGCGTAATCGGGCAATCGGTTCGCACGCGCACGTGTAAGCGGATCTGGAGTCCCTAATTGATGCGAACTACTCTTGCGTTCCCATTCTGTCGGTTGGACATGGTGCACTGAAATTCCTGACCGCATGCATTAGAGAGGAAGAATCATGGGGAAACGGAAGCAGGAACGGGGCCTAAAATTGTCCTTTGGCCTAATCACCTGCGAAAAGTGCAAAGGAGAACGTCTACTTGCCCGTAATTGCGACGATTGTGGTGCCCGCCCAAAGTCTCACGAGGTTCAGTTTGACCTCCAGCGCCGCGTGCGTATCGTCGCCGACTTCAAGCGCGGTCGCAAAGAGCCCTCACCGAGAGAAAGTGTTGACTTTGAGGATGTGGAAGTTGAAACCGGTCGTGCGATCGATGCCGTGCTCCGGGCTTTGGCTGCTGCCTCGAGAGGGGCTCGAACAGCAGATGCGCTAGTGAAGGCTTTTGGCCTGTTGGACCAACTGGCCGTGGATTGGAACGTTCCGCAGCCTCGCCCGTCACGGAACCGAGGGAGGGTTGTAGGTCAGTGCATGTCCTTGTTCGTGAAAGGGCTTGAGCAATTTGTCGAGGCAATAGTCGCTCCGGACATGCATAGTGCACGGAATTGCGAGCGACGCGGCAACACACTGTTCAAAGAAGCCGAAAGTGTTCAAGACCGACTCCGAGAACTTGACCGAGCGGAAGAACTATTCGCGGAGGACGATGCGAGTGAAAGCTTGAACATCATCGGAATCGAAGCACGAAAAACCGCAGGGCTAAAACTGTCTCTGGTGGAACTAGACGCGAAGCTGGCTTCGGGTGTGGGGTGGGACGTGGCATCATCAGGCATGGGCATTCAGTCGCATGTCTTGCATCTGGCAGCGCTTAACTGCTTTGACCTGGAACATTTCACTTCAGTTCTCTCCGAATCGGATAAGGCTGTGGGACGTAAGGGAAGCACACTTTCCGAGTCCGACGACTGGAGGAAAGCGCATGCCCGAGCAGGTGCATTCCTTTCAAGCGCGCTTGCATCAATGCACCACGTGATCGAATCAACTGGTAGCAACGAATTTGAAGTCGTGCATCGTTCGGTCGAATCTGTCTCCACGTGGCGGGACGGAGTCCTCAGGCACGCGTTGGCCACTTTGTTGTCCGAATCTATTGAAGAGTACAAAAGCCTCGTGTCGAAGAACGCGGGCGCTGCCATCAAACGTGCTGCGATCGAATTACCGCAGCTACAGCTGAATGAGAATCTCTCTCCTGAGATTCGAAACGCAGGAGCACACGCTGGGTTCGATCTGGCAGATGGAGGCGTACTCATCGACGATACTTGGTTCTCCTCAAATGAATTCTTGGACAAGGTCTTGGCATACCTTGAGACAACAGTCGCGACATTTGCCGGCGTGACCTCAGCTATGACGAGGATGGGTGCAGATCTCACTTATTCTGAATACTTGACTCCGAGGGATCGAGATTCGGCGATAGCGCTATTTCTAGGGGTATACGGGCTTGACTTGGAGTCGAGCGCGATCAAAGGTGACGCCATAGAGATCTGTGCTACGGGCCCTTCTCCTGACTGGATGGTCTTTGCAGCGGCTCTGAGTGCTGTGTTGCCAGACTCTGTGACCGATTTGGTGTTCAGAATTTCAAATCAATCGGGCTATCAATTATTCGAGACCTCGCTCGCAGTGATTCGAGAGAAATCAAACGGACTGTCAGCATTGGATACCAAGCAAGCCGCCCTACGCATGGCATCAATGATTTCGGCCAGTTTTCTGAACGGGAGTTCTCCTTGGACTGCAGAATTCTGGGCCAAGATCGCAAACCACTTCACGGGAACGGCTGACGAGGAGAACCTCATCGATTGGGTCAAAGACGTGCGCGAGCTTCGGGAGTCTGCCCGGCGGGCTCATCAATGGTCTGTCGTCGACAATTGCAATCTTGAGTTGTCTGTTGTGAGAAAGCCAGCTTCAGGAAGTGCCGATAATCTTTCAGTTGCCGGTTCGAACCGAATTTTCGGCGGGCAGCTCCGGACCACTGCGACATTAGGCTTTCAGCGCTTGGCACCAAAAATCGAGTAGCGGGTCATATGGCCATGGCGTTCGTTTTTCACTTGCAAAAGGAGATAAAGTACCGCGGGAGCGTTGAATGTAGCAATTGCCGAAAGATGAAGTGTCGTTTTCATCATTTGGACGGGACACGACTCGGCCCCTGAACGCTTCGGAAGCCGGAAGGATTCAGTTCGAACCTTGGTGTTTGTGTTGCAATGTTGTGGACAGGTAAAGAAAAGGACGGACGGGCTCCGTATACCGCTTTAGTCCTGGCCGCTTGCCTCGGGTGCTGATGGACCGAATAGCCGTCTTGCTTCATCTCTGAATCCTAATCGGGCAATCAATTCGGTAATCCCGCTATTCTCGTTGTCGGACTCCTGTGCTTTGTGTATTTCTTTTTCGGGGAAGCTATTTACTGAAACGTTCGATTCGACCAGGCCGCGTCGCTTTAGAACGGATGCGTTCTGGAGTGTTTTGGAGATGTTCTGCAACGATTTACCGAGGCTGTGGATCGAATGGACAGTGGTAAACATCGTGCCTTTGAGCGCTTCCAGATCAAGAATGCTCGCCTCTTCGTAGACCTCGTTGGAGCTGTCGAAGTAGGTCAGGGAGACTGTATGCGATGTTGGGAGGCCGCGTTCGTCGGTGCGCTCGATCGAATTGTCGAAGAATGTTCTGAGCTCTTGCTCTGGCGCAATCATTGCGACTGGTTCGTTGAGCATCTTGATATTTCGTAATTCGTGGCCGGCGGTCTCGCTTGCGCGTTCCGGCGGGGGATAGAGCGTAATGGAGACATTTTTCGCTGGTCGCTTACCGATGTTTCGCACGACCAGATCAAACAGTTGCGGGGACGCAGGGGACGGCTCAATCACCACGATCACGTAAGGGCGATTGGTTTCTTTGTGCGCTTTTCGAGCGTCTTTCCATTGGCGGGCGGCGTAGATAGCCGCCACTACTGCCATCGTGAGTAGACCGAAAGTTATCAGGGTGTAAATGCCGGTCCAAGCCGTTTGCGTAAGACCGATGAATGTTTCCACGTCGCTATTCATACTAGGAACCATACAGTTCGTTGCATGGCATCGTGCAGAGCGGGCAGACCTTGATCGGCTATCAAGATACAAGCCAAGACAATTCAGATGAAACCGTGGTCAGGCACCTCAAGTTCTTTCTGCGGGAACAAGCCAAGGCCGCAAACGATGGCGACGCTTTCCAATGCCGGGTTCGCTCTGGCTGAAGCTCACGGTCCCGTTTCTTCGAAATTCGGGTTCCAGTTGGCTGGCGTGCCGGCTCTTTCATAACCAGAGCCAGCCCGCCTGCGACCTATGTCGTTTTTACTTCGAGCCAGTGTTAGTCCAGTGCTCGCCGGCGCTGAAATACTGCTTTTCAGCGTCTGGTCCTGTTGGCATTCGAGCCGCTATCTTCTCCTCTGAGCCTACGTGCGCTTGTTCCGGCTCTGTTGGCAGATCTCCGTACCCTGTCAGTGCTTCCGCGTAGGATCGATTCTGCAATGGTCGCGCTAAGGGGTGTTCCGGCCTCCGTGGCGACCGGACGCGTACGCCCATGACAGCCAGTTCATCGGCTTTGTTGCCGATCGCCCACAGGGTACGAATCGTGGCGCAGTCGTAGGGCTGTAGCCGACGCAGCTCGGTGTGCGAACGCCGGCACAAGTTTAGATAGGCTACCCACTCGGTGCTCTGCGGGATGCTGATCCATGCCTCGGCGATGCTGGCTATCATCAGGGCAGCGAGGTGGTGCACTTGGTCATTGGTGCAAGAGCTTGGACGAAAGGCTTTGGCCAGCGCGCGCCCTTTCATGATCAACGCGATGGCGTCGACCGAACCGCCGTTGATGAGAGTGTGCGTGTCGTTGATGGCGACGATGAGGCGGGCTGTGAAATCTGAAGTGTGCATGAGAAACCTCCTTGTTTGGTTTTGGGCATAAAAAAAGAGAGCCGAAGCTCTCTGAAAACGAAACTGCACACCTCTGCCTTTAGGCGGAAGTGTGATTAAAGAAGAATGAACCCGATCTTTTGCGGGTTCCCTGCTGATGTGATTAGTATCACACAAAAAGTGTAACGTTAGCAATAGCTGGAGACCGCGAGTTCCTTGGCCATACGTGACGTTGAATGGCCATTGTCAATGGCTGAGTTGAACGTCTAATCAGAGATTGATTCAGCAATCGCTGAAGCCCGAGCCTAAGATCAATCGACGGGCGTGGCCTCGTCGAGCCATTCAATGGGCGAGCTGCCCAGCCCGTTGGCCGGGGCCGCAGCTGTCTCGCGCCACGAGACGAGCTCAGCCTTCGCGAGTCCAGGAGCGCCATGAGCTAATGCCGCTGCTGCCGCATCGGTGAGTTCCCTCGCGCAGGACTCCCGAGCGGCTGCTGGCAAGTCCAGGATCCAGGGGAGCGCATCGCTCATCATCTCGACGTCCATGGGTCCAATACCATGCCGGTTCCCTGGCGCAGAGAACTGATGTCATGCATGGCCGAGCCCATGAAGCCGGGTCCTGCCTCACTCCCCGGAGTGCACTCGGTCCCCGTTCAGGGCGGTGTACAGGTCTGCCGGCTGACGCCGGGCCTCCGCGCCACCGCGGCTTTGGGGATGCCGCGACGACGTAGTTCTTGCTAGCAAGAGATTAATTGTGGACGCGAAATACAAGTTGTATTGGAGAGCTTTGGCCGCCGGGAGATTAATCGAGGTTTCGCTTGCATGACCGGTGGAAGTGAGTAACGCAACTTATGTGACTGTCGTGCGGTTCGTGTGGCAGTGGTCAATGTGGGACCCAGCGCCAGAATACATCTGGAGAAGACTGAGGAACTACGTCCTTCTCTTGCCTCGTCTCGTGGTTTACGATCTCACGAGTACGAGAGCCTTCGTCGTCTCGCCGTATTTATCCGTTCACGTCGGTAAGCTAGTTCCAAATTTCGAAAAGAGTACGCTGTGGCACTGAAAGCTACTCTAGCGGGCCAGGTGTGCAACACTTGCCGGCCCAAGAACCATGCCCTGCTGGGACTGCTCGAAGCAACCGTAAATTTCATCCAGTCCATCGATGCTCGACCAGCCGGATTTCGCGCGCCCGGGCAACGCACCACGGCCCCTGCCAGATAGGTCCGGTGCACCGCTGGTTCGGGGGCGAAAACCCACCGCGATCGGCCGGCGGGTTGCCGTCGCTGGGCCGTGGGCAATCAGTTCAAATGGAATACTTATTTCTCCTTGCTAGGATCGAATGATGTCTGGCATCGGCCACAGCCGCCCCGCCAGAGCTGCTCTGTCCCCGAGGAAAGCACCACTTCGTGTCGTTGACGTTCACCCCAGCCAAGAAGTCCGAGCCGAAGCCCGGATTCAGGAGCGACCTGCAGGGACTACGCGCCCTGGCGGTGTTGCTGGTGATGGTTTACCACATCTGGTTCTCCCGGGTTTCCGGGGGAGTGGACATCTTTTTGATGCTCTCCGCCTTTTTCCTCACCGCCTCGCTGGCCAAAAGGATCGGCCGAGGTGAACGCCCCCAAATCCTTGGCCAGTGGGCGCACCGTTTCTCCCGGTTGATACCGCAGGCGGCCGTGGTGGTGCTCGCGGTGGCCATAGGGTCCTGGATCCTGCTGCCCAGCAACCGCTGGCCCCAGCTGATTGACCAGTCCTTCGCGTCCCTGCTGTACAAACAAAACTGGTATCTGGCCGACAACCAGGTCAACTACTACGCGTTCAACACCTCCACCGCCTCCCCGCTGCAGCACTTCTGGTCGCTGTCCGTGCAGGGGCAGATCTTTATCCTCTGGCCGCTGATCCTGGCGGCCTGTGCGCTGATCTGGAAGCTGTTTTTGTCCCGGTACCACTTCGCCGCGGTGGCCGGTGCCTGTTTTGGGCTGATCTTCGCCGGCTCCTTGGCCTACTCCATCCACCTCACCGCCACCAACCAGCAGGTCGCCTACTTCCACACCGGGGCCCGGCTGTGGGAGTTCGCGCTCGGTTCGCTGCTGGCGCTGGCCCTGCCCTGGCTTTCCACCCTGCCGCTGCGGTTGCGCCGGCTGGGCGGCTGGATCGGCTTGGCAACCATTATTTCCTGCGGCGCCCTGCTGGATGTGCAGGGGCAGTTTCCGGGTTTCATGGCATTGGTTCCCACCCTGGGTGCGGCGCTGATCATCATGGCTCCCGCGCAGCCGCGCTGGTCCAACCCGGCCGGGGTGCTCTCGCTGCCCCCGTTGCGCGCGCTGGGGGATCTGTCCTACGGGATGTATCTGTGGCACTGGCCGCTATTGGTGTTCTACCTGACCCTGAGCGGTTCGGCCCAGGCCGGGTTGATCCCGGGTGCCGTGCTGATCGTTGCCTCCATCGTCTTGTCCTGGTGCACCACCCGCTGGGTGGAGAAGCCGCTGGCCGCCTGGCAGTCCCGGACCACGCTGGGGGAGATGGTGGCCGGACGCCAAGCGCAACTGGCCTCCGGGGTGCTGGTGGCGGTGCTGGGTGTGGGAATCGTCAGCGTGCCGGTGCTCGCCTGGGAAGGCAACGTCGAATACCGGCGTACCGTGGCGGCGGCCCAAACCCCGGAGGAGAACCCCGGGGCCATGGCCAGCGAAGACTGGGACCCGTCCCCGGCGGCGTTGACCCTGCCGCTGGCCACGGACCTTGATGATGAATGGCAAAACCCCGGCACCGAGTGCACCGGGGTGCTGGACCCGGACGATGAACGGATCAGCTTCTGCCAGCAAGGCGGCGACTTCACACCCGGCACCCCGGTGCTGGTGATGCTCGGCGATTCGCACATGCAGCACTGGTCGCAGGCCGGAGCGCGGATGATGGAGGACGCCGGGGGCAGCTGGATCCTAGTGCACCACCCGGGTTGCCGCTATGGCTCCGATTCCGCGCGCGAGGACCCCCTGTGCGCGGACTTCCAGGATGCCGCCCAACAATACGTCTCCGCCGTGGCACCCACCTGGGTCATGGTCAACGCCAGCATGACCGTGCAGGATTACGACCAGTACCTGCGCAGCCCCGGTGAACAGGAAACCTTGGTGGATGGGATCGTCCCGGCCATCGAGCCGTTCCTGCAGGCCGGAAGCCAGGTGGTCGCGGTGCGCGACACCCCGCGCTTCGAGTACCTGATCCCCGAATGCGTCGACTCCGCCAAATCGGATCCCACCCGCTGCGACCAGCCGGCCTCGCAGCTGCTGAATGCGGTGAATCCGGTCCAGCAGTGGCTGGAAAGCACGGACTACGGCCCCGCGGTCGCCTCCCTGGATTTAACTCCGGTGCTCTGCCCCCAGGGGGTGTGCAAGGCGGTCATCGGCAACGTGCTGACCTATCTGGACAACACCCACCTGTCCAAGACCTTTGTGGACAGCGCCGCGGATGAGTTCGCCGCCGCCTTCACAGCGGCCGTGGACCCGGACGGCTCAAAAAATTCTGAGCCCTCGCCAGCTTTCGGTGTCCAGCCGGCCAAATGACGGTATCGTGGCATGAGGTTGGCCACACAGACGCGACTGGGAATCACGGACGCGTCAAAAGGGTTCTAACATATAAACAACCTCCGCTTTCGCCCCGAAAGGTTCATACGTGACTGAGTTCAACCCCTTTGCCTTTGAAGGACTCACCTACGACGACGTACTGCTGCTGCCTGGCCCGACGGATGTGATCCCATCCGACGCCGACACCACCACCCGTTTTACCAAGCGCATCAACATCCAGGTGCCGATCAGCTCGGCCGCCATGGATACCGTCACCGAGGCTCCGATGGCAATCGCGTTGGCCCGCCAGGGCGGCATCGGCGTGATCCACCGCAACCTGTCCATCGAGGACCAGGCCAAGCAGGTTGACCAGGTCAAGCGCTCCGAGTCCGGCATGATCACCGATCCGGTCACCGTGCACCCGGGCGCCACCCTTGCCGAATGGGACGAGCTGTGCGCGCAGTACCGCGTCTCCGGGTTGCCGGTGGTGGATGAGAACAACAAGCTGCTGGGTATCATCACCAACCGCGACACCCGTTTCGTGGCGCGCGAGCAGTACCTGACCACCAAGGTCTACGAGGTGATGACCGGCATGCCGCTGATCACCGCCAAGGAAGGCGTGCCGCGCGATACCGTCATCGAGCTGCTCTCCAAGAACCGTATCGAGAAGCTTCCGCTGGTCGACGACGAGGGCAAACTCACCGGCCTGATCACCGTCAAGGACTTCGACAAAGCCGAGCAGTACCCGCTGGCCACCAAGGACGAGGAAGGCCGCCTGCGGGTAGCCGCCGCCGTGGGCTTCTTCGGCGAGGGCTACGAGCGCGCCATGACCCTGATCGACGCCGGGGTCGACGCCCTGGTGGTCGACACCGCCAACGGCCATTCCAAGGGTGTGCTGGAGATGATCGCCCGCCTGAAGAAGGATCCCGCCGCGGCCCACGTGGACGTCATCGGCGGCCAGGCTGCGACCTTCGACGGCGCCAAGGCCCTGATCGACGCCGGCGCCGACGCCATCAAGGTCGGTGTGGGTCCGGGCTCCATCTGCACCACCCGCATCGTGGCCGGCGTGGGCGTCCCGCAGGTCACCGCCATCTACGAGGCCGCCAAGGCCGCCATCCCCGCCGGTGTTCCGCTGATCGCCGACGGCGGCCTGCAGCATTCCGGCGACATCGGCAAGGCACTGGTGGCCGGCGCCGACTCGGTGATGCTCGGCTCGCTGCTGGCGGGCACCGCGGAATCCCCGGGCGACCTGGTCTTCATGAGCGGCAAGCAGTTCAAGGCCTACCGCGGCATGGGCTCGCTGGGCGCCATGGAAACCCGCGGCAAAAACACCTCCTACTCCAAGGACCGCTACTTCCAGTCGGATGTCCCTTCCAATGAGAAGCTCATCCCGGAAGGCATCGAAGGCCAGGTTCCGTACCGCGGCCCGCTGTCCGCCGTGGTGCACCAGCTGGTTGGCGGCCTGCGCCAGACCATGTTCTACGTGGGTGGCCCGACCATTCCCGAGCTGAAGGCGCGCGGCAAGTTCGTGCGCATCACCGCCGCCGGGCTGAAGGAATCCCACCCGCATGACATCATGATGACCGTCGAGGCTCCGAACTACCGTTCGCGCTAAAGCTCATCAGGTAAAACCCCGCCGATCCTAGCCCCGTGCTGGATCCGGAGGGGTTTTTCTGTGCGGGAAAACTTCCGGATTCTGCCCGGTTCCCAGGCTCGGACGCACCATATGGGGTACCGCACCCCGGTGGCGGAAACGGTTTCACCCGGACCCCACCCGCGCCCGGGAGGGCAGGGCGGAGCAGCAACCATGAGCGGGATCGAAAAGAGGGCAGGACACTATGGCGGGGAGGTATGCATGAAAGGAAGTTCACCGCGCTGCACGGGGCCGGGCGCGAGATGTTCACCCGCAGGTCAGCTCAGGGCACTTTGCTTCGCGCGTTGCCGCATCCAGCTGCGGCCCACCAAATAGATCAGCACCCCCGTTAGCGCCCCCAGCGTGTTGGCCACCAGGTCCCGGACCGAGGGCACCCGGTCTGGAAGAAGCAGCAGCTGGCCGGCCTCGATCATCACGGAGACCGCTAGGCCGACCAGCAACGCCAACCTCGGCCGGTGCAACCACCACGCGGCCAGCAGGCCCAACGGCATGAAGTAGACGATGTTCGCGGCGAACTCGATCTCCCCGTACCCGAACCACTGGGGCACGCCGAGCTCATGGAGCCAGCCGATGGCATTGGTCAGCCAGGGGCCCGCCTGTGCGTCCACGGGCGTTGGCCAGAAAGCGATCAACACCAGCGCGATGGCATAAATCAGCGCCCCACCTAGAGCCCACCGCGCTGATCCGTTCGCCACGATACCTACCCTTTGAAAAATTCCGGAAACACCTGCCCCTGCAATTTTAGTCTGGGTTGCCCGACTGCACCCGAAATACGAACACTCATTCTTGGCCAACATCTACCCGACTTCCACCTGCCGGACTCCACCACTCGGTGGCAGGCCGTCCGCTCGATGCAACAACATACAAGCACAACTGAACGTCTAGGACTACGCGACGTTGAGAACCTGTCAGTAAAAGTTTTTGGTGTTTGTCCACAATCCGCACCCACCCCACCACACCCACCACCTGGGCATCGTTCACTAGAGTCATGAACAGCGCACTGGCCCAAGGCCTGAACACCCTGAACGAGGTCCTCGAACACCTGGACCCGTCCCTTGATGGCTTCTGCCTGTCCGGAACCAGCCTGCGCACCCTAGCCACCACCCTGCTCGACACCCTCGCCCTGCTGCGTGAATCCCTGGCCACCACCACCGACCCCAGGCTCGCCCTGGAACTGGCGTCCACCGCGCAACACCTCGGATTCGAAGCGTCCCGCATGGAACTGGTCGCCGCCGAACGAGCCAACGCGACCGCCGCCCACACCCTGGCCCAACGTGAGCTCGACACCCTCCGGGAGCACCCGGCAGACACCAGCACCACCCCGGTGCGTTCGACCGGGCGTAACTGCTACCGCAACCCCGAGGAACTCCTCGCCGCGTGGGGTCGCATCCCCTACGCCCACACTCATCGGATGGTGGCTGAGGCGTTGGATTTGGTGGGGCGCAAAGACTTCACCGGCGCCAGGGTGCCCCCACGGTTTGAGCATTTGTCCGTGTTGTTGTTCACCCCGGGCATGGACCCGGCCGCGGTGCGGGCGGTGAGCCGGAAACTGGCGAAGGTGGAACCCGCGGATCTGACCTTTGAAGGCGCTGCGACGTCTCCGACGTTGAGGCATGCTGATGGGCGTACCGTGGAGGAACACGCTGCTGAGGTCCTTGCGGATGAGTTCATTCCGATGGCGGCGGTGAAGAAGGTTTCGACCCTGATTTTAGAGGCGATTAACCAGGGTGGTCCGGTTCCTCCTCCGGCGTCGTTGCGGCGGGGGTTGTTTGCGTTGCCGATTCGTAGCCCGTATTTCCGGGAGTTTTTGCTGCGGTTGTCGACGGCGGAGGGGGCGTGGGTGGATTCGTGGTGTGCTTCGGCGAGTAAGGCCAGTACGCGGGCGGGGCGGGCGGCGCGGAGGAATCCTGCCAGTGCTGCTCCTTCCCCGCCTGCCGGGTCGAGCACCGGGAAGGGTGGCCGGTCTGGTGCTCCGGTGCCGGGTGATTCGTTTTTCAGGGATCCGGCGGATAATCCGAATCAGCCTCCTGCGGGTGCTGCGGGGACAGAAGCCACCGACACCAGCACGGACACCTGCACGGGTGCTGGTGCTGAAGATGTCGCAAGCACCTTAGCGACCACGGCTACGGGGAACAGCGCCGCAGAAGCCGCGGAGGCTGAAAACGGCACGAGTGATTCTGAGGCCGGTTCAGCGAATAACAGCACTGCAGACGCTACGGAAGCCGAGACCGGCATAGACAGCAACAATAATCGCACTACGGATACTGCAAACAGTGCCGGGACCGGCACGGCCAGCTCTGAGACCGGAACCACCGACTCTGAGGCCGGTTCAGCCAACGGCAGTACGAGTGATGCTGAATGCAGCACCGCAGAGGCCACGGAGTCTGAAAACAGCACGGCCACTAGCGGAACCGGCACGACCGGCGCTGAATCCGGTGCGAGCACCGGAAATAACACGACTGAGACTGGGGCCGACTCGACCGCTGGCACCACTGATACCGAATCGGGAGCGGTTCACGGAGCAGGACCCGACGGTCAAGGAGCCTGGTCCATCCAAGACCTGCTCCCAGACGACGCTGAACCGTTCTCCTGGGATGATGATGATGACCTGTTCATTCCCGAAGCGACCCCGCCCGAACGGGCGTTGAACGCGTTACTGGAGATCCTGCTGGACGCGAACGACCCCGCTAGCGGCCCCGTCAAAGATGGTGGCGTGAGCGTCCAGAGTGGTGATCCGGTCCAAGGTTCACTTTTCGACCCAGACCCAGACCAGGAAACTGATCCGGACACCGGACCCGTGGAGGGGGCACCCCCTGCCCCACCGCCGCGGAAGTCGTCGAGGCTGCGCCCGGTCGTGGTCGCCCACATGATGATCGATGACCTGAAAGATTTGGCCAGGTCCACCGCGCAGACCGCTCATGGGGTGGATTTACCTCCGGCGGCGTTACGGGAGCTGTTGTGCCAGGCGGATCTGATTCCTGCGGTATTCAATGCCGAGGGCGTGTTACTGGATTTTGGGCGGGCGCAACGGTTTGTGCCTAAGGTGCTGCAGCGTGCGGTGTTGGCGCGGGACCGGTATTGCCTGGTGCCGGGGTGTTTGGCGAAGGTTGAAATGCTGGAGTTCCACCATACTGATCCGTATGCGTTGGGTGGGCATACCCGGTTGGATCGGATCGTTCCGGGGTGCAAGAGCCATCATATTGAGTTTGATCATGGGGTGGTGAAGATTGTGTGGGTGAGGGGGTTGCCGTGGGTGTTGTTGCCGAGGGATCGGGATCCGGTGCAGCGGTTGCGGCGTAATTACAGTCCGCCGGGGGTGCCGACGAGTATTGAGTTACCCGAGGAATTCTCAACCGGTTGAATCCTCGACGCAACACAACGTGCCGTCAATCTGTCGAGCGGGCCTGCCACATGACGGTGTAGGGCCTCGGACCAAAAATAAGGACACGGTCCGAGGCCTGCTGGGCGCCAATAACTCCATGCTCATGCCGGCGATTGCGGCACCATACACGGATCATTGCTGCGAGGCCGAAACGTACGCAAGAGCAGATGAGGCACGGATCCGGTTCGCGAAAAGCAGACGCGTAATTCCCGCATTTTCATTGGGGGAGTGAGGCTGAAAGCTGGTCGAGCACCCTGTGCGCAACGCTTCACCTCAGAGGTTGGACGGTCCGAATTAATAGGTGCCCTGTTGCGTCATGTCAAAACCTCCGCGAACACTAATACGTTGCGTCAGATGAAAACCTCCGCGAGTACCAGGATCCCGTCACGAGTCAGAAAAACATCTGCAACCGAAAACATAAATTTCGGATCGGGACTGGAAGTCCGCATAAGAATTTCAGTCCCAACTGGCCGGTAATCACGCATCCAGACGGCCAACCGATCCAAATCCGGCTTGCACCCGGCGCGAAGTTGCCAATCCCACGTGGCTCGACCGGCCGCCAACCCCGTTGTGACACGTAGAATTGTTCGATGGCGGCGCGAGGTGCGCGTGCGGGTCCCACCCGCCACGGCGCCGCAGGACGGAAGGAACCCGATTCACGTGGCTCAGCCAGCGAACCTGAAGAAACTTGCCCGCGAGCGTATGGAACGCACCGGCGAAAGTTACACAACCGCCCGCAAAAATATCCTCACCAACAAACCCGAAAGTCCGCGGGCAGCCCGCGCGGCCCAGGCCAAAAACTACTCTTCGCAGGGTAAATCCGGCAAGCAGGCTTCGGCCAAGTCGAAGTCGGCCCAGTCCAAAAACGCCCAGAAGCCAGCACCCGCCCCGGCGCCGCTCGACGAGCTGCCCGAATACCCGGCGCCGGAAAACGTGGTGCAGTACGACGCCGCACTCTGGCACCGGGTGCTCACCCAGGCCGGGGTGACCAACCCGGTCACCTCCCAGCCCTACACCGAAGCCATGCTTGCCGGACTGGCCGGCGGGATCGGATTTATGCAGCACAGTTTCCAGGATGAGGACAACGTCAGCCTCGCCCTGGTGACCCGCGCCCACCCGGAGCCCTACACGCAGAACCTGCTCACCCGCTGCGGGGCAAAAATCAACGAGCGCACCACCAGTTCCGACGTGCGCGCCGCCGAATACCTGGACACCGGGCTGGATGCCGGCCGCGCAGTGGTGGTCCGGGTCGCGGTCAATGCGCTTCCGTGGATCGAAGAGGGTGAGGTCGACGAGTCCGACACCATCGACCTGGCAGTTGTCGGCGAACTCGATGACGACCTATTGGTGGACGACGGCTCCGGCGCGCTGAACCCCATCAGCCCCGAGGACCTCACCACCGCCCGTGCCCGCCGCAAACGCGAAAAGTTCTGGCAGGCCTGGGTCACCTCGCGCCGCGCGCCGAAGCCGGAGGTGTTGGCCGCCAACGTGCTTGAAGCCGTGGAAGAGACCACCGCCCGCCTGCTTGGCACCAGCGAACTGCGTGGTGTGCCGGCGCACTTTGCCAAAAACTACGGCATCGCCGGCATGCGCACCTTCGCCGCCCGGTTGCGTGACGCGGAAGGCAAAACCGGCTGGAATCAGATGTTCGCCGAGCCCGCGCAGCTGGAATCAGGGCTCTCCCAGCTAGCCGGATTCCTGGCCGACACCCGTTTCGGCGGGATCGGCGGCTTGCGCGGTTTATACGCAGACTTCCTCGATGAGGCGGCCGATTTGCCCGGCCTTGCCGACCTGGGGGAGCACTCCGCGGCCTACGCCCAGCTGGCGGCCCTGTGGATCGACTTCGCTCAACTGCTGGAGGAACCGGTTCAGCCAGCACAGCGCCAAGAGCTGTTTACCGGTTTAGCGCAGGTCATGGAGCAGATTGCCCAGGCCGAACAGGACGCCGCCCAAGCGTTGGCCGCCACCGCCGCCACACTGCGCCAAAGCACGGATGTGGCGCACTAGACGTGTCTCGGGACGCAATCTGGCGGTGGCCGAGCACGGGAATTGGCCGCACTCTTGATAACCTAGGGTCGTGACTAATGAGATTGAGATCGGCCGCGGCAAGCGGGCCACCAAGGCATACTCCCTGGACGACGTAGCGATCGTACCGAATCGCCGTACCCGTGACCCGAAGGACGTGTCGGTCTCCTGGCAGATCGATGCCTTCCAGTTCGACACCCCATTCCTCGGCGCGCCGATGGACTCGGTGACCTCCCCGGCCACCGCGATTGCGTTGGGAAAGCTCGGGGGACTCGGCGTGCTGAACCTCGAGGGCCTCTGGACCCGCTACGAGGACTCCGAAAAGGTCCTGGAAGAAATCGCCGGCCTGAATTCCGAAGCGGCCACCCGCAATGACCCGAAGATCACCGCCAAGCTCCAGGAGCTGTATTCGGCTCCGATCCAGGCTGAGCTGATCACCTCCCGCCTGGCGGAAATCCGCGAATCCGGTGTGGTAGTGGCCGGTTCGCTCACCGCGCAGCGCACCCAAGAGTTCTACCGCACGGTGATCGATGCCGGTGTGGACATCTTCGTGATCCGCGGCACCACGGTCTCCGCAGAGCACGTCTCCAAAACCACCGAACCGCTGAACCTGAAGCAGTTCATCTACGAGCTCGACGTTCCGGTCATCGTTGGCGGCGCCGCCGGTTACACCCCGGCCATGCACCTGATGCGCACCGGCGCCGCCGGCGTGCTGGTCGGTTTCGGCGGCGGCGCTTCGTCCACCACCCGTCGCACCTTGGGCATCCATGCACCCATGGCTACCGCCATTGCTGATGTCGCCGCGGCCCGCCGCGACTACATCGAGGAATCAGGTGGACGTTACGTGCATGTGATTGCCGACGGCGGCCTGGGCAACTCGGGCGACATCGTCAAGGCCATCGCCATGGGCGCTGACGCCGTCATGCTCGGCACCGCACTGGCCCGCGCCGATGAGGCACCGGGTGCCGGTTACCACTGGGGCATGGAAGCGGTTCATGAGGTCAGCCCCCGTGGCGACCGCGCTCAGGTGGGTACCGTGGGTCCGCTGGAGAAGGTGCTCTACGGCCCGTCCCAGGAGACCAACGGCACTTCGAACCTGGTCGGCGCCCTGCGCCGTTCGATGGCCACCACCGGCTACTCGACACTCAAGGAATTCCAGCGTGTCGACGTAGTGCTCTCGCCCTACGAGTCCGACCGCTTCTAGGCCAACACCGCGGCGGGGATTTCCGCCTGCAGGCTTTTCCGGCCCGTCGCCTTTGCCCCATCCGGCATAGGCGGCGGGCCGTCGCCATATCCCGGAAACCTCGCCTTAACGACACAATCCACCAAAAGGTTCCCCCGCGGTGCCTAGAGGTGTCCAAGGTCAATCTCACGCCCCGTGCATTTCAACTTCTACAGAGAATCGAAGTACGGTGGTAGGGTGCTGAAAACCGCCCTGAAACCTCAATGGCTCCTTGCGTTGCTGGCCGCCCTGGCGCTGGCCACCGGCTTCGTCGCCCTCTCCGGCTGGCAGTTCGGAGCCTCCGAATCCGAACCGCTGGTCAAAGCGGACGTCACCGAGGTCCCGGTCCCGCTGATCGAGCACCATAGCGTCGGGACCGAACTGCTTGGCACCGTGGCGGACCAAATCGTGAGCCTGAGCGGCGAATTTGTACCCGGCACCGATGAGCTCATCGCACCGCGCCTGCACGAGGACATCCAGGGGGTTTGGGTGGTCAGCGAATTCCTGGTCGACGGCGCGCCGGATGAGGCGGCCATCGCAGTAGTCCGCGGCTGGCAGCCAGATACCAGCACCCCCAGCCCGGCCCCGGAAGGGGAGCTGAACATCACCGGGCGCCTGCTGCCCTCCGAAGGCCCGGAATTGAAGCACGACGTGCGCAACCCGGTGCTTGAAACGCTGGCCTCCTCGCAGCTGGCGAACCTGTGGGATCACACCCTGTATGAAGGTTTTATCACCGCCCACGAGCTGACTGCTGCTGATGGCGCGCAGATCGACCAGCCGGGGCTGACCCGCGTGGTGGTTGGCCCGCAGCCGCAGGAAGCCCAGATCAACTGGCTGAACGTGTTCTACGGCATCGAATGGGTGGTGTTCGCCGGGTTCGCGCTGTTCCTCTGGTACCGCATGGTCCGTGATGACTACCAGCGCAGCATGGAGGCGGTTGCCGAACGCGCCGCCCAAGCGCATCAGCACGACTCGCTTGCCGAGACCGACGAGCAGACCGGCGATAACTCCGCCGATAACACCCGCGAGAACTAAGCTCAGCGCAGCCAGCGCGCCACTACACTGTCAATGACTGACCTCCCACGGAAGGACCACCCCAGAATGTCCAGCACCACTCCCGCACCCCGCCCCCGCAAGTTCGGCGGAACCCCGGCGCAGATCCGCTCCGCGGCGGCTTTTTTCCGGGTTTTCGCCTACGTCACCGGCGTGATGCTGCTGCTGCTGGTGCTGGAAATGATCTTCAAGTATTTCTGGCAGCTGGAGTTGTTCATCGGCGGGGAACTGGTTGACGGCACCGCGAACACCGTGGGCATGCACAACCGGGCCGCCATCAGCGGCGGCTTCAACGTGTCCCTGGGGATCTTGATCGCCCACGGTTGGCTCTACGTGGTGTACCTGTTCGCAGACTTCCGGCTCTGGTCGCTGATGCGCTGGCCGTTCGCCCGCTTCATCACCATCGCCCTGGGCGGTGTGGTGCCGTTCATGTCCTTCATCACCGAGCGCAAGGTGCACCGCGAAGTGATGGCGGAGATGGAAAACCACCCCAAGGCCGCCAAGCGCTACTAGGCCGCCAGCCGCACTGCACTCCGCCAGTGGCGGACCGCCTGCCGAGAACCGGTACGCGGTCCGCCGCTGGCATTTTTGTTCCCGGTCGGCGATTGTGACCCGGTGGTGACGCTGATGACATCGGCCGTGCTGTTTCGCACCCGGCGAACCGCGTAGACTAGGTGGGTGACTACTGCTCCCCTCAATCCAGAACATAAGCCGGTTCTGGTCGTCGACTACGGGGCCCAATACGCGCAGCTGATTGCTCGCCGCGTACGTGAGGCTCGTGTGTACTCGGAGATCGTTCCGCACACCCTGTCCACCGAAGCCATCTTGGCCAAGAACCCTGCAGCGATCATCCTCTCCGGTGGTCCCTCCAGCGTGTACGCCGATGGCGCCCCTTCCGTGGGGGCCGACCTGTTCGAGGCCGGCGTGCCGGTGCTCGGCATCTGCTACGGATTCCAGGCCATGGCCAACGCCCTGGGCGGAACCGTTGCGGAAACCGGACTGCGCGAGTACGGCCGCACCGCGACCGAATTCGCCGGCGAGGCCCGCTCCATCCTGGCCGGTGCGGATAACGCGCCGACCGTGTGGATGAGCCACGGCGACTCCGTCTCGGTAGCCCCGGAAGGCTTCGAGGTCCTGGCGACCACCGCCGGCGCCCCCGTCGCGGCCTTCGCCAATGAGGCCAAGCGCCTCTACGGCGTGCAGTGGCACCCCGAGGTCAAGCACTGCGAGTTCGGCCAGGATGTGTTGGAAAACTTCCTGTACCACGGCGCCGGCCTGAAGGGCGACTGGACCGCGGATAACATCGCCGACGAGCAGATCGAGCGCATCCGCGCCCAGGTCGGCACCGGCAAGGCCATCTGCGGCCTGTCCGGCGGCGTTGACTCCGCCGTGGCCGCGGCCCTGGTGCAGCGCGCCATCGGCGACCAGCTGACCTGCGTTTTCGTGAACCACGGGCTGCTGCGCGAAGGTGAAGCCGAGCAGGTGGAGAAGGACTTCGTCGCCTCCACCGGTGCCAAGTTGTACATCGCCGACGAGCGCGAGCGTTTCCTGTCCGCGCTGGACGGGGTCACCGACCCGGAGACCAAACGCAAGATCATCGGCCGCGAATTCATCCGCGCGTTCGAGGCCGCCGAGGCCGCGATCATCGCCAAGGAAGCCTCCGAGGGCGAGCCGGTGAAGTTCCTGGTCCAGGGCACCTTGTACCCGGACATCGTGGAATCCGGCGGCGGCGAGGGCACCAGCAACATCAAGAGCCACCACAACGTGGGCGGCCTGCCCGAGGACCTGCAGTTCGAGCTGGTCGAGCCGCTGCGCACCCTGTTCAAGGACGAGGTGCGTGCGGTGGGCCGCGAGCTGGGCCTGCCGGAGGAAATCGTGGGACGCCAGCCGTTCCCGGGCCCCGGCCTGGGCATCCGCATCATCGGTGCGGTCAACGAGGAGCGCCTGAGCATCCTGCGCAAGGCCGACGCGATCGCCCGTGCCGAGCTGACCGCAGCCGGCCTGGACGACGAGGTCTGGCAGATGCCGGTGGTGCTGCTGGCCGACGTGCGCTCGGTAGGCGTGCAGGGCGATCATCGCACCTACGGGCACCCGATCGTGCTGCGCCCGGTCTCCAGCGAGGACGCGATGACCGCGGACTGGTCGCACCTGCCCTACGACCTGCTCTCCAAGATCTCCAACCGCATCACCAATGAGGTGGACGGGGTCAACCGCGTGGTGCTGGACGTCACCAGCAAGCCACCGGGAACCATCGAATGGGAGTAACCGGCAGCTAGTTGTGCCGGGTCCGGGCCGGCCTTGAACGGGCGGCCCGGGCACCTCATGCGGAGCCCTTGGGGTGCACCGCGGCGTGTTGAACGTCGCGGCGCACCCCTGACGGGTTCCGCAACACTTGCTTAAAGCGTGTTTCGCACCGGTATTCTGCCGCGCGAGTGCACTACGTTAGATAGAGGTGTCGTGTGCCAACGCGCGCCGCTGTAGGCCGGTTCAGTGAAGGGAATAACTGTCGTGACCAGTGCTCACAATGCTGCCGCGGATCGAGTGGCCGCCTGGGTGAAATCCCTGGGGCAAAGCGCCGGGGCCGACACCACCTTGAGGTTCGCACCCTCGACGTCAAACAGCATCGACATCACCCACGCCAACCCCTCGGGTCTGGCGCAGCTGCTGGCCGGCCGCCGGACCCGGCTGTCGACCCTGCTGCACGACGCGGAACAGTACGCCGCCGCCAAACGCACCGCCCGCGCCTTGGCCTCCAAAATCAGCGAGCTGTGGGATGAGCGCGGCATCGACGTGGGGTACCTGGCCGCCGGCGTGGCCAACTGGCGCGCTGTGCACGAGGGCAAAAGCGAACCGGTCTCCGCCCCGATCATGCTGGGGCGCATCACGCTGAGCAAACACGTGGACACCGACGACTACGACGTCCAGCTGATCGGCCGCGCCACCATCTCCCCGGCCTTTGTGCGCCAGTTCGAGGCCGATCACCACACCAGCATCGACGTGGCCGCCGTGGACGCCGCCGCCTACTCGATCGCGCGTTTCGATCCGGTGCGCGGCATGGACGCGCTGCGCCATCTGGTCTCAGAGGTTCCCGGGGTGGTGGTGGGACACCGCCTGCTGCTGTCCACGTTCTCCGACCTCATGGACCCGGCCGACCCCGCCAAGCTCAGCGGCCCGCACCCGGTGATCGAGGCGCTGATTGCGCATGCCGAAAACCAGAAGCTTGCCGAGCGCGCCGCCAAGGTTGCCGAGGCCACCAAGGGCTCCACCGCGCTGGCCAACCTGGTCGCCGCCAAAAACGCTCCCGCCGAATCCGGGGCGGGTTCCCCACAGGCACAGCAGGCTGAAGGCCAGGCTGATTCCGCGCAGGCCGGCGCTCCGCAGGCCGGCACCGCGCAGGCCGACGCCCCGGAAGACACCGGTTCCCGATTGCGCCGGGTGAAAAACCTGCTCAAGGATTCGGCGCGCCCGCGTCGCGCCCCGGAATCCAGCTCGCCGCTGGCCGGCAAACCAGCACCGGGCACCAGCCGCAAGGTGCACACCGGGGACACCACCCTGGCCAAGTCCTCCGACGAGCGCGATCCCGAGGACGAGCTGTACCTGCTGGATGCCGACGAGTCGCAGTCGCGCATGCTCGAATACATCGGAGCCGGGGAATCCGTGGCGATCAACGCGGCCGCCGGCACCGGAGCCACGCAGACCGCGCTGAACGCCGCCGCCGTGCTGGCCGCCCAGGGCAAACGCGTGCTGGTGATCGCCGAACAGCGCACCGCCGCGGAGGAATTCGTCGCCCGCTTCAACGAGCAGCTGGACGCCGCCAGCTTGCTGCTGGAACCGAACGAGGACCCGGATGCGGTCCGCAAGCAGCTGACCCGCGCCATCCTGCGCAACGAACGCGCCACCGAACCGCAGTTGGGCAACCTGTTCAAGCGCCTGCGCGAGTCGCGCCATGCGCTGCACGAACACGTGAAGTCGCTGCATTCGGTGCGCAGCCGCTGGGGCTGCTCGCCGTACCAGTCGATGCAGGAGCTCGCCCGGCTCTCCGCGCTGAACCCGGCCCCGTCCACCACGGTGCGGCTCAAGCGTTCGGTGCTCGACTCCATGGGCCAGCGCGGCCACGTCGCCGCGCAGCTCAAACGCGCCGCGCAGCTTGGCGCGTTCTCCCGAGAACACACCACCAGCCCATGGCACGGCGCGCCGCTGCGCAACCAGGAAGCCACCGCGCAGGCGCTGAACCTGGCCAGCGGGCTGGGCAAGGACCTGCCGATCCTGCACGAGCACATGCTGAAGATCGCCGAACGCAGCCAGATCCGGCTGGATGACAGCTACGACAAGTGGGGGGACCAGCTGGCTCTGCTGGTTTCCGTGCGCGGTTCGCTGGACAAGTTCGAGTCCGACATCTTCGAGGGGGACATCGACGATCTGATCGCCGCGACCGCCACCAGCGCGTGGCGCCGCGAGCACGGGGTGGAGATGGGCTCCCTGGTCCGCTCCCGGTTGCGCAAAATCGCCAAGGAGTACGTCCGCCCGGGCATGCACGTGCCGGACCTGCAATCAGCGCTGCAGGCCGTTGCGGTGCAGCGCGACGCCTGGCGGGCGCACGCCACCTCCCAGCGCAACCCGCAGGTTCCCGGCGGGCTGCTGGATGTGGAAGCCGGCTACCACGACGCCGGGGCGCGCATCGACAAACTCTCGGCCATGCTGCCGGCCCGCACCGGCGGGAGCCTGCGCGAAATGCCGATCGCGCAGCTGCTGGATTTGATTGCCGCGCTGGTTGACCACAAGGAAGACCTCGCCGAGCTGCCCGAGCGCACGCTGATCGCCGAGCAGCTCGCGGAGGCCGGGCTGGGGGATCTGCTGGAGGACTTCGCCGATCGGCAGATCGACGCCGACGCGGTGGACGCTGAACTTGAACTGTCCTGGTGGCAGTCGGTGCTGGACGCGATGATCTCCGGCGACGACTTCCTGGCCATGAACGACGGCGCGAAGCTTGAAAAACTCGAAGCCGAGTACCGGTTGGCCGACGGCGCGCATATCGCCGCCGGGCCGCAGCGGATCCGCTGGCAGCTGGCCCGCAACTGGAAGGCCGCGCTGGCCGATCACCGCGCCGCCTCCCGGGCCCTGCGAGAGATGCTCAAGGAGAACACCGTCTCCATCGCCCAGGTCCTGTCCCTGGGCGAGTCGCTGGTCAACTCGCTGACCCCGGTGTTTGTGTCCGCGCCGCTGCTGCTTGGCACCGCGCTGCCCGATGACACCGAATTCGATGCGGTGATCCTGCTGGAGGCCAACTACCTGACGCTGCGCGAGGTGCTCGACGCGGTGCGCCGTTCCCGCCAGGTCATCGCGATCGGCGATCAAATGCTCGGCGGCCCGAAGCCCTTCGAGGTTTCCGTGGACCCGACCGCCCGCATCGGCTCACGCCACGCCGGGGTTTCTGCGCTGAGCGCGCTGAACGAGGTGCTGGTCACCGGGACCCTGTCCACGGTGTACCGCGGGGTCGACGAGGGTTTGGTGCAGCAGCTGTCCACCACCTACTACGATTCGGCGATCTCCCGGCTGCCGCAGGCCATGGCCACCGCGGCGCATTCGGAGCGCCTGAGCGCGCAGTATGTTCCCGATGCCACCGGCACCCTGGCCAGCAGCGAGGACGGGGTCCAGAGCACCGCCGCGGAGGTGGCGCGCATTGTGGACCTGGTTTTCGAGCACTTCTCCACCCGCCCGGAGCAGTCGCTGGCGGTGATCGCGACCAACCGCGCCCACGCCTCGGCGATCGCGGAGGCGATCCGGGTGCAGCTGCCAAACCACAAGTACGCGATGGAGCACCTGCGCGCCGCGAAGGAACCATTTGTGGTGACCACGGTGAACCGGCTCATCGGGCTGCGCCGCGACGCGGTGATCTTCGCCTGGGGTTACGGGCGCACCCCGCACGGCAAAACCCTGCACGAATTCGGGGCGCTGTCCCGGCCCGGCGGCGAGCAGCTGTTTGTGGCCGCGGTGACCCGCTCGCGTACCCGGCTGACCCTGGTCTCCAGTTTGCAGCCCGATCAGCTCGAAGCCTCGCGCTTGCATCACGGCGCCGGCGCGTTTTTCGACCTGTTCACCCGCGTGCAGGCCGGGGATTCCTCGGTTGCCACCTGGGCGCATCCGCGGTTCGACGCGCTGGTGTCCGACCTGGCGCGGCGCCTGCGCGAACGCGGGGCCATCGTCTCGGAGGACTACCGCGGGGTGCTGGATCTCGCCGCGCACGCGTTCGACGTCGACGGGCAGGAAATCCGCCCGCTGGCCGTGGTGTACGACGGCACCGAACACTATGCCGGGTTGACCGTGCGCGAGCGCAGCCGGTTGCGTCCGGACTTTTTCGAAAACCACGGCTGGCGTTATGTGCCGTTGTGGACCATCGACGTGTTCACCGACCCGAGCTCAGTGACCGATCGGCTGGCCCGCTACCTGCAGCTCAAGCCGGCTTCCGCGCCGAGCCCGGTGGAACGCTCCCGCGCCTCGGTGGCGGTGGCCCCTCCGGTGCGCGCCAGCCAGGTGACCTACGCCGCCGAGGCCGCCGCCGGCGAAGCCAGCCCGGCTGCGGAGAAGCCCGAACCGGCCAAGGACGACGCGCAACCTGCGGCTGCGCCCGAAACTGCCCCGCAGGGCGCCAGCGACGTGCCTTCCGCCGCCACCGGGGCTTCGGGAGGCAGCACGGACACCGCGCAGCCTTCCACCCCGAGTCCGGTGCCGGCGACCAGCGAGCCAGCCGAGCAGCGGAACGCCAAGTAGATGGGTGATCCGCTCTCGCGGCGGGCCCCCGGCTCTGGTGCCGGCCAGCCGGGGCCTGATGCGGAACAGGCCGGGTTATCAGACAGCGGGCAACCTGCTGCCGAACGACCTGCTGCCGGGCGCCGCAAGCGCCCGCGGGTGATCGCCCCGGCGGCGCACCTGCAGGCCCGCGTGCAGCTGACCGGAAGCTACCAGAAGGTTTCGCCTGCCGCCGCGGTTGACGAGTCGATCGCCAAGGCGCGCTCGGCCGCCTCGCTGGCCCCGGCCGCGCACCCGGCCAGCACCGGCGGCGATCCGCTGGCCGGGCTGCTGGCCAAGGAGGACGACCCGAGGTTCTGGGGGGATTCCACGGCGGACCTGGCCGAGGCCATGAAACGCGAAAAACCCCCGCACTGGGGGTAAACCGCGCCAGCGCCGCCCCCGACCCAGATTCTTCCATCCGGACCGGGTCAGTTCACCAGTACCGCGGAGACCTTTCCGCGGGAAACGGCTCCGGCCAGGTCGTCGGACAGGCTCGCCGCCGCGGCCACCACAACGATGCCCTCGCCGGAGGCAGTGCCGCCGGCGAGCATTCCGAACTGCCCGCGCTCCGCGCTCGGAACCCAGAGCACCGCCACGGCGCGGGCGATGGTTTCCGAGCGGATCGCCTGCTCGAATCCGTCGCCGGTAGTCAAAACGATATCCACCAGTTGCCCCGGGTGCAGCAGCCCGACGGTGGCCGGATCGCTGAGCCGAATCGGCACCGCGACGGTTCCCGCGGCGCTGCCGGTGAGCAACTGCGGGCCCACCAGCAGGAAGTGGCGCAACGCGGTTCCGGCCGGAACCCCGACCGCCAGCCGCTGTCCCACCAACGCCTGCGGGTCGCTCAGCAGCCCGGGGTCATCCGGATCGGCCAGCACGCTGCGCAGCTGCACGTCCGCGGGGGAGATGATCGCGCCGGCGGCAATCTCACTGGCCGCCACCACCACCTCGCGTTTGGCCAGCTGCCCTGCGGAGAGCGTATTCAGGCTGGCCGCGAGAGCCAGCAGCAGGCAGGCGATGGCCAGCGGCCGCCGGTACCGCCGCAGCGCCTCGTTCCGGGTGCGGACCGGGCGCACCTTGGGGCGCGGGATGAGTGGGGCGCGGCGGGAAGCAGGAAGTTTCATGACCCCAGTTCACCGCGGTATCCGGTGCGCCGCGGCCCGGTGGCCGCGAGCTGTGCAGAACTTTCAGTCCAGGAAACGCCGCACCCCGGCGGGGGTGATCACCAGGTCGACCGGCGCATCGTGGGGGTCGGTCGCAAAGCCGCCGGCGGGCATGAGCTCCTGCTCGTACACCAGGGCGGCGATCTGCACCGGGAAGTTGGCAAGCTGCGGCAGGAAGCGGTCGTAGTAGCCGCCTCCCTGGCCCAGCCGCAGCCCCGCGGCGTCGATTGCCAGCGCCGGGATGAACAGGGTGCTGATCTCCTGGAACAATTCCACACCCAGGCGTTCGCCTACCGGTTCCAGCACCGGGGCAAAGTCGCTGCGGACCAGTTGCGCATCCGGGAACCAGCGCACCCAGGACAACTTGTGCTCAGCTTCGCACACCGGAACATATACCGCGATCCCCTGGCCGACGAGCGCGGTGAGCAGGGGAGCGGTGTCCGGTTCGTCGGGCGCCGAGCAGTAGGCGGCTACGCTGCGCACCACCGGGGTCAGCTCCTGCAGATAGCCGAGCACCGCCGTGCACAGGGCCGCGGACCGGTCGGCTCGTTGTGTTTCGGGCAGGGCGCGCCGGGCCGCGCGGATTGCCGCGCGGACGAGTTTTTTGGAACCCGGTGCGGCGGTGGGCCGGCCGTCCGTGTCCCCGCCGGGAGTGCCGGGAATGCCGGGAGTGCCGGGAGTGCCGGGCCGGACGGAATCTGAGCTGCGTGCATCCATGCTTCCCACTGTACCCACCTGGCCCCGGCGAGCACCCAAAGCCCGGGATCGCACCTCGTGGCGGATAACATTAGGGCATGAAACGCATGTGGCGCGGCAGGTTCGCGGTTGAAGATCTGCGCTCGGAGCGCCTGGTGCTGCGCCAACTGAAAACCTCCGATGCCGCCGAGTGGTCCGCGCTGCGTTACGCGAACGCCGCCTGGCTGAAACCCTGGGACCCCACCAACCCGAGCGGCCCGCCGGAGGTGCTCACCTACCGGGAGATGATCGGGATCAAACATGCGGCCGCCCGGCAGGGGACCGGCTATGCCTGGGTGCTGACGCTGCCGCAATTGCACGGTTCTCAACCGCCGATCATCGGGCAGGTTTCGGTCAGCGGGGTGCAGTGGGGTGCGGCGCGTTCCGCGTCCATCGGCTACTGGATCGACCAGTCGCACGCCGGATTCGGGCTGATGCCGGAGGCCTGCGCGCTGGTGGTCGACCATTGTTTCTCGGCGCTGGGGCTGCACCGGTTGGAGATCAACATCCGGCCGGAGAACACCGCCAGCCTGCGGGTGGTGGATAAACTTGGTTTCCGCGACGAGGGGCTGCGCCGCGGTTACCTGCACATCGACGGAAAGTGGCGTGATCATCGCAGTTTCGCCCTGAACCGCGAGGAACTGGCCCTGCCCATGATCGAACGTATCTACGAGTAATTTCAGGTGGTGCGCGCGGCGCTCGTAAATCCGCGCCTGAGCTGGCGCATTCTGTCTGAAAACTTCGCAACACGCCTACGCAGGTGCCGGTGCGCGGTTCATCGGTTGCATAGTGTTGAGTCGAGAAGCCATATCTGGTTTCACGCAGAATCTGACCGAACCTATCGGTGATGGAGGACCCACATGGCCGGCACGTCGCGCAGCGCTTCGCAGTCGAAGGCTGACTCTGAACTTAGAATTCGCGTGCGCTACGGCCGATTGTCCCTCGCCGTGTTGGGTCTGCTTGCCGTGCTGGCGACCGTCGTCGGCGGCGTCCTGGCCCCCTTCACCGCGCTGACCTTCGGGTGGGTTGGGATCTTTTTCCTGGTGGGGCTGGGTTCGTTCGCGTCGCTGCGGATGCTTGCGGTGCGCGATCGCAACCGGAAGCTGCTGGCCAGCCTGGAGGCAACCCGGCAGCGTGCCATGCAGACCCCGGCCATTTCCGACGACGCCAATCAGGTGCTGGTCCGCAAGCCGGAATCCACCGAGGTGTTCGACGCGCGCCCCGGGTCCGCCCGACGGGCCCCGGCCATCACCGCTCAGGAGTTGCGTGCCGAAGCGTTGCGTGTGGCTCATGGGCTGGGCGGCGTGAAGCAGCCGGAAACCTGGGAACCGACCAATGTGCCGCTGCCGACCTATGTCCAGGCGCGCGAGGCAACCCAGCGGGAAATCGCCGCGCGGGTGGCCGCCGAACCGTTGCCGGTCTCCGAGCCGTTGCGCCCGAGCAAGCAGATCAGCCTGAAGGCCGCCGAAGATGCCAAGCGGATCGCCTCCGAGGTCTCCGCCGAGGATCGTGCCGCGGTGGCCAGTGTGCCGGCCAAGCTCGCGCCGGCCGCGGCAACACCGGCTGATGCAACTCCAGTTGCCGCAAATCCATCCGCTGCGATCGGGTCCACCGCAGCTCCGGCTGCCGCCGGGGTGCAGCCGGTGGCCGCGAACCCTGCGTCGACCGGCGAGGACAACGACTCGAACGCCACCCGTGGCGGCATCGGCGCCCCGGAGAAAACAGCCGCCGCGTCCAAGACCCGGCTCAACCTGGATGCTGTGATGCAGCGCCGCCGCGCCTGACCCGCCGGCAACACCACGCAGCCGGCACCCTGGAGCACACCAAAAAACCTGCGATCCCCTTCGGATCGCAGGTTTTGTGTTTTCGGTGACGCCCGGGCGCACCCAAGTCAACCGCGCGTCGCCGGTTAGCCGTGCTCCGGCTCGGTAAACGGCAAAGGACCGCGATGCCCCATGTGGTGGGCGAAGACCAGGGTGGTTTCGGTGTGCCCCACGGACTCGTCGGTCGCCAAATTATCCAGCACCCAGTCGCGCAGCGCCTCGGTGGAGCTGACCGCGATGTGCAGCAGGTAGTCGGTTCCGCCGGAGACGTGGAACATTGAGAGCACCTCGGGCAACCGCGGGATCCGTTCAACAAAGGTGTCGATCTTCTCGCGGTCGTGCACCCGCAATTTCACGGAGATCAGCGCCTGGACCGTGCGCCCCACGCTGCGCAGGGACACCTCGGCATGGTAGCCGGTCAGGATGCCGCGATCGACCAATGACCGGGTGCGCAGCAACGCGGTCGACGGGGCAATACCCGCACGCTGCGCCAGCGTCGCATTTGAAATGCGCGCATTGGCGACCAGCTCGTCGATGATGATTCGATCAATCTCATCGAGATCGGTTCCGTGGCTCTGCTCAGATTGCGATGACATAAGAATATTTCACCATACTTGGGGAGCAACGAGCACAGCTTCGATGGCGTATCCGCGCGCCGAGCCGCTGCCCGCAGGGGTCCACAACGGCGTGGCCGCATGGTAAATCTGGCCGTCCGGGCGGATATATTTGTTTTATGACACGAGCATCCGAGCAGACCGGAGAACAGTACGACACCCGATTGGCCGCCTACGCGCTCATCGAGGATGCGGGAAAGGTGCTGCTGACCCTGTGGGATATGCGCCATCGCGATCCACGCTTCATCCCGCGCTGGTCGTTGCCCGGCGGCGGGATCGACCTGGGGGAGCAGACCACCGACGGGGTGATCCGCGAGGTGTTTGAAGAAACCGGGTACCACGTTGCGGGTCTGCAGCTGCTCGATGTCACCACCGGCATCATCCCCGGTGCCAAACGCTACTCGGGGCAGAACCACCCCATGCAGACCGTCGCGGTGACCTACACCGCCACGCTGGCCGGCGGTGAGCTGCGCGCGGAGCAGAACGGCTCCACCAGCCAGGCCGGCTGGTTCACCCGCGACGAGATCCGCCAGCTGAACAGGATCGAGCGGGTGGATGTGATGCTGCGGATGACCGAACCCGGCGCGCGCAACCGCTGATTGACGGCGCGCTGGCCTAAAATCGGAAGGGAGATGAAGCTGCGACACACTACCACCGCCCTGGCCCTGGCCTCTTGTGCGCTGGCCCTGCCATTGGCCGGCTGCACCAGCCCGGGGCAACAGTCCCCGGCCGAACCAAGCCGCGAGGTGAGCTTGCGGATCGCGCCCGCCGTGGATCCCACCGGGCAGGCGCTGGCCCACGTTTACGGGGATGCCTTGGAAAACCTGGGGTACACCATCACCTTCACCGAGCCCTCCGCTGATCCGTTTGCGCTGGTAGCCGACGAGGAGGCGGATCTGGCCATCGACACCGCGCCGGCCGCCATCAGCCTGCTGCCGGCGGGCTCCGACCCGCGCGGGGAAGACCAGGTGCTCTCCGCGGATGAGGCGAAAAAGCTGCCGGGTCTGATCAACGACGCAGGATTGGGTTTCAGCGCCGCCACGCCCAGCGAGGGCACCGCCGGGCAAACCCTGGTGCTCGCGGCCGCCCAGGCGGTGGAACATTCAATCGATTCGCTGGCCACCCTGGCCGCCGCCTGCGGCGAGCTGAGTGTTGTCACCGATTCCGCGCCCACCGCCGGGCTGCGCACCGCCTTGGAACAGGCGGGCTGCGCCGAACCGAGTTTCCGCACCGTGGACACCGAGCAGCTGCATGATGAACTGCGCAGCGCGGTGGATCGAGTCGTGGTGCTCCAGGCGCAGGACGCGGTGATCGGCGACGAGGGGTTCAAGACGATCGACGGCAGCGAGAAACTCTTCGACGCCGCCTTGTACCTGCCGCTGGCCGGCCCCGCGGTGGACCGCGACGCGCTGGATGGAATCAACGAGGTGACCCGCACGGTGAACACCGACGCGCTGATCGGGCTGAACCGGATCGTTTCCGGTGAGGAGGCAATGAGCCCGCAGGACGCCGCCGCGCGCTGGCGTTGGATCATCGACAACTAGCCGCCGTTGGCCGCGCCGCATCCGCGGGCGTGGCGCAACGGTTGAGTAACAAGGCGCGATCTACGCGCCTGACGTGAGAAAGTGTACCCATGGCCGAATTCAAGCAATCGACGAAACTGCACAACGTGCTCTACGACATCCGCGGGCCGCTCCTGGAGCACGCCACGCGGATGGAGGCGGAGGGCCACCGGATCTTGAAGCTGAACATCGGCAATCCCGCGCCGTTCGGCTTCGAGGCGCCCGACGCGGTGCTCGTCGACATGATTCGCAACCTGCCCAATGCCCAGGGCTACTCCGACTCGCGCGGCATCCTCTCGGCACGCACCGCCGTCTCGCAGTACTACCAGACCCGCGGCATCCAGACCATCGGGGTGGATGACATCTACCTGGGCAACGGCGTCTCCGAGCTGATCACGCTGAGCCTGAACGCGCTGCTGAACAACGGCGACGAGATCCTCATCCCCGCCCCCGACTACCCGCTGTGGACCGCCTCGGTCTCGCTGGCCGGCGGCACCCCGGTGCACTACCTGAACACCGAGGAGGAGGGCTGGCTTCCGGACCTGGAGGACATGGCCTCCAAGATCACCGATCGCACCAAGGGCATCGTGGTGATCAACCCGAACAACCCCACCGGCGCGGTGTACCCCAAGGAAACCCTGGAGGGGATCCTGGAGCTTGCCCGCAAGCACAACCTGATCGTGTTCTCCGACGAGATCTACGAGAAGATCCTCTACGAGGACGCCGTGCACATCAACACCGCCTCGTTGGCGGACGACGTGCTGATCCTGACCTTCTCCGGGCTTTCCAAGGCCTACCGGGTCTGCGGCTTCCGCGCCGGCTGGATGGCGATCTCCGGCCCCCGCCACCAGGCCGCGGATTACATCGAGGGCATCAACCTGCTGACCAACATGCGCCTGTGCGCCAATGTGCCGGCGCAGCATGCAATCCAGACCGCGTTGGGCGGCTACCAGTCGATCAACGACCTGATCCTGCCCGGCGGCCGCCTGCTTGAACAGCGCGACGCAGCTTACGACCTGCTCACCGCGATCCCCGGGGTGAGCGTGCAGAAGGCCAAGGGCTCGTTGTACATGTTCCCGAAGCTGGACCCAGAGGTCTATCCGATGCACGACGATGAGAAGTTCGCCCTCGAGCTGCTCAAGGCGCAGAAGATCCTGATCACCCAGGGCACCGCCTTCAACTGGGTGCGCCCGGACCACTTCCGTCTGGTCACCTTGCCTAATGTGCGCGACCTGACCGATGCTGTCGGCCGGATCGGCTCCTTCCTGGAGGACTGGCGAGCCCGCGCCTGATACCGCAACACACATGAACGCCACCGTGTCGAACTGGTTTCCAGCTCGACGCGGTGGCGTTTTGTTCGATCGCGGGTGCGCTGGCCGAGGGTGAGGCGGTCAGGAGCGGGCGGTGGTACCGGCCAAGGCGGATGTCGTTGTGTCCATCCGATTCAACGCGTCCCGGAAGTCCTTGGTGACGTCTTTTCCCTGCGCCATTGCTTTCTGCATGGATAGCCGGAAACCATGCGTGCCGACGCTTAGCAAGGGCCTGAGTTCTTCCCGGTTGAACTCGCGGGCCCATTGCAGCTTGTTACTTGCACGATCAAATCTCAAACAGACGGCCAGATCGAATTTCAGCGTTGAGAAACTGAAAAACCTGGAGTCGGGCAAGTCCAGCACGCGGGTCTTGACTTGGATCAGCCGCCCTTCGGCATCAATCACATCACTGGCCGCAGTGCCCGGTGGCTGGAGCTTGCCACCGTAGACTCTTTGGGCCAGGGTTTCGGCGATCTCGCCCATGAGATTGGTGGCTGTCCGGATGAGCCCACGAGCCAAGAATTCTGCTCTGAGATGTGCTTCGAGCCGTAGCAGTTCGCCGTCGGATAAGTTGTTGAATTCGAGCTGAGTCACGTGCCTCATTCTATGAGATGGGGGATGGTACGTGCTTGTTCAGGTGCGCGCAGCGCAGTATTCCTGAATCGACTCAGACCCAGAACCCAGCCATAGGCAAAAATACCCCGTGCGGCAGGGAGGAACCGGTAGGCTGACATCAAATACGTGCGCGACAAGGGAGAAACAATGACCGCCTACCCGGAAACCCTGATGAACGCCCTGCGTGCGGAACCTGGGCTGAAGCTGAGCGATCGGGCGACCAAGGCACCTGCGTGGTGGCCGTCGGACGCACCCCAGGATAAACGCGAGGCCGCGGAGCGGATGAAGGAACTGGGCACCCTGCTCTCAGATTTGCAGGAGCGATTGTTCGCCTCCGCCTTGCAGGAGGATTCCAAGGATTCGGTGCTGCTGATCTTGCAGGGCATGGATACCTCGGGCAAGGGCGGGGTGGTGCGCCATGTGATGGGCATGCTCGACCCGCAGGGGGTGCAGCATTTTGCGTTCAAAACCCCGAGCGCGCAGGAGCGCGCCCACGACTTCTTGTGGCGGGTGGAAAAGCAGCTCCCGGCGGCCGGGCTGATCGGGGTGTTCGACCGCTCGCACTACGAGGATGTGCTGATCCACCGCGTGCAGAAGCTGTCCACCGAGCAGCAGGTCGAGGCACGCTACCCCAAGATCGTGGATTTCGAGGCGCGACTGGTGGCCCAGAAGATCCACCCGCTGAAGGTGATGCTGCACATCAGCCGCGACGAGCAGTACGCCAGGCTCTCCGAACGGCTGGAGCGCCCGGACAAGTTCTGGAAGTACGCGGTCTCCGATGTGGAAGACCGGGCCCTGTGGGAGCAGTATCAGCTGGCCTACGAGATCGCGATCGAACGCACCAACACGGCTGATGCCCCGTGGTACGTGATCCCGGCGGATCAAAAATGGCGCGCCCGGCTGTGCGTGGCCGAGCTGCTGTTGGCCACGCTGCAGGAGATCAACCCGCAGTGGCCGGCGGCGAAGTTCGATGTGGCGGCCGAAAAGCTCCGGTTGGAAGCGACCAGATAAACTGCGTGCCTACTGGGCCTCATCCTGGGCGCCACGGGCCGCGTCCAGGCGTTGCGAGACGCCATTGAGCCAGTTTTCGCAGTGTGCCGCCAACGCTTCGCCGCGCTCCCACAGCGCCAGCGACGCTTCGAGCGCCACGCCTCCGGTTTCCAGCTGGTTGACCACGTTGATCAGCTCTTCGCGGGCCTGCTCGTAGGTCAGGGCGGTGATGTCCTGGGGGATCGGGGTGTTCATGGGTGGCTCCGTTCAAGAAGGTTCTGGGGGTGTGTCCGGTGGCTAGGGCGCCGCGGGGAAAAGCTCGGTGACCGTGGCGGTGAGTTGGCCTTTCGCCACCCTGATGCGCAGCTGCGCCTCGGGGAGGGTTCCGGCAACATCGCGCAGCACCGTGCCGTCGGCCAACTGGGTGACCGAGTACCCGCGGTCCAGGGTCTGCTGCGGGGACAGCGCGCGCATTTGCGCGCGCAGGTGGGAAAGCTCATCGTCCGCACGCTGCACGCGGTGGCGGATCAATGCGGTGCAGCGCTCGCGCCAGCGGGCCAGGTCCTCGGCGCGGGAATCCACCATCACCTGCGGATTGGCCAGCACCGGGCGCGCCCGCAAGGCCGCGAGGTTCTGCGCTTCGCGCGCAATCAGGTTGTTGATCGCCCGATCCAGCCGGTTGCGCGCCTGCTCAAGCCCGGCGAACTCCTCCGTCAAATCAGGCACGATGCGTTTGGCCGCATCGGTGGGGGTGGATGCGCGCAGGTCGGCGACGTCGTCCAGGATGGGACGGTCCGCCTCATGCCCGATGGCGGAGACCACCGGGGTGCTCGCGGCATACACCTCGCGCACCAGATCCTCGTTGGAAAACGGCAGCAGGTCCTCCAGCGCGCCGCCGCCGCGGGCGATCACGATCACCTCAACCTGCGGATCCTGATCCAGTTCGCGCAGCGCCGCGATCACTTGGGAGACCGCGTCGACACCCTGGACCGCGGTGTTGATGACTCGGAATTGAACCGCCGGCCAGCGCAGCGCGGCGTTGCGCAGCACATCCTTCTCAGCATCCGAATCCCGCCCGGTGATCAGCCCGATCTTCCCGGGCAGGATGGGCAGCTTTTGTTTGTGCGCCGGGTCGAACAGGCCTTCGGCGCCCAGCGCCTGGCGCAGCCGTTCCAGGCGCAGCAGCAGCTCGCCCAAACCGACCGGGCGCAGGTCCGTGGCGTTCAGCGAGAGCCGGCCGGTTTTGGCGTAGAAACTGGGTTTCACCCGGGCGACCACCCGGGATCCCACGGTGGGGGTGGTGTCCAGCTGGCGCATCACCGAAGACCAGACGGTCACCGAAAAGGAGTTGTCCGCATCCACGTCGCGCAGCGTCAGATAGGCGTGGCCGTTGCGGATGTTAGCTTCAAGCAGCTGGCCTTCAACCCAGGCAAAGGGCGAATTCTCGATGTGGATCTTGAGTTTTTCAGACAGCAGCCGCAGCGGCCACGGATTCTCGGCGGAGGTCTGGGCGGCGGTGGCCGGCAGGGCGGCGGGGGACTTCGGCTCCATCCGGACGGCTCCTCGGGGACGGTAAGAGTGGATCGCACTGCCGGAAGCAGGCACAAATGACGCTACACCACGCGGTGGACAGTTGCGCGGTTCGCCGTCCTCAGAGGTGGATCTCACAGTGTTTGGGGTGTGGTTCTACGCATATGAGTGTGCGCTAACTTGCGCGGGCTTCGTAGACTAGAGGTATGGCTACTTCCACTTCCATTCCGGTTTCGCTGCCGATCCCTCGGGTACCGCGGATTCGCCGCACCCCAGAACAGATCGCAGCCGCCTCCCCGCAGGTCACCGAGCGCAAGGTCTTGCTCGCCGCGCCGCGCGGTTATTGCGCCGGAGTGGACCGTGCGGTGGTGGCCGTGGAAAAGGCGCTGGAGCACTACGGGCCCCCGGTCTACGTGCGCAAGCAGATTGTGCACAACGTCCACGTGGTCTCCGAGCTTGAATCGCGCGGGGCGATTTTTGTGGAGGAGAACGAGGAAGTGCCCGAGGGCGCGCTGGTGGTGTTTTCCGCGCACGGCGTCTCCCCGGCGGTGGTGCAGTCGGCGGCGGATCGCGGCCTGCAGACCATCGATGCGACCTGCCCGCTGGTGACCAAGGTGCACCGCGAGGCGGTGCGTTTTGCCAAAAACGACTACGAGATCCTGCTCATCGGCCACGAAGGCCACGAGGAGGTTGAAGGTACCTACGGCGAAGCCCCGGAGGTCACCACCATCGTGAACAACCCGGAAGAAGCCGACACCGTGCAGGTCAAGGACCCGGACAAGCTGATCTGGCTCTCGCAGACCACCCTGAGCGTGGACGAGACCATGGAGATCGTGCGCCGGCTGCGCAAACGTTTCCCGAACCTGCAGGATCCGCCCAGCGACGACATCTGCTACGCGACCACCAACCGCCAGGCGGCCATCAAGAACATTGCCCCGCAAACCGACCTGGTGATCGTCGTCGGCTCGGCCAACTCGTCGAACTCGGTGCGGCTGGTTGAGGTGGCGCTGGATCATGGCGCCAAGGCCTCCTACCGCGTGGACTTCGCCTCCGAGGTCGACGAGTCCTGGTTCGAGGGCGTCTCCACCGTGGGTGTCACCTCCGGGGCCTCGGTGCCCGAGGTTCTGGTGCGCGAGGTGGTCGAGCTGCTCGCGGAGTACGGCTTCACCGACGTCGCGGAGGTCACCACCGCGCAGGAGGACATCATCTTCTCGCTGCCCAAGGAAATCCGCAGCAAGCTGAAGGAATCCGGCGACGAGGAGCGTGCCCTGGGCGGGCGCGGCGCCCGCCCCGAATCCCGCTAGGCCCCACACATTTCACGCGCCCGCACAGAACTGGGCGCTCAGTACTAGTAAAAGGTAGAATTTCCTCCCGTGGCTCTTACTATCGGAATCGTCGGACTGCCCAACGTCGGCAAGTCCACCATGTTCAACGCGCTGACCCGTGCCCAGGTGCTGGCAGCCAACTACCCGTTCGCGACCATCGAACCCAACGTGGGTGTGGTGCCGCTGCCGGATGCACGCCTGAAGGTGCTCTCCGGGATCTTCAACTCGGAGCGTATCCTGCCGGCCACGGTGTCGTTCGTCGACATCGCCGGCATCGTCAAGGGCGCCTCGGAAGGCGAGGGCCTGGGCAACAAGTTCCTGGCCACCATCCGCGAGGCCGACGCGATCTGCCAGGTGACCCGCGCGTTTGTGAACGACGACGTGATCCACGTGAACGGCAAGGTGGACCCGGCCTCGGACATCGAGACCATCGCCACCGAGCTGATCCTTGCCGACCTGCAGACCATCGAGAACCAGCTGCCTCGCCTGGAGAAGGAACTGCGCACCAAAAAGATCGAGAAGTCCTTCCTGGACGCGGTCTTGGCGGCGCAGAAGATCCTGGAAGAGGGCCGGACCCTGTACTCGGCCAGCAAAACCGACGGGGTGGACCTCGTAGAGCTCGCCCCGATGCAGCTGATGACCACCAAGCCGTTCATCTACGTGTTCAACACCGATGAGGCCGGGCTGGCCGATACCCAGATGCAGGCGACCCTGTCCGAACTGGTGGCGCCGGCAGAGGCGATCTTCCTGGACGCCCAGTTCGAGGCCGAGCTGGCCGAGCTGGAAGAGGACGAAGCCGAAGAGATGATGGAAGATGCCGGCATCGTCGAGTCCGGGCTGGGCAAACTCGCCCGCGTGGGTTTCGACACCCTTGGCCTGCAGACCTACCTGACCGCCGGCCCCAAGGAGACTCGCGCCTGGACCGTGCGCAAGGGAGCTACCGCGCCGGAGGCCGCCGGGGTCATCCACACCGACTTCCAGCGCGGCTTCATCAAGGCCGAGGTCATCGGCTTCGAGGATCTGGTTGCCGCCGGTTCGGTCGCCAATGCCAAGTCCGCCGGCAAGGCCCGCATTGAAGGCAAGGATTACATCATGAAGGACGGCGACGTGGTGGAGTTCCGGTTTAACGTCTAGCGTTATTGACGGAGTCCGTCATACACTGGTCTCGTGATCAGATCGTTCGGGAGCAGAGACACCGAGCGCCTGTGGCGTCGTGAGCGAGTGCCGTCCCTGGATCCGCGGATCCTCCGGGCGGCGTTGCGCAAGCTTCGTCAGGTGGGATCCGCCGAGGCGCTGGATGACCTCCGCGTTCCGCCCGGCAACCGGCTCGAGGCTCTCAAGGGCGACCGAGCCGGTCAGCACAGCATCCGGATCAACGACCAATGGCGAATCTGCTTCAGATGGACAGATGCCGGACCAGAGGAGGTGGAGATCGTTGACTACCACTGACAAGATCGAGCCGATCCACCCGGGTGAGGTCCTCATGGAAGACTTCATCGAGGGCTTCGGCATCACGCAGAACAAGCTCGCCGTGTCCATCGGTGTGCCGCCACGGCGGATTAACGAGATCGTGCACGGCAAACGGGGCATCACGGCGGACACAGCGCTGCGGCTCGCGAAGTACTTCGGCACCTCGGCGGAGTTCTGGATCAATCTGCAGAGCCACTACGAGCTTGACTGCGCAGAGGACGTCGCGGGTGAGCAGATCTCGGCGATCACACCGTTGCGAGTCGCATGACGACCACAGCGGCGCAGTCCGTCGTCGTGATCGTCGACATGCAGCAGGGCGTGGTGCCGGGGTGCTTTGATGCCGATGGTGTCGCGAACCGAGCCGCGGCGCTTGTCGACCGAGCGCGGGTGCAGTCCGTGCCCGTCGTGTGGGTGATGCATGATCCGGTAGGTGTAGGTACTCCCGCGTGGGACCTCGTTGCACCGCTGAAATGGATCGATGGCGAAGCGGTCGTGAGGAAGAGCTATCGCGACTCGTTCGCGGAAACGTCTCTGAGGGAGACGCTCGACCAGTTGGGGGCGACTCGCCTGGTTATTGCTGGGGCGCAATCGGACTACTGCATCAGAACGACGACTCAGCGTGCCGCAATCGAGGGATACGACGTCACTCTTGTGGGCGACGCGCACACGACCGAGGATGCCCAGTGGGGTGGGGTGGCAGTCGCTGGCGCTCAGATCGTGGCGCACACGAACATGTACTTCGCGGGCTTGCGATATCCGGGGCAGCGATTTGGCGTTGCGACTCACTCCGACGTCGAGTTCTGAGGCTGGCATCTGCGGCGACGCGGTCGAATTTAGGTTCAACGTGTAGCCGCTGATCCATCTGTGTTTCGCCCCGGTCGTCGATGACGCCCGGGGCGAAGTCGATTTCGGGTACCCTTGCCCGGGGCCGGCGTCGGGGCTACGGTTGAGGCCACCGCCTTCCGTCCGCCAGCATCGGAGCCCGCCATGCCCCGCACCCGTGTCCACAGCATGCTCATGTCCGTCGACGGTTTTGCCGCCGGGAACCACGTCACCGTCCAGGAGCCGATAGGCGGGGCCGAGGCGTTGGCCAGCTGGTATGACGGCCGGGTCATTCACGGGATTCAGGCGCTGAGCGACTCCGCGGAGCCGATCACCGCGGATCGCGCGCTGTTCAGCCTCTGGGGGCAGGGGATCGGCGCGGAAATCATGGGGCGGCGCAAGTTCGGCCCGCAGTCCGGGCCTTGGCCCGAGGATGGCTGGCGCGGCTGGTGGGGTGAGGACCCGCCATTTCGCACACCGGTGTTCGTGCTCAGCCACTACCCGCGCGAGCCGTTGCACTTCGCCAACGGCACCAGCTTCCACTTCCTGGACGCCACCGCACACCAAGCCCTGCAGATTGCCCAGCAGGCGGCCGGGGGACTGGACGTGCGGATCGGCGGAGGACCGAGCACCGTGCGCCAATTCCTCGAAGCGGACCTCATCGACTTCATGCACCTGGTGATCGTGCCCCTGGTGCTGGGTACCGGGGTGTCGCTGTGGGACGGGATCCCCGGGATCCAGCAGCGCTTCACCGTCGAATCCATCGGAACTTCCGGCGGGGTCACCCACCAGCTGTGGAACCGGAACCGCGGCGACTAGCCCGCGAAGCCCGCTGTTGTCTGCCTGCTGGAGTTATCCCGCCTCGGTCAGCCCGCCGGGCGCCAGCCCAGGGCCGGGCCCAGCGTGGTGGCGATGTCGGTGAGGATCTGCTCGTAGTCTTCCGGGCCGAAGCTGAAGGGCAATGCGAACGCCACCTCGTCGACCTCGCGGAAGCCGGCATGGGCGTAGAGCTCTTCGGCGATCTGCTCGCTGGTGCCGATCAGGTCGCGGGCGAACAGCATCCCGCGCGGACCCTGCGGGGAGGCGGTGCGCGGGGTGCGGGCCTGCACGTACTCGCGGTAGCGGCGCTCCTGCTGCGCGCTGGCCGAATCGGTGGGGATCACCACCAGCCCTTGGGAGACCCGGGCGGAGCCGTCCGTGCGCCCCGCCGCGGCCGCCGCCTCGCGGTAAGCGCGGATCTGGGCCTGCTGCACCAGGGCGAAGTCAGGTGCTGGATCTCCGGCCTCGGGGAACACCACCGAACTGCTCAGCAGGTGGAAGCCGTGGGATCCGGCCCAGCGCGCCGAGTCAAGCGACCCGGCCCCGTACCAGAGGCGCTCGCGCAACCCCGGGGCGTGGGGCTCCACCCGGGCCGAGTGCTCCTCCACAATCCCGTCGCGCCCGGAGAACTCGCGCACCGGCTCCCCGGCCACGAACCGGGCAAAACGTTCAACCCGGCCCTTGCCGAAGTCTTCCACGGCGGCGGAATCGGGGTAGAGCTGGTCCTTGAGGGTCTCGTACTGCATGGGGGTGCCGACGCTGACCCCTGGGTTGATCCGTCCGCCGGAAAGCAGGTCCACGGTGGCCAGGTCCTCGGCCAGGCGCAACGGGTTCTCCCAGCCCAGCGGGGTGACCGCGGTGCCCAGCTGGATGCGCCGGGTGCGTTGGCTGGCGGCGGCCATCACCGCGACCGGAGAGGAAATGCCGTACTGCAGATGCCGGTGGCGCAGCCAGGCGCTGTCGAAGCCAAGCCGCTCGCCCAGCTCGATGATCTGCAGCGTGTCCTCGTGGCCCGCGGCCGGATCCTGCGGGTTGAACAGGCCGATGGTCAGGAAGCCGAGCTTGCGCAGCGGGCGGGATGAATCGGGCATTTTTGTCATCTTTCGGTCGACGCGGAGCGCAGGGCGCTAACCCTGCCATGCTAGCGCCGTACAGGCCCGCGCGCCTGTCGCATGACGAACTGTGAGCCGCACCCGTAATCCATCGCGTCATCCGAGGTCATGCAGCCTTCCGACGACGAAATCAGCCGGGCGCAATGCGTGTGCGGTATGGGAGGCTGTGCCGCACCTGATGCCCGATCCGCTGGCGGGTGCGCTGGCTAGTTCCGCGCGCCGAAGACGTCGGCCGTGGTCAGGTCGTCGAATCGGGCGATCAGCCGATCGCCGTCGTAGAGCTCCGTATGATCAGCGAAGACCCGTGCGGTGCGGATGATGCCGGTGCCGTGCAGGAAGGGCTCGCGTGAGGGATCGGGTGTCCCGGCGAGGTGGATCGTGACCTCCATCCCCGGGCCGCCCGCGCCCGGCGGGAGCGGCGCGATCGTGTCGAAGCCCCCGTAGCGCTCGCCGATGCGGGTCAAAACCTCCTGGATAAACGGCGTGGGCCCCAGGACCGGCTCAGGATCAACCGGCTTGCGTCCGAACAATCGCATGGTGGAGGTTCTTTCCTGTAGGGATTTCTGGCTCGCCGCCCTCATCCAGCAAGCCCGCGAACCGCTGCGTGCTTGAGGCACGCCACAACGCTGTTGCGGTGCGGGCCGCGTGTGGCCTAGGCAGGCTCCTAGAGGGGGTGGTGTGTCCATCGTACAGAATTCGGCTCGAAGGCACCCCTGGCCGAGGCGGGAGCGCCGGTGTACCTGGAATGGCTGCATCTGGAGTACCCCGCACCCAGCTGCCTGAACAGGTCGACACCCTTGGCGGTTGCGTGTAGAAAAGATTGTGTGACACCTGAACACTCAGCCCGCGAAGAGACCAGTTCCCTGGACGAGCTGACCATCCCGGCGGCGCAGACGGGCATCGCGGTGCAACGGCTCGGGGTGACGGTGCAGCTCTGCACCGCTGATGGTCATCTTCCGGTTGTGCGGCGAGCGGCGCTTACGGTGCTGCGCGAGATCCTCGACCTCGCGCCAGGACAGTTTCCCTGGTGGATGGGCGGCACGGATGCCAAGCCCCGGCGAATTCCAGAGGCGGGCATCGAGCGCATTTTCGACTCGGCATTGCCGTTGATCGAGCAGCCGGATCAGTTGCTGAGTCTGTCACTGGTGCAGCGGGAGAATCCGCCGCGCTGGCAGGCAGAGGCGATGATGCTGGCGGAGGACCCCCGGCGGTCATGGCTTTCGCACGTGACATTTTCGGCCCCGCCGTCGTTCGCTCTCAGCAACCCGCAGGACTATGTGCAGCTTGTTGCCCGCTGGGCGCAGGCGCTGCGCCCGCACTACGGTACGGCTGGGCTTGCCCTGGTTGACCAGGCGGGCATGGCGCACCACCGAGGCGGGGCCGCGCTGCCCTGGCTGCATCGTTACCCGGGGCTCGACTGCGCGCCGTTTAACCTTCAGCCCAAGCCAGCCCGCTACGTGGCGGTCAACTGGCTTACCGTGATCGGGGAGCCGGTAATCCAGGCACTCGGGGGAGAGGAGCAGATCAGGTCGCTGCTTGCCTTGGCCTCGGACACCCGCGGAGTCGAACACCCGGAGATCCTGCGCTACGACGGCGGCATGGTGATCCGCGCGAGCGAACTGCCGCTTCTCGGCGATCGCTCGACGGCCGATGTGCCCGGCCCGTATCGCGCAGTCAACGCGGCGCTGCGCACAGCGCGTTTCGAAGAATACCCCCAGGGGCCGAATATCCACCTGATCGATGCGCCGCGCACCTCCGATCGTCGCCAAGCGACCCTAAACTGGGTGAGGCGCTTCGATGACTAGCACCTCTCAACCACCGCACCGCAAAACCGATCGGTGCCAGGTCATCGGTCGTGCGGCGACAAAAGCTGCGTTGCGCACCGGATCAGCTGGTTGGCGCAGGATCGGTCAGCGCGGCCGCATAGGCGCGCATCGAACGTTGGTACCGCGGCAACGAATCGATCTGGGCTTCGATGGCGACCCGCAGCGCCTCGTCCTTGCGGCCGGCACTGTGAAGAGCCAAAGCCAGGACAACCTGCCCGGCGGAACCGGTCGACTCGTGAATCGGCGCACCGCGCAGCACGGCGATCGCCTCGTCGAAGCGGCCCAAGTTGCGAAGTGTTGAACCGTATTGGACAGCGAGTTGCGCGTGCCGTGCCTCATCCAGACCCAGGTCAAGCGCCAGCTCGTACTGGGCGCCGGCTTCGGCCTCAAACCCCATGGAGTCGTACATGCCGGCCAGCTCGAAGGCGGCCCGTCCGTCGGTCGCCGGGCAGGCCTTGGCAAGCGCACACATGGCCGCAACCGCCTGTTCGCGGCCCAGCGAGTCGGCGCGGTCCCAGAGAGCGGCGACCGAGGATTCCCAGTGGGTGATGTCAGTAGTCATGAAACCAGTGTCGCAGGCTCATCTGGTGGGCAGGACCGACGACGCTTGGCTGCGGGGAAACCGCCAGCCCGCCCTGTGGCTGAACCGACGGGGAAAAACCAAACACCCGGACGCCGGATGGTTGACGTCGAGCATCTGCCACCGAAACGAAGAGTCTACGGAATACGTCCTGTGCGCGGGGGTTTGTCGCTTCGGGCGGCGTCTAGCGCCAATGACGGGGCTCGATGTAGATTCGACTCGTAACCGATCATTCGGCACCAAGGATGACGAGTGGCTGGACCGATTGGTAATCGGCACCGTCTCTCGACCCTGGGATCGGCCAGGAAGCTGGCTGGATGCCCTTTCGGATGATCGTTGCGGGCAACACCGAAATAGCATCAGCAACCAGCGCCGGATCTGCTTTGTGTGAACCGATACGAGCCAGAGGAGGCGGAGAACGTCGAGGATCCATAACAAGATTCCGGCACTGCATCCTGATGAGGCTCGCATCGAAGACTTTATCGCGGGGGCCGGGATCACTGGGACCAGAGCCGCGCCCGTTCTCGGGGCGCCGCCCCTGCCTGCCAGCGGAATCGCGCACGGCGAGCGCGAAGACGCAGCTAACACGGCGCTGCGACCGGCGACGTACTTCGGTGCTCCGGCGCAGTTTTGGCTCAATTTTCAGGCACGGTACGAGCCGGAGAGTGCCAAGGATCGTGTTGCGGAGCAGATTGCCGCGATCGCACCATGGAAGGCCGCATGAATCCAGACTCGATCGAAGTTCTCGAGCACGGTGAGCTGGCACCGCGGCTTCGCGGGGAACTGCGCCGTTTGTTCGATGAGGAGTATTTCGCGACCTTCGGCGAATGGGAGCCGGATTAGCCCTACGGCTATGCGCCGCACGATCGGCACATCATCGCGCGCTTAGGCAAAACCATCGTCGGGCACGTGGGCTGGGCCCGTCGGCACATCGCGGTCGGAGGCAGCCGGATCGAGATCGCCGGTGTCGGGGGAGTGCTGATCTGCCAAGGCTCGCGCGGGAAACAACTGGGCAAGGCGCTAATGCACGCAGTGAGGCGGTCGATGCTTGATGCTGGGGGTATCCAGTTTGGCTACCTTGGCTGTCGCCCGGAGGTTGTTCCGTTCTATCGTGCGTGCGGGTGGCATCGCATTGCTGCGGTTGAACGTTCGATCTCCCGGGAGGGAAATACAGTCGAGGAGCCAGCCGGCCCGCCGATGTTCATCATGCCTGTGGAGTCTGAACGCGAGGCGTGGCCGCCGGGAATGATCGACCTTGAAGGACGCGCGTGGTGATTCGCCCGAGGCTGGTAGGTGTCTGAAGCTCGACGACGTTGAGGCACACAGAAACATCAAGGCGAAACTGCGGCGTAGGCTCACGAAGAGGCTACGGCAGCCAGGACGCGGGGATCAGCGAGAACCCGGGCTGGGACGGCGATGAGCCTGCCTGGTCGAAATCGATCCGGAGCATCCGGTGGCGTACCCCGCGCAGAGAAGACCCTCTGTGATCGAGACTGGCGGCCTGTGAAACGGACAGTTCCCCGACCGTTCACGTCTTGCTCACCTGTGTGTGCCAAGCTGAGCGTTGATGGAGAACACCGACGCGATGCCCCCGTTCCTGATGTGGTCGATCATCGGCTTCTTCGCGGTCATCGTGGTGATCGCGATCCTGGTCGCCCGTGCGTTCGACAGGATGCACCGCCCTGTCGCCGAGGAGCAGTCTCGTGCCGAGCGGCTGGCGGGTGCCGGGCTGCGCGTGGAGGGGACCGTTGTCTCGTGGGCGAGGCATCCAGGCGGTGACGACACGGCCCCGAACCTGCGCCTTCTTGTTCAGTTCCTGCTCGATGAAGTTCCGCACCAGGCCGAGCTGGTGGCAGGCATCGACCGCGGACTCCTGTCGGGGTTTTCCCCGGGCAGCGGCGTCTTCCTCCTCGTCGATCCGAAGGACCCGGGGCGCGTCGCGATCGACAGGTCGCGCAGCTTTGTCAAGATCCCTCGACGGTGAGCGCCTCTTTCCTGAAGGCCGCGCTGGCATAGCGCCCTCTGCGCGTGCCAGAATCGAGTGCTTGACGAAACCTGTCAGGCGCGCGCATCGGATTGGCTCGACGGCCTTGACTTCCCTGCTCCTGATCTCCAGCGCCCTCATGGGCGTCTGGTTGTCGGCCGGTTACGACGTCCTGCGTGTCAGCGTTCTCGACAAGGCCCTGGCCAATCGGCTCGGCTACATTGGCGAGATCACCGAGTTCAGCGTCGATCCGCTTCCTCACGGGATCTCGCGCTCCATGCTGGTCGTTGTCTTCTTCGTGGCGTTCGTTGTCGGGCTCGGCGCGTACGTGGCCACGGTACTCACCCGCCGGGCCTTCGGCGACCCCGAGGCGATCGCGTTCGCGCTGGGTTGCGGGTTCCTCGGCGCGGGAGCGGGCTTTGCCTGGCTGGCCACCGGCTGGCCGGCGGTCGAGGGGAACCGTCAGGGCTGGTTCGGATCGGTGATCGCCGCGGGCGGCGTCTGGGTGCCCCTCGTCTTCGTGGTGATCTCTGCGCTCTGCTTGCTCATCTGGTGGGTCCATCCCTCGAGAGGCGATCGGCAGTCCGATGCACCCTCGGTCGCCGGGGGCGGGTCTTGACCGGGCGTGCGGTGTCAGGCCCCGCTGATCGGGCCCGTCGTGTGGGTCGTGACGACTGCCGGCTTCCTAGGCATGCTGGCTGGGTTCGGGATCCTTTGCTGGGTCTTCGCCCGCCGCGATGACCGGGTGCACGGGTGGACGCGAGCATCAGTGCGACGAAGGGAATCGTGACGCCTCGCCCCATGCCGGTCCCGCCAAGGCGTTTCCCAGACGGTGGCGATGTCGTCTGCTGCGGCAACACGGAGCAAGTGCTGCAAGAAGAAGCAGGGCCGGATGCCATATTCCACGGGGAGCAGTTCAGGCGGGAGCCCGCCTGCGGTGTGAGCGCCGTCGAGGTGCTTTGAGACGGCGATTCTATGGTGCTAGTCACTGAGCCGTCGTGTTGAAGCAACCAGGTAATCATGACCGCTGGCAGAGCTCCGATAATCGTCGCCCTGGAACTCGGCGGAGCAGGGATTTGCCGTTGAGAGGTGTTTCTCGATGAAAGCAGCGTGATACTCGGCGCGACAGCAACGGATCAAGGCAGGATGATCACGCCGGAGGATGAGGATACGGATTCCCTGACGCCGCTGTGAGGTTGCGCCGTAGCACGGGCGCCCTGTGCTCGGTGGACTACGTGGCTGCTTCGATTTACCAGCGGGAAGTCGCCGACCATCCCGGCCGTGGCTTGCATCGAGCTGATCTGAAGTGGTTATCTTGACAAGTTTTTTAAGAGCGTGCCCAGGACGCTGGTCCGGCACCTACGGGGTTCGGTTAAGCCGCGAGAAGCCTGGCTAATCGTCCTCGTGGGAAAGATGCTTGAAACTGGCAGCGCTACCGGTGTGATCGACGTTGGCAGCAACCACGTATGGGAGAGCGACGTTGCGATCCCAGCTAATCAAGTTGGGCTCAGGGCATCTCGTAGCGAAGACCTTTCGCTTAGATCACGACGGCACGTTGACTCTCTGGACAAAGATCCTGATTGAATTCAGTGTAGTTTATGCAATGGCCGCAAGGAGGGCCCGTTGGAACAACAGCATCAACATGATGCCTGTGCTGTACCTATTCGGGAATGTACTCCTGCCGAATTAATCCTCCAGTTGCCATTTCGATGTAACCGAAATCGCGGTCGGAGTTGAGAATAATGGCATCGTTGACAACAGCGTAGGCCGCAATGAGGCAATCGATTGCTGCCGCGGCACGTATCAGCCCGCTATCCCATAGTGCTTGTTGGATTTCCGATGCCATGGATTCGTCGGGGTGAACCCATGCCGCAAGTAACCCGTCCATGTCATTTCGGAGCTCATGGTATTCATCGGCAGTTCTGGCTGAATGGCAGTACTCAAGTGCTTGAGGCGGACAGGTGATAATCAGATGATTGGGTGATATCTCTCTGAGCCGTTTTGATATGGATGCACTTCTGGACGCCTTTTGCCAGATGCTGTTGTCAACTAGGTAGGTGCTCACAATCCTGTAATTTCGGGAGGTGGAGCAGCCTTTGCCGCTGCCAGTAAATCAGCAGTGGGCCTGATGGTCGGTGCATCAACCTGATCCGGTTCAAAGCTACGGGACAAGATGCGTTCGACAGTGGCTGGCTGCTGACGAACCGCGATCAACGTTCTCAACGCCAAATCTACAGTCTCCCGATTTGAGGTGGTGCCTGCTAGTCGTTTGGCTCGGGCTAGTTCATGGCGGTCAATGTCAATTGAAGTGATGGCCATCGTGTCTCCTTTCCTTATATAGCCAATTATATAAGTCGTTGTTCGTGATGAATAGTCCCCGCCGGAGGATGAGGGTACGGGTGGCCTGCCACCCCAGCGAAGTTGCGCAGCAGTGCGGGCGCCGGGACTCTTGAAGTCTGCGACCGGACGTGTCAAGCTACTGCCTATGACTGCCGAGGATGAATGGACTATTGAGCGGCATCTAGCTGGGCAACCTCAGTTCGCGATCGACATCTTTCACCGGTTCATTGAGGCCGTTGCGCAGATCGGGCCGTTCACGTATGCCGTCAGCAAGTCGTCGATCACGCTGAAGGGGACCCACCGCGGATTCGCCGGGGCACGGCCGGTACGCGGCGGGCTGCGCGGCTATTTCGACCTGCAGCGGGAAGTCGTCGACCCGCGGATCAGCTCGGCCTCTGCGTTTTCACAAAAGCTGATCGTGCACCATTTCCAGCTCGCCACCGCCGACCAGCTGGATGAGCAGTTCAGAGGGTGGTTGCGCGAGGCGTATGCGGTGGGCGCGGGAGCCCACCGGAACTGAGCCGTCGCTTGAACGCGGCGGCTCGTGCCGACCCCAAGGGCAACACCATCGGTCCCGGTCACGACTTCCGGCTCGTTGGCAGCGCGATACCGTGCACGCACCTAGGGGTACCTCGCTGCGCGGACCGGGGTGTGAAGCTGGATCGATTGGCGGTTAGGATCGAAGATGTATCCGGTGAGGAAACGGCCGGTGAAAACGGTGGCGAAAGAGGCAGGAAACCGATGATCCCCGTTAGCCAGCTGGCCCAGAATTTCACGGTGAACCCGCCGGCCACCGAGGCCGCCATCCGGATTGAAGAGCAGCTGTACGGGCAGCGGCTCCCGGAGGAATACCTCCAATTGCTTGCTGTCTCAAACGGCCTGCACACCGACGGGAACCTAGCCATCCTTGGCGTCGAAGGGGTGATTCAGCGCAACGCCGACTACGAGGTCGTCGACTACATGCCCGGCTACTTCATGATCGGCGACGACGGCGCCGGGACCGCGATCTTGCTGAATCTGGAGGACCGCCGGATTTACGAGGTCGGCATGGGTGTGATGGATGAAAACGAGGCGCGGCTCAGCGCAGGGTCCCTGGGTGAACTTCTGGCGCTGGGCACCAGCCTGGCCGAACGCGACGGGGCCTAGGAGACAATCCTGCGACCAGGGGACGTGTTTCCCCGCCTGATCCGCCCGCGAGAGCCAGCTAGAAAACTTGCAGGATTCTGCACGCAGGGGATCGCCGCTGGTCTAGAATCTGCGCATGGGAAAGCTTGTTTTCAGCCACAACCTCACCCTGGACGGGTGTATTGACCATCGCGAGGGCATTGCCGACGAGGTGACGCATGCCTATTTCACCCGGTTTCTCAGCGGCTTCGGGGCCATCCTGTGGGGGCGCACCACCTACGAGATGATGGAGAGCTACTGGCCCGCCGTGGCGCAAGGGCACACCGAGGCGCCACCGGTTCTGCGCGAATTGGCGCTCGTGATGCAAACCCTGCCCAAATATGTTTGCACTTCGACCCGCAGCGACTTTTGGTGGGAGAACAGCTACCGTTTGGCTGGCGAGCTCGGCCCGGCGGCGCGTGATTTGAAACGGCGAACAGAGGCCGGGGTGCTGCTTGGCAGCGGCAGGTTGGCCAACGAGCTGGAGCGGCTGGGGCTGATCGACGAATACAGGTTCCTGATCCACCCGGTGCTCGCCGGTCATGGGCCGAAACTCTACCCGCAGGGGCTTGCCTCAAGCCGGCAGCTCCGGCTGGTTTCCTCGCAGTCGTTGGGAAACGGGGTGCTCGCGGTGCACTATGCGCGTGCCAGCTCAAGCGCATCAGGTGCCTAGCAGTAAGGATCGTGGACAACCTGCGCCGGGAGAGCAAAATGCCGTTCCCATAGCGGCTCTAGCCATCGGGCGATCAAACCTGTCAGCTGCTCGCGGGCATCCTCGGGTGTCTGGGTCAGCTCGAAGAGCCCGGGCACGGGCTTCTTGGCGTCATTGAGGTACACCTGCGCGTCTTCGCCAAAGGCCAGATGCAGCAGGCGGCGGTGATCTCCCGCGGCCTGCTGGGCAAGAAATTGGTCCTTGCCGACCGGGGTGAGCCAGACGCTGGGCAACCACGGGGCGTCGTCGTCGGTGAAGATGATCAGCTCGTACTCGACCTCCAGGTCCAGGTCGGCTAGCGCCGCCGTGGCCCGGGTTCCTTGCGCCAGGGCATGCTCGGTGGCGTCGGCCAGGATCTGCTGCCAGAGCTGTTCAAAATCGGTCATCTCTTGAGCCTACTCAACACGCCGCGGCCGGACAAACAGGGTTGGCATGGTGCTGAGAACAATGGCAGCGCTGGCGAACGGGATGGCGCCCAGGGCCAGCATCAGCATGCCAGAACCGCCGGCGAAGTCCAGCCCGTGGTGGGTGTGGACCAGCTGGGAACCGGTCTGGAAGGCTGTGTGGAATCCGATGGGCATCCAGATCGAGCCGCTGAGCATCCGCAGGTAACCCAGACCGATGCCCATCGCCAGAAACAGCGAGAGGTCACCCATATGCCAGTTTTGCCGCAGGATGCCGGCGAAGAGCGTAAACAGCGCGGCCTGGGTGGTGATGATCCACCATCCGCGCAGCCAACCGCCAAGGCTGGAGGTCACGTATCCGCGGAACACCGCTTCCTCCGGGAGTGCCTCGGTGAACAGCACCGCGAGCAGCAGCAACCCGATGGCGGGCAGCAGATCGGCCAGCGAAGCCGTGAGATGAAGCGGGGAGCCGAGTGCGGAGAGCACCGCGAAGGTGGCCGCGGCGGGAACCAGCCACAGGGCCATGCCCCACAGTGCCAGCAACCAGCCCCGCTGCCTGGTGGCCAGGCCGATCGAGCGCAGGGGAGCCGGTGTTTCACGCCGGGCCAAGAAGTACAGGGCCGTCAGGGTGAGAGCCGAGATGGCCAGGCCGGCGAGGATCCGCAGCACCAGGGTGCTCGGCTCGGTGGGATCGGGATCTTGCGGGAGCATCCGGTAGGCCGCGGTGAGCAGCACCCCGAGGCAGAGGATCGCCGCGCCGATCTTCACGATGCGTGCGGTCGGGCGCCTATCCGGCCCGCCAGCTGGCTGCTGCGTCATTTTCCGCTCCGGTGTCGTTGTGCGAGGGCATGGAAGGCGAGTTTGGGGGTCCAGGTGCCGTCGGCGTGCGCCGCAACGATGCCGTAGCTGGCCAGGTCCAGGTCCCGTCCGGGAATGCTCGAGGTGACCAGGGCCGGTTCGCTGAAGCCCCACACAAAACTTCCGTCCACCGCGCAGCGATCAAGAATATCGAGCAGTTCGCTCAGGTAGTCCGCCTGCTCCTGTTCATCGCGACGCAAACTGGTGGGCACCGTAAGGTCGGCCCGGCCGCGAAGGACCCCGGAGGCCTTGGAAGATTTTGCCGCCGCGCCCGAATAGGCGCACGAACCGAACTCGAAAACCACATAACGTTGTCCTCGGGCATGGGCGCGGTTGGCCTCGGCGCGTAGCTGATCTTCAAAGCGCCAGGAATTGTGCGCATCGCGGTAACGATCGGCGCCGACCACGTCGAATATCGACCAGTCGGGGTGCTCCCAGTCGCCGGCCCCGTAGGAGATCGGGCCGCTGAAATGCTGGCGGGCGTCGCCGACCAATTTTTTCAGCAGCCGACGCAGTTTCAGGTTGGCCAGCGGCAGCAGCGGGAAGCTGAGGGGAAGCAGGCTGCCACGGCGCCAGAAGGTTGATCCGGGCAGCATGCCCGGTGTCGACAGGGTCAACTCGCATCCCACCACCAGGCCTGTTCGGGCCCCGGCGCTGCGCAGGTTTTCGGCAGCCAGCGCGGCGGCTCGGACCGCATGGTGCAAGTCCTTCACCGGCCGGTCGAATGGCCGCGGTTGCAACCAGACTTCCAGGTCCTGCTGGGCCGCAATTCCCGCCGCCCATGCCAGGCGCTGCGGGTCGCTGGACATCAGCAACACCGCGGTGCATCCCAGTTCGTCGCGGATCACCCGCATATCACGCCGCAGGATCTGTTCGGTGAGCCCGGGATTGCTGTCGAAGCCCTTTTCGTACAGCACCCCCGCGTCGTAGCCGATGCCTCGAATCACCTGGCTCATGGGCTCAACCCGTGTTCTGGATAACCGCCGCCGGGGCCAGGACATCCCGCGCACTCATCTCCTGCCCGGAGTTTTGAGGTTCCTGAAAGCCGTGACCGCATGGCCCCAGTCTATGCCAAGGCAAGCTCTGTCCTGCGGGATGTTCCTGGGGGCGGCTACGTTGCGTGCCGGAGTTTCAATCCGCGGAGGCCTTGGCCTGAATGGCAGTGTAGGCGGCCAATACCGTGGTGACCGCGAGCACCACGAGGCTCAGCAGGAGCGTTGGCAGGTGCTGCCAGGACACCAGGGCGAGCGCACCGATCACCAGTAGCGCCGCGGTGGCCACCAACCGCGAGGTCCCAAGCTGTCCAAAACGGGATCGAGCGAACAGCAGGTTGCCCAAAAGGTACACCAGGGGACCTGCGATAGTCACCAGGACGATGGCCGGGGTGAGATGCTCGTGACTCATTCGAAGTTCGATCGACACGGCGACCAGAATCGCTCCGAGCACCATCAGCGCATGGGCGTACGCATAGGCGGTGCGCAGCGTTTTGGTGCTTGCCTCCCCGCCAGCGCCCTGTGACCCCGGAACAGCGAAATAGTTCCACCACAACACAAAAATCGAGGCGAATCCCACCACGAGGCCAAGGCCCAGGGAAACGGTCAATTCACCGTGCTCAACCAGCGAACCTCCCAGCAACAGGATCGACTCGCCCAACGCGATGATAAATACCAGGCGGTTGCGCTCGGCCAGATGCTCGGCGTCGGTGTCCCACAGGTGCATCGGTGCGGCGCCGAGCCCGGGAATTCGGAAGTGGGATAACGGGGCGGCGTAGTCGATCAGTACCGCCAGCAGCCAGAGGACCAAACGCCATTGGTCCGGTGCCGCCGCACCGAGAACCCAGAAAACCCCGGCCAGCAAGGTCCACACCAGCAGCATTCGATAGTTGGCCGCCAGCTGTTGTCCGCGAAACGCAAACATCATCAATAGCGGGCGGGCGATCCCCATGAACAGATAACAACCCACAAAGAGCCATGCCCCGTGGCCGAAAGCAGAGGGGATCGCAGTGGACATGCCCAGCGCGGCCAACATGAGCACACCCATGAACAGCTGTACTGCGGTCTTGGCGGGGTTCAACCAGTTCATGGCCCATGCCGTGTAGTTCCAACCCCACCAGACCGCGGCGAACACCACTGCGGTCTGGGCCGCCCCGCTCCAGGAAAGATGACCGATGAGCAGGTGGGAAAGCTGGATGATCGCGAAGACGTAAACCAGGTCGAAAAACAGTTCGATCGGGCCGACTTCCGAACGGTGTACCGACGGACGCGAGAAGCTAGTGGTCATACGGGGACTTTCTGCGACGAAGCGAAACTGGCAGCGGGGAACATGCCATTGGAGAGGCACTGACCACGTAGAGTGTTTCAGCCTTCACGGATGGTCATGACTGAAATTTTGTCACCGGCGAGGTCAAAGGTGAAGCGTGAGCGGCCGTTTGCATGAGTTGAACGCCAATCACCCACCACGGTGATCTGTTCATGATCGGCGATGACCTGTTCAACACTCAACACGCCATGCGCACCGATGAATTCGGCATCGCTCCATCTTTTAATGGCGTCCCGGCCGGTGAAGATTCGTCCCCAGTCGTCCACCTTGCCGGTCGCGGTAAACGCATCGAGAAAAGCCTGCTCATTGTGCTCGTTGACGCGAGCGATGAACGAAGCTATTGGTTCGGGGATCGTGGGTGTAGACATCTGCGGTACCTCCTAGGGAATATGGAAGTTATGTTACACACCGGGCTCCGGTATGCTGAAGGTGGTGGATGAATCCACCAAACGCACTTCCACGTGAGGATCACGTGAATCATTGCGGAGAGGCCCGTAGCGATCGGGACAGGTCCGGATGGGGTGCGGCGCACAGTTGCGCCGACTTCAACCCCCCGAAGTCATTGCTTCGGCCAAGGCAAGGACCAGAGATGTCAGCAAAAGACGAGAAGAACCTTCAGCAGGTTATCGACAAGATCGATACGATGCCTGAACCGCAGCGGGAGATTATCCGCCGGGCTCACCAGGTGATCCTGGCCGCCGCCCCGGAACTCAAAGCGCGGATCTGGTACGGCATGCCGGCCTACGCGCTGGGCGCGAGCTCACCGGCGCTGCTCACGTTGCGCAACGACGACCGGATGAATCTTGCGCTCACCGAAAAGGTCGAATTCCGGGCTGCCGGTGGCAGCCAAGGCGGGTTGATGCCCGCGGCCTGGTACTTCGAAGAGCTCGACGCGCCCACCGAACAGCGGATCGCGGACATCGCCCGGTCGGTTGTGCCCTAGCCGGCTTCCGGCCGGCCAAGCTCCCGGGCATTGCCCGGTGGGCGGTGAGGGCGAACCATGCGGTGTGAGCCGCGCGGTTCGCCCCCGCCCGCCGGGTTTCGCCACTGGGGTGCAAGCCCGTCAAACGGATGCCAACAAGGGCAACCTAAAACAGCGGCCAGGGAACCGCCGGCATCCGGCCGCTCGGAGCAGGAAAACGTGCGGTATTCTGCAGGATTTCGCAGCGGGTAGCCACCGCGTCGAGCTCTTGGGCGGTGAGCAGATCCGCCAGCTGCCGGCCCAAATCACCGTTTAATCCCTGGCAGACTCGTTGGACCGCCATCAGTTCTTCGTCGTTCAGGTTTTCACCGAGCCAGCCCCACAGCACCGTGCGCAGTTTGTGTTCGTGATGGAAGGTCAACCCGTGATCCACCCCGTGGCGTATCCCGTCGGCCATGGCCAGGATGTGGTTTCCCTTGCGGTCGGCGTTGTTGACGATCACGTCGAAGACCGCCATCCGCCGCAACGCGGGGCCGTCCTCGTGAACCAGGTTGACGATCCGCCCGGTTTCATCTTCCCCGCTCAGTACATGTTTGAACCCGGCAGGCGGGGTATGAACCGGCGTGGATTTCTCCGTGCTTGGCGCGGCCGCAATCAGGTCGACGGGGTGCTGCTGGGGATCCGGCTCGCACCACAGCTGCACCATTCCCTCGCCGAGCGGACCGTCGCGCAGCCAGGTGCGTGGCACAACATCCCCGCCGAAGACCTGAGAGAGCGCGTAGGCGGCGACCTCGCGATGGGCTAGCGCGCCGTGGGGGAAATCCCACAGCGGGCTCTCCCCGGCAATCGGTTTATACACCACCGTGCTCGGCCCGATGGCACCCAGGAAGGTGGCGTTGGAAGCGGTGGTGATTCGCGCGGTCAGCGTGAGCTCGGCCGATAACAGGTCCGTGGGTGGCATCACGGTGCGTCGGTGGTGCAGGTGTGCCCCTGCGGGTCCATGGGCTCGCCGCAGCGCGGGCACATCGGCCGCCCGGCGGCCACGATCTCACGGGTGCGTTTGGCGAAAGCCCGCGCCGTGCCCACCGGGATGCGCAGCACCAGCATTTCATCCTCCGGCGCGGTGTCTTCCTCTTCCTGCAACGGCGAGAACTCCATGACCACCTGGGCCATGGACTGATCCCAGCCCAGGCTGATGGCACCGATGCGGAACTGGACCTCGACACCTTCCAGCGGGTCGTTGTCGACCAGTTCCACCGGGGTGCCTGAGGGGACGCTGAAGGGGTTGCCGGCCACAGAGCCCAGCTGATCGAGGACCTCGTCAACTTTTTCCGCCAGCGCCGCGGACTGCTGCTTCTCCAGGGCCAGGCTCAGCAGCTGCTTGCCGGCGCGAACCTGCAGGTAAAACGCGCGCTCGCCCGGGGCGCCGATGACGCCGACCACCACACGATCTGGCCAAGAAAATTCGTGAACACGTGTAGACATAACAGTATTCTAGGACGAAGCGCGTCGCGGTGCCTGGTGGCCCTTGCCGCCGCCCACCTCCGCTTCGGCGGGCGGGGCGCTGTGGGCCAACCAGGAAAGGTCCCCGGCATCGCTATTGATGCTCACCACGCTGGGCCGATTCACCGCGTACCGCACAATCGATACCGAGGCCGGTGAAACATTCAGCCGCTGGAACATATCAAGGTGCATTCCCAGTGCGTCGGCAAGCACCGACTTGATGATGTCGCCGTGGCTCACCGCCACCCACACCGCCCCGGGGCCGTGCTCGGATTCGATGGCCGCATCATGGCGGCGGATCGCTGCGACGGACCGCGCCTGCATGGCCGCCAGCGACTCGCCGCCGGGAAACGTTGCCGCGGAGGGTTGCGCCTGGACAATCTTCCACAGCTCCTCCTTCGCCAGCTCTGCCAGGGTCCGCCCCTGCCAGAGCCCGTAGTCGCACTCCAGCAGTTCGCGGTCCAAAACGGTGTCCGGGGTGCCCGATTGCCGGTCGATGATGAATTGCGAGGTTTGCACGCAGCGTTCAAGCGGGCTGGAGACCACTGCGACCAGCGGCACACTGGCCAGCCGCTGGCCGGTGAGCGCCGCTTGTTCCCGGCCCGTTGCATCCAGGGTGATGCCTTCTCCCCGGCCTGCAAGAAGCCCAGAGGTGTTCGCTGTGGAGCGGCCATGCCGCACAAGAATAACAGTCGCCATACCCCCAGCCTAGTGACCAGCGCCCGGCAAACCCAGCCCTTCACCGCTCGCGGACTGAACCGATCGCTAGGATGGGAACCAGATGATCCAGCGTCTTGAATCAAGGAGTTTGAAGCGATGAGTTTTAATTTGTACCTGTCCGGGGAAATCCACACCGACTGGCGTGACGAACTGCAGCGCGGCGCCCTGGCCGCCGGCCTGGACATCGTGTTCACCGCTCCGGTCACCGACCACCCGGCCAGCGATGCCGCCGGGGACCACCTGGGGGAGACCCCCAACGCGTTCTGGCGCGATCACCAGTCGGCCAAGGTCAACGCCATTCGCACCCGAACCCTGATCGAAAAAAGCGATTTTGTGGTGGTGCGGTTCGGGGACAAGTACAAGCAGTGGAATGCGGCGTTTGATGCCGGCTACTGCGCGGCCTTGGGCAAACCGTATGTGACGTTGCATGACGAAGAGCTGATTCACCCGCTGAAGGAGGTCGACGCCGCAGCCCAAGGGTGGTGCCGCAGCGTTGAGCAGGTTGTAGAAACGCTGAGGTACGTGCTGACCGCGTAAGTTGGCTGCGCGCAGTGGCGGTGGATCGAGCGGACGGGCCCGAATCAGCGCGGGTACCGCCAGGGCGGTGCAGCTTCCAGTGATTCGGGCAGCCCGCGGCGGATAAGCTCGTCCCGGGCCCGCTGAAGTCCGCCGTGTTCCAAGGCCGCCAGCTGCGAGCTGCCCGTGTACACCCGGCGACCGAAGCGAAAGACGCTCACCTGCAGGCTGCCGGCCAGATGCTCGAGGTCTCCGGGCACGTTGCGGTGTTCGCCGGGCTTCGGCACGGGGAGCACAAATGCCTGATCCAAGGGCGCTCTCGCGCTGAGGCGGATGCGCCAGCCGTACCCCCTGCCGGACAGCTGCCAGCTTTCGTCGCTGGTGTGGGTGGCGACCGGTGAGATCAGCGGATTGCCCAGCCGGATCACCCGTTTGTCGGGCAAACGGATCACCAGGGCGGTGACCTCCGTTCGCAGGGAACCGGCGCTCACCTTTCCGCCGGCGAATGCGAGGCAAACACCTGGCTCGGCGAACCCCTGGGCCTGGCCCCACCACCAGGCCTCGGGAAATCCTTCGCGGCCCCAGTTTTTCTCCCCATACACCTGGGCATTCTCAAAGTCCCAGGTGCTCCCGCCCAAGGTTGCGGTGCCCGAGGCCCGTCCGCCGAGCAGCCACGGATGCCAGTACTGGTTGAGCCCGGGGACCAGCTGAAACACACTCGAACCGCCCAAGGCCGTGTGCGGCCAGGGGATCGGATCGTTTATGCTCAGCTCAAGCCGCGCCTCGGGGCCCAGATCGACGTGCAGCCGGCGCTCGGTGCCTTCGAACACCAACGGATGGCGCCCGGCGCGAACGCCGAGCCGGTGAGGATCGCTCCAGGCACCGTGAACCGCGGCGGTGTGCACCGCGGCCGCGGGCCAGGCGGCAAGCCCAACGGTTGACCAAGGACCGTCCGGCCCCCGATTGGCGCCGCACAGCGCGATGAGAACCCGCCCGGTCGCCGGATCGGTGACTCGCCAGAAATACCCCTCCATGGCCACCGTCGGGTGTGCTCGGGCGGGGTTGCCGAACAATGGATCGGCGCCCGTGGCGCGATACCTGTGACGTAGGCCCATGCCCCAGTACAGCACAGCCGCTTCGGTGTGTCGATGTGCTGGCGGGCACGGGAAGCTGGCCGAGCTGGGGGACAAGAGCTACGCGCCTCGGTACGCTAAGAGACTATGAGCACCTCATCGTGGCGATACGTGGCGGCGCGGAATTCCGACGCGGCCGGCAACATCAGTTGGAATGTCCGTGAGCTGTATGAGCTTCGCCTCGGCGGCAAACCAACCTATACCGCCGACGGGCTAGCCCCCGAGGGCGAGTCGTTGCAGGAATTGCGCCATGACCTGCGGCTGATGTTTTCCGACGTGCTGCGCGAGGACACCCCCATCCTGGACCTCACGGGCGGCGAAGCCCGCCTGGTCCCGCAGGCCAGGTATGGTGCCGGGCAGGCAAGTGATCCCGGGCGCCGAGGACCCGAATCGGCACCGGCAGCCACGGCGAGCCTGCGTCGGCTGCGGGCAACCGACGCCCCGGCGGTGTTGCGCGCCTTTGACTCAGACCCCGAAATGCGGCGCCAGGGTTCGGTGGGATCGCTGGTCGAGGCGGAGCACTACGTGGCGGGCCTGCTGGAACCCGGGTCGAATTTTTATCCCTGGGCGATTGCGATCGACGATGAGCTGGTGGGATTGGTGTGCGTGAATGTGGACGCGGCAAACCGCAGCGGCTGGTTCTGGTACTGGATGGCCAGGGCGTCGCGCGCTCGGGGACTGACCAGTCGGGCGGCGGCCGGCGTGGCCAATTGGGCGCTGAGCGCCCTGGAACTTGAGCGGCTGGAATTGGGGCATCGGGTCAACAACCCGGCCTCGGGTTCGGTGGCCAGAGCCGCGGGGTTCATCCAGGAAGGTGTCGAACGCGGAAAATTCCTCATCGAGCAGCGGCGCATCGACGTGGCGACCTACGGGCGCTTGGCCACCGATCCGTGGCCCGCCCTGGCCGGGCTTGCCATGAGCGAAGAACCATGAGCGCCGGTGCCTGGCACGAGGTGGGGAACGGGGTGTTTTACCGGCGGTATAACCCCGTGGACGTGTCGGTGGGGGTGATCCTCGGCCCGCAGGGTGCGACGGTGATCGACACCCGAAATAATCCGGCGGAAGCGCGGGAGCTGCGAGACGACGTCAGCTCCGAATTCGGGCGGCCGATTGCGGCGGTGGTGAACACCCACGCGCACTACGACCACTGTTTCGGCAATCAGGTTTTCGCCGCCGCGGGGATCCCGATCTACGGCCACCATCTGATTCCGCGCCATTTCCAACGTTTTGAGGCGCCGCGGCTGCACGAGGTCCAGCGCCAGCCGAGCGTGGAACCGGACAAGTCGTGGAGCCAAGTGAAGCTCACCTCGCCGAGTGTGCTCATCGACCACTCGCAGAGCCTGCTGCTTGGCGGCCGCGAGGTTGAACTGCTGGTTTTGCCGCCGGGGCATACCGAGACCGATCTTGCGGTGCACATCCCGGATGCCGGGGTCTGGTTCCTGGGGGATGTGGTGGAGGAATCCGGGCCGCCGATGTTCGGCTCCGGCTCCTTCCCGCTGGGTTGGCCGCTGGTGCTGGAGTCGCTGACCCGACAGATCCAGGAATCCGACCGGCTGGTCCCCGGGCATGGGGCGGTGGTGACCCGCGACTTCGTGCTGGCGCAGGGGCGGAAAATTGCCGAGCTGGCCGTGACGCTCTCCGACGCCTATGCCCAGGGCCTGGCCCCGGAGCAGATCTCCTACCCGCGGGCACTGCGCGAGTATTGGCCCCAGGAGTTCTTGAGGCCGGCCGCCGTGGACGCGTATACGCAGCTAGCCGGTCTAGGGTAAAAAGGCCGGGAGCACCTGCTCAGCTTTCGGGTTTGCTCGCGATGCCATCTAGCCACAGGGTCTGGGATTCATCACGGTGGACCCCGTCGGAGCCGACATGCTTTGAACTGATCGTGGGCCCCTTCTGGATGACATGAACCAGTGCCATGCCATGCCCGCGACCCAGTTCGTACTCGTCCTTGAGCCAGCGCAGGATTTCGCCGGCTTTCACCCCGGGCTGATCCAGCCCCTTGGCGTGGGCGAGGTCCACTAGCTGGCGCGGCGTTAAGCCGGTCTTCTTTTCGATGGTGTCCAGATAGGCCTGAAATGACATGGGTAGATCCTTGAGACGGTGAACGGTTCTCGGACGATTTGCGCGGCAAGCCGCCGCTAATTCGCAAGTATGCCACCGCCAGCCCCGCGGCGCATGGTCCAAGACCTCGCGGCAGGTTTTCTCGCGGGCGTTCTGGATCAACCGGTGCGCCCGTGAGTGGTGGAGGCTCCGTCGTGGACAGCCTCCGCGCAGGCCCGCCGGGTGCGCCGGGTGCGCACCAGAACCACCGGCAGCAGCGCCAAGGCCGCGGCGCACGCGGCTAGCGAAATATCCAGGCTGAAGCGCGGCGGGCCGGAGGCGGGGAAAACGTCGGCGAGCAGGAGCGTTACCACCACCACGGGGATGATGCTTGCCGCGAGGGTCAGCAAGGAATACAAAACGACGTTCAACCGTGAGGTTGCCTGCTGCGCGCACCAGATCATCAATCCGGCCAGTCCGGCCCAGGGCACCAGGGGCAGTGCGAGCACCACCCAGAAACCCGGATCCGGGTAGGTCCACCAGGGGGCTTTGACGAGCAGAGGCTCAACCACCAGCAGCAACAGTGCCATCAGGATTGCGCAGTTCAGTGGGAGTTTTCGCCAGGTCCTGTTCATGGGTTCAAGGCTACAGGCACCCGGTGTGCCAACTGGGTAGGCAAAACACTAGGGTTAACCGCATGAGTGAACGGATCAGGCTTCGCCCGGTGACCGGGCCCGCCGAGTACCCTCGGCTTGTTGAGATTTGGGCCAGCGCGGTGCAGGCGACCCACGATTTTCTCACCGGTGCCGACCGGGAACGGATTCAAGCGGTGCTGGCCAGCGAGTATTTTCCGCAGGTCCGGCTGACCGTGGCGCAGTTGGACGGCGTGCCGGTCGGCTTTTCGGGGACCGCCCACGGCGTGCTTGAGATGCTGTTTGTGCAGGCCGAGCACCGCGGGGCAGGTATTGGCGGCGCGCTGTTGCACCACGCCATCGCCACCCAAGCGGTCAGCGCGGTGGACGTCAACGAACAAAACACGCAGGCGCTCGGTTTTTACCTGGCCTCCGGGTTCGAGGTTGCCTCACGCAGTGAGCGCGACGCGCAGGGCCTGGCCTATCCGCTGCTTCATTTGCGGTTGCCCGGCGTGCCGGAAACCTCTCAACCTTGATCGACTTGACGGTTAGCCGCGGTATCGGGCCACGTCCTCGGCGAGCAGCTGCGGCCAGCGTGCCAGATCCTGCGGGGTGCGCGCCACCTGCAAGGTGGCGGCCGGCAGCAGCCGGGCAAGTTCCTGCGCCGTAGACAGCGGATGCCCGGGGTCATCCACCCAGGCCAAGATGCGGGTGGGTGCGGTGACACGGCGCAACTCGTCGCGGGAGGGAAGATCGCTGAGGGCCGCCCCTCGATAAATGGCTGGGAGCAAATGGTCCGGCACATGGGGAAGGACCGCGGGGGCCCCGGAGGCGGCCGGTGGCGGCCCGGCGCTCGGAGCCTGGGCGAAGTACGTTCCCATACCCAAGCGCTCGATCTGATCGGCCGACTCGAGGTAACGCTGGGCCTGGGCCGGGCGGGTGTCCCAGGCGGTGGGCGGAAGCATCAGGGTGAAGCCGCTAAAACGCTCCGGGCGCCGCACCGCCGCATGCAGCAAGGTACCGCACCCCATGGAAGGGCCAACCCCGTGAACAGGCTGATCGGGGAACCAATAATCCAGCAGTTGCAACAGATCCTCGGCCAGGACCGGCCAGCGGTAATCGGCCGGAACCGGGCGGCCGGAAGAATAACCATGGCCGCGCGCGTCGTAGCGCAGCAGCTGGGTGCCGGAGAGGGCCCGGCCTAAATCCAGCTGCAGCAGCCGGTCGTGCGCGCGGCTGGAGGTCAACCCGTGGAGCTGGACCACCGGGTGTCCGGACTCATCACTGAACGCCCAGGCAAGCTGTGCATTCGGCACCTGAAATTTGTGCATCCCGTGCTCCGCTCTGATCTGGCGACTTAGCGAATATGATACGTGCTATGAGACTGACTCACATCCAGCACCTGCGGCTTCCCTTTGGCCCGCTGCTCAGTTACGACCAGCAGGTCAGTACGGCGGGGGACCGGTTGCCGGTGTCCTTTGACCAGGGGCGGCATGTGGGAGAGGGCCACCGGCCGGGCTCCTGGATGGCGTTGTCCTTCCGCCTGCCGCACCCGGTGCCGCGTGAGCATCTGGCGGCCGCCTGGGAACATGTGGTGGCAAGACATGGGACCCTGCGCACCGTGTTTTCCCCCGCCCCGGCCACGGATAATACCGGGGCGGGAGCGGCGCTGCACCGGGTGCAGGTCGAGTCCGGGGGCTGGAGGGAGCACCGCATCCAGCCCGGGGAATCGATGCAGGCAGCGGTTCAGCGGGTGCTGGATGCCGGGTGCGCACCCTTTGAACAACCCTCGCATCGGCTATGTGTCATCGAAACGGCCGACGGCCCGTCGCTGGTGATCGGTTCGGACCATTCGCACGTGGATATGTGGTCCATGCTGGTGATGGTGCGAGACATGATGGCCGCCTTGGAGCAGATCCGCGCCGGGGCTGGCCCGGGCGGCGAACCGGCCCCGGATTTCACCGACCACACCCGGGTCTTGGAACGGTCCGCCCCCGCCCCGGATGAAATCCGCCGGCGGTGGGAGCGGCTGATCGAGGACGGCGGCGGGGTGATGCCGTGTTTCCCGCTGCCGCTGGGGGAACCGCACCCGTCCCCCGAGCGGGTGCAGGTGCGTGATGTGCTCGATCCGCACGGACTTGCCCGGTTTTCCGCACGCGCCAAGACGGCCGGGGTCTCCACCCTGGCATTGAGTGTGTCGATGATGACCCTGACCACCGCCGCGCTGGCAGGCACCAGCCTGCGGGTGGTATTTCCGGTGCACAGCCGCACCGAACCACGCTGGTTCGACTCGGTCGGCTGGTTTATCACCAACTCGGTGCTTGAAGCCGCAGACCCCGACCCGCAGGCCTGTGCCGCGGCGGTGCGCGAGGCAATTAATCTTGGATCGTGGCCGCTGGCGCCGCTGCTTGAACCCTGGGGCGGCATGCCGCAGGGGCCGGGAATGTTTGCGGTCTCCTGGCTGGATTTGCGGCGCTTGCCGGTCCAGATTCCCGCCGAGGTACAGGAACCGGCCTATGTCAGCGCCGCGATCCGCACCGATTCGGTGATGCTCTGGTTCATCTTGGATGAAGCAGGAATGCACCTGCGCTGCCGCTACCCGGATACCGACCAGGCCCGCCAGCATGTGGGGGCCTGGCTTGATGATTTGGTTGAGCGTATGCGCTCCCAGACCGTCAGCTGACCACCGGCTGGCAGTGTCCATCGGGTCTCTGGTTATTAGCGGGGTGCACCCATAGACTGGCAGCACCCACCTGAAACGACATCAATTTCACAAGGAGCATCATGTCCAGTGTTGAAGAACGCGCCACCGACCTTGCCCGCCAGCACGAATCCGGCCAGTTGGTGGTCCTGCCCACGGTGTGGGACACCTTCAGCGCCGCGGTTGCGGTTGGGGCGGGGTTCAGCGGGCTCACCGTGGGAAGCCACCCGGTGGCCGACGCGATCGGCAGCGCCGACGGGGAGCAGATGGATCTGGCGGAGTACCTGCAGGTGGTGCGCCGCATTGTCGACTCGGTGGATGTGCCGGTCAGCGCCGACGTGGAATCCGGGTACGGGCTGGCGCCGGCCGAACTGTTCGAGCGGGTGATTGCCTCCGGTGCGGTCGGCGTCAACATCGAAGATGTGGTGCACCGCGAGGGCGACCGGGTGCGCGATCGGCAGGAGCACGCGGACTACATCGCCGGGGTGCGCCAGGCCGCGGACGCCGCCGGAATCGATTTTGTGATCAACGGACGCACCGATGCCGCCCGGCTGGGCGAGACGTTCGCCGATCCGCTGGGCGAGGCGATAGCCCGGATCGTGCTGCTGGAGCAGGCCGGGGCGCGCAGTGTGTACCCGGTGGCGCTGAGCACCGCGGACCAGGTGCGCCAGGTGGTGCAGGCGGTGTCGATCCCGGTGAATGTGACAGCACACCCGGTGACGGGGCACGGCGCCGGGGATCTGGCCGCCCTGCGTGAGCTGGGTGTGCGACGGGTGAGTTTCGGTCCGCTGTGGCAGATGTGGCTCGCCGAGCAATCCGCCGCGCAACTGGAACGCTGGCGCTAAACGTGTGAGAGTTTTGTTGCCGCTGGCGCCGGCCGGGGTTTTGCCGCTCAATACCCCGGCCGGGCCGGATTCCTGCCAGACGGGGCAGTCGTGGGTGAGCGCGCCAACCTGTTAACGTGGGGTGATGAGCCTGCACAAATATAGTGAAGTCGATGTGTTTTCACCAACCGCCTACCGCGGGAATGCCCTGGCGGTGGTGCACGATGCACAATCCCTGAGCACCGAGCAGATGCAACGTTTCGCGAAGTGGACAAATCTTGCCGAAACAACGTTCCTCCTGCCGCCAAGCGGACCGGAGGCCGACTATCGGGTCAGGATCTTCACCGCAAGCCACGAACTTCCCTTTGCCGGGCATCCGACCCTGGGCTCCGCCGCCGCCTGGCTGGCCATGGGCGGCAAACCGAAGCACGCGGGACTGGTGGTGCAAAAATGCGGGGCCGGGCTGGTGCCTGTTCGCACCGACGGCACCCAGCTGGCGTTCCAGGCCCCGCCGCTCACCCGTTATGAACCGCTCGCCGAGCCGAGGCGTGAGCAGGTGGCAGACGTATTGGGTATCGGCCCGGAGCAGATCCTCGACAGTTCGTGGATCGTGAACGGCCCGCAATGGATCGGGGTGCGGCTGGAGAGCTCACGCGAGGTACTTGAGCTGGCACCGGATCCCTCGAAGCTCGGCACCCTGTGCATCGGTGTGATTGGACCGCAACCCGCGGGGCATCCCGCCGACTTCGAGGTGCGCGCCTTTGTGGGCGGCGATCCGGTGTGGGAGGACCCGGTGACCGGCAGCCTCAACGCCGGACTGGCGCGCTGGTTGTCTGACACCGGGATTGCGCCGCAACGATATATTGCGGCGCAGGGAAGCGTCATAGGCTGCGAAGGGCGGGTCCACGTGAGCATCGAGGGCGAAACCATCTGGGTTGGCGGCCAGGTGACCACCTGCATCAGCGGCGAGGTCAGCTTCTAGCAGCCGACCGAGCTTGCGTGCTTTTCGCGCGGCTGCCAGCACATTACGGGGACGGTATTGATCGGTTCAGCCAAGCTGTTTGCCGGTCGGAGGCATTGGCTGAGCCGGCAATCTCGAAAAGCGTCGGTTTCACTGCGTGATATTGACGCCAATGGGGCGGGTGGGTGCCCCGCGGGCAGGAATGATCAAAATCTTTGGCTGCTTGCTATCCGCCGCGTCGTGCTGGCCGGTAGGGTGAACTCATGTTTTTAGAGAACATTGTTTTTGACGCCGCAGAGCCCCGTGAGTCCGGAGTTTTTTGGCAGGAGCTTTTAGGCTGCGAACAACTCACCGACTCGGATCAAGGATTTGAAACACGCTACTCCGTAGCCGGCGGGCCCGTGCTTGATCTTTGTTTTCCGCATGTTCAGACGCCGTCCCCCTCTGCCCAGCGACTTACCCTGATCCTTGATACACCCCGCGAGGCGGGCGCAGGAGCAACGCGCGAGGTCCCCGGGCTCCTTCGGGAACACGACCCTGCTGGCAATGTTTTTCTCACGCCACCCCTCGGCGAGCGCCGTGAAGGGTGCCCGAGGGTGCGGATCAGCCAGATGCGGATGGAATCCAAGGACCCGCAGGGGGACGCGCGGTTTTGGGCGGAGTTCTCCGGATGGAGGAATGACGGTAATCAGGGTGCGGCGAGATTGTCGCACCCTAGTGGTCGAGGCCCGTCCCTGCAGTTTGTCACCGAGGCTAGTAGTAAAGGTGAGTACGACAAAAATCCAATGCACCTGGATCTTCGACTGGAACCGGGAGATGATCCGGACGCGGTCGCGAGGAGCATCTGTGCAGCCGGCGGTCGGGAGCTCTGCCCAGACTGGGGCGACTTGCCGTGGCGGGTCTTTCAGGACCCTTCAGGCAACGAGTTTTGTGTGTTGCCGGTTCCTGTGGCCAAACTTGACCTGGATTCCGGCGACTGATGCCGCCGGGCCGGTGGGTTCCTGAACTAGGGCGGGCGGCGGGGCGCGGTGGGTCAACGGTGTGGGTCACCCTACTGGTGGTGATCTCGTTGCTGCATCTGGGCTCCCAGTTGGCGGCTCCGGGGCATATGGTGAGCGACGTCACCCAAGTGTTGCTGATGCCGATGCTAGGCGGGTTGGTTCTGGCCAGTACCCGCTCACCACGTTCCACGATCGTGGTGTTGACCCTCGTCGCTGTGTTTTTCTCATGGCTTGGTGATTCCTTGCCCCGGATGCTCGACGGGGATGCGAGCTTCTTGACGATGGTGGGCTGTTTTCTGGTGGCCCAGGTTTCTTACGTGGTACTTCTATGCCGTTGGTGGCGTTACTCGGTCATTCGGCACCCGGTCTGGCTGGCGCCGTATCTTGTGGTGTTGGGGATTTTGGTGGTGTTGTGTGCACCGTCGGCCGGGGTACTGCTGGTGCCGGTGGTGGTTTATGGCCTGGCACTGGTCTTGATGGCGGTGTTATCTACAGGGATGGGCCTGCGTGGAGGATTGGGAGGTGGAATATTTTTTGTCTCGGATTCCTTGATTGCGGTTCGTTCGTTCACGGATCTTGACCTGGTGGCCCAAGACTTTTGGATCATGCTCACCTACATCCTTGGACAGTACCTGCTGGTGACCGCTATTTTGGACAAGGGTCGTGTAGCTGTTCAGGCTGCCGGTCCGCATCTCACCGAGCGTTAAGTTGTGCGGTGCAGGATAGAGAACCATTCGAAATTGTGAAGGACCGCACCCTGAATATTGGCCAGCCTCCGATCCCGGGTGTGCAACGCGTAGTCGGGCAGGGCATACCACTGTTTCTTGTCCACGGGCACGGAGTTGATCATCGAATCCTGGTGCCGTTGGATGAGGTGTTGGACGCAACAGGGATTTTTCAGCGGATTTACGTGGATCTTCCCGGGATGGGGCAAACCGAGGCCCTTCAGGGTGCTGGCGGATTACCGGAAATCGCTGATTGGCTTGAGCAGCTGATCGGCGCGCAGTGCGGGGATCGACCGTTTGCGATGATCGGAAACTCTCTGGGTTCGTTGCTGGTCCAAGAAATGGCTGACAGGTTTGCCACGCAAATTCTGGGGATGGCGCTACTTGCTCCCTTGGTTTTTCCCTCGCGCGCCGAGCGAACGGTGCCCGAACGCCGGGTTCTGCGCGAAGATCGTGCTTTGCTAGATTCCCTGCCGGCGCACGACGCGGAACACTACGCGCAAATGGCGGTGATTCAAAGCGCTGAGAACTGGCAACGCTTTGATAACCACGTTTTGCCTGGGATTCGCGCGGTGAATCTACGTTCGATGGTTAAGCTGTCCAAACGTTACTTTTTGAATGAACTGCCGGTGCATCGGGCGAACCAGCTGGCTTGTCCGGTGGTGATGATCTGCGGAAAACAGGACCACATCACCGGGTTTACCGACCCGATGAAACTTGCGGCCAGGTATCCGGCGGCGGAAATCATGGTGATTCCCTTGGCCGGGCACAACGTGCACCTAGACCAACCCGAGAGGGTGGCACAACACCTCACCGTCTGGAGTGAGAAGGTCCAGGGTTTCTTCCTGACACGCGAGTTGTAACAGTCCATGTCCCACACAGCACTGTTCGCCACGTAGATAAGTCGTGACTTGTTATCAATCCGTGCTTCACTGAGGTGTCCCACAAGGGGAAAATAACGAGACAACATGCGGAGTATTCCGTAGCTGGGAGGAGTGAGGATGTCTGAGATGCTTAGTCTTCGTGATTGGACCAGCGTGGAGGAAGTACCAGAACTCCTGGATGTCTGGCGAAACTCCGTCGAGGGCGGCCGTGATTTTCTCTCCGCCGCCGACGTCGATGCGGTCGCTAATGCCTTGGAAGCGGTCTATTCACAGCGTGTGTCGGTCAAGATCGCGCAGCTGGGTACGGAGATCGTGGGTTTCGCCGCGTACAGCGCGACGCAGATTGAACTGTTGTGGGTGCGGCATCACGATCGGCATCACGGCGTGGGCAGCGCGCTGCTCAAAAACATCCTCTCCCGGTGCCCGGGGACCACCATTCAGATCAACGGGCAGAACGCCAATAGCTTGTCGTTTTTCCTCGACCACGGGTTTGCCGTCGATCAGGTGGCCGATGGCACCGATCCGTTGGCCCGGATTCAACTTCGACATGTCAATGTTTCAGCCTCGGACGTGTCACGATAGAGCCATGAGTGAAAACACCCGTGATCTGCGTGAAGTCAAAGTCGAACGAGTTGAATCAAGGAAGTACCGGGCGACCAGTGTCGCCTCTGGTGCGAGCCTTGAATTTGGCCAAGGCGAGGGGCTGCTGAGCCCGGTGGAGTTGCTGCTGGCGGCCATTGCCGGCTGCTCGGCCATCGACGTGGATGTGGCCACCACGCGCCGCAGCGAGCCGGATAAATTCGAGGTGGCCGCTACCGGCTACAAACTCAGCGAGGACGGCGCGGGACGGATGGATGACATCAACATGTCCTTCGACCTGAAATTCCCGGACACCGAAGAGGGACGCAAAGCCGCCGGCATGGTGCAACGTATTGTCAAACTCTCCCACGACAAGTACTGCACCGTCTCACGCACCGTCGAACTGGGGGCCAAGGTCACCAGCGAAGTCAGCGGCTAGCCATCGGTTCTTGCTGTTGAGCGCTATCCACTTTCCTGGGGCAGCTACCCCAGGGGTAGCTACCACAAACACATAAAGCTTCACTGCCCGGTGCGGCGCCCTGTTTCCGGCCGAAAAACGCCGGTCGAATGGTGCGCCACCCGGGCAGAGCTGTCTGAGAAGCTGCCCGAAAGCGGCTGCGCTGGGCTCACCGCGCAGCCGCTTTAAGGCCGAAGATGACGCTGATGGACACCGCCGAGTTGGCTTTTGTGCGGTGGGTCATGCCTATAATCACTTCAACTCCGCGGGAGCCTGAACCGACCAGGCTGAGAGGGCACCGAGCCGACCGCCACACCTGATGCGGGTCATGCCGCCGTAGGAAGGAAGTGCCTTCGTTGCACGTTGCCATCATCGGGGCCGGAATCATCGGCCTGTCCACCGCCTTTGAACTGCGTTCGCGCGGTTGCCAGGTCACCGTCATCGACCCGGACCCCGGGCAGGGAGCCAGCCGTGCCGCCGCCGGAATGCTGGCCCCGGCCGCCGAAACGACCTGGGGACATGGAATCCTGCATGAGCTTTTGGGCCGATCCAACCAGGACTACCCCGGCTTCGTTCAGCGGATCGAACAGGCCACCGGCCGCCGCCCGGCTTATCTTCAGAATTCAACGTTGGTGGTGGCCGCCGAACCCGCGGACCGCGACGCGCTCCACGAGCTGGTAGAACTCCAAAGCTCCCTGGGATTCAGCGCCCAGGCAGTTTTGCCCAGCGCCGCACGCCGCCTGGAACCTGCACTGGCCAGCAACATCGCCGGAGCGGTGCTCTGCGAACAAGACCACCAGATCGACCCCCGCTGCGTGATTTCCATCCTGAGCGAGCACCTGGCCGAGCACCTGGTGCGCGAGCGCGCGGTGGAACTTGTGAGGCGCCGGGGGAGAACCGCTGCGGTGCGCACCGCGTCCGGCCGGGTCATCGAGGCAGACCAGGTGGTGCTCGCCACCGGGTTAGGCACCGTGGACGGCGGCCCCCAACTGCCCTTGCGCCCGGTGTACGGGGACATTTTGCGGCTGCAAGGACCAAAGGGTCCGGCGTTGCTGAGCCGGACGGTGCGCGGGATCGTGCACCGCGACCCGGTCTACCTGGTGCCGCGCGGCGACGGCAGCCTGGTGCTCGGAGCCAGCAGCCGCGAAGACGGCAACGACGCGGTTAACGCGGGGCAGCTGCACCGGCTGCTGGATAACGCGCGCCGCCTGGTGCCGGGCATCGTCGACTGCTCGCTGAACGAGGTGATCGCCCGGGCCCGCCCGGCAACCCGGGATGACCGGCCGCTGATCGGCCGGGTGGACGAGGGACTGGTCGTGTCCACCGGGTATTCGCGCCACGGGGTGCTGCTCACCCCCTTCGGCTCGGCGCTGACCGCCGACCTGGTCCAGGACCTCCCTACCCACCCAGAACACACCCGCGCGGTGGACCCTGCACGTTTTGACAACAACCCGCCGTCCCCAACCCTGAAAGAGATGTACCGATGAGCATCCAAATTACGCTGAATTCCGCGCCGCTATCGATCGCGCCCGGACTGACCGTGCGGGAGCTTGTCACCTCGCATACCGGCCGCGAACTGACCGAGCAGGGACAGGCCGCGGACGGAGGCACCCTGGGCATCGCCGTGGCGGTGGATGGCGCCGTGGTGCCGCGCAGCGCCTGGTCGCAACGCGAGCTGGCGGCCGGAAACACCATTGAACTCGTGACCGCTGCCCAGGGAGGCTGAAACATGTCAAACACCACGAACTCACCCACCAGCACCGCGCACCGCACCGAGCAGGCCACGCCGGGTGACCAGTTCACCGTGGCCGGACGCAGCTTCGGCTCCCGATTGATTTTGGGGACCGGTGGTGCCACGTCGCTGAGCACCCTGGAGCAGGCGCTCGCCGAGTCCGGAACCGAACTGACCACGGTATCCATTCGGCATTTCTCCGCCGGCGGGTCGGCCAGCGTGTATGAGCTGCTGCAGCGCCACCAGATCGCGGCGCTGCCGAACACCGCAGGGTGTTTTACCGCGCGCGATGCGATCCTCACCGCCCACCTTGCCCGTGAAGCCCTGGAAACCAACTGGGTGAAGCTGGAAGTGATCGCCGATGAAGACACCCTGCTGCCGGATCCGTTGGAGCTGTTCGCGGCCGCCGAACAGCTGGTGGCCGACGGATTCGAGGTGTTCGCCTACACCAACGACGACCCTGCCTTGGCCTCCCGCTTGCAGGATGCCGGGGTTGCCGCGGTGATGCCGGCGGGGGCTCCCATCGGCTCCGGGCTGGGGATCTTGAACCCGCACAATATTTCCACCATCGTTTCGCGTGCTACGGTCCCGGTGATCCTGGACGCCGGGGTGGGCACGGCCTCCGACGCCGCCAAAGCCATGGAACTGGGGTGCGACGCGGTGCTGCTGGCCAGCGCCGTGACCCGCGCCCACAATGCGCCGCTGATGGCCGCGGCGATGCGCGACGCGGTGCGCGCTGGGCGCGCAGCCCGGCTGGCCGGGCGGATCCCGGTGCGTGATGCCGCGTTGGCCTCCTCTCCAAGCGAAGGCATGATGCGCACGTTGATCGGCGATTTCTCATGAGCCTGCGCGCGCCGCTGGTTGCACCGGTTCAGAGGCTCGACCCGGCGCAGCTTGCACGGTATTCCAGGCACCTGACCCTTCCCGGGGTGGGCGAAGAAGGCCAGCGGCGGATTGCCAATGCGCGGGTGTTGATGATCGGGGCCGGCGGCTTGGGCAGCCCCGTGGCAAACTACCTGATTGCCGCCGGGGTGGGGACCCTGGCGGTGCTCGATGACGACACGGTTGAGCTATCCAACCTGCAACGCCAGATCATCCATCGCCAAGCCGACGTGGGCGCACCCAAGGTCGATTCGCTGCCCCGGGTGGCCGCGCAGCTCAACGACCAGGTCACCGTGGTGAGTTTGGCGCAGCGGCTGACCGAAGAGAACGCGCTGTCCTTGTTCAGCGACTACGACCTGGTGATCGACGGCAGCGATAACTTCGCTACCCGCTACCTGTGCAACGATGCGGCCGAACTGACCGGCACCCCGCTGGTGTGGGGCACACTTTTCCAATTTTCGGGCCAGGCATCGGTGTTCGACCCGCGGAACGGGCCGATGCTGCGTGATTTGTTCCCGGAAATTCCAGATGCGGATTCGGTGCCCAGCTGTGCCGAGGGCGGGGTGTTCGGTGCATTGTGCGGGGTGGTTGGTTCGCTGCTGGCAGTGGAGGCGCTGAAACTGATCACCGGGGTGGGCCAGAGCCTGTCTGGCAAACTGTGGCTGTATGACGCGCTGTCGGCCACGGTGCGGACCCTGTCCTTCGAGAGCGATCCGCACCGCGAACCGGTGCGCGCGCTCGGGGTCTACACCCAAGAATCCTGTGTGCTGGAACCCCAGATAGCGCAGTTGTCCGCACAGGAGCTTGAAAGCCTGCGCGGAACCGCGAACCGTCCGGTGGTGGTGGATGTGCGCGAATCCTGGGAGCGCGCCATTGGGGCGATCCCGGACAGCATCCACGTTCCGCTGGATGAGCTGTTGGCCCGCGGGTGGGATGCACTTGAGGTGCCTGAAACCAGCTGCGTGGTTTTTGCCTGCAAGAGCGGGGCGCGATCCCTGCGTGCCGCCACCGCGCTGAGCGACACCTCGGCAACGACGCAGGTGATGAACCTGCGCGGCGGCACCCTTGCCTGGTATTCCCAGGTCCGCGGCGAGACGTTGGACTACTAGGTTGGGCCGCTGACCGTGCACCCGGTGGCCTGCTGGGATACTTGAAGCATGGATGAGCTGGAGAACTTGGGCGAACTGACGTTTCGCGAACTCACCGATGCCGACGAACAACAGGCCATCGACGCGCACCACGAACTGACGGTTGATGATTTTGAATTCCTTCCCACGTTCTCGCTCTCCGAACGCTGGGAGGACTACGTGTACCGCATGTGCGCGGGGCGGCGAGGGGAACATATTCCCCCCGGGTGGGTCCGCTCGGCGTTATTTGTGGCCACGGATGAAGACGGCTGGCTGGTGGGGCGCATCTCGGTGCGTTATGAATTGAATGCGTCGCTGGAGCACCTGGGCGGGCACCTGGGATATGCGGTGCTGCCGTCGGCACGTCGGCGCGGGATCGCTAAAAAGCTGTGCCGTTTCGGTTTGGAGCAGTTGCGCGACGCGGGTGTTGAGCACGCCTTGATTACCTGCGACGCCACCAATATTGCCTCGGCTGCCACCATTCGCAGTTGCGGCGGAATACTGGATGAAAATCTTCCCGAGGTTATTGAATCAACGGGGCGCAAGCAGTTGCGGTTTTGGGTTCCCACCGCGCCGAAGAGTTGATTCATCGAAACTTTATGTGATTTTTTCTGTATGTTTTGACACAGATCTCCGGTTGGCCTGCTTCTTGCGCGTAGAATATATGGTTGGGTCGAGAATGGCCCCGACTCCTTAGACCCTAAACTCGAGCAGAAGTGAGCCTTCACGCATGTCAGATAACATCACGAGCCGCGACGAACTGCGCAACGTAGCCATCGTTGCGCACGTTGACCACGGCAAGACCACCCTGGTCAACGCAATGCTTCAGCAGACCGGCGCTTTCGACAGCCACGGTGAAACCGAAGACCGCGTGATGGACTCCGGCGAGCTGGAACGCGAAAAGGGCATCACCATCCTGGCCAAGAACACCACCGTGTTCTACAACGGTCCTGCCGCCGAAGGCAAGCAGATGACCATGAACATCATCGACACCCCGGGTCACGCCGACTTCGGTGGCGAGGTCGAGCGCGGCCTGTCCATGGTTGACGGTGTGGTGCTGCTGGTGGACGCCTCCGAAGGCCCGCTGCCGCAGACCCGTTTCGTGCTGCGTAAGGCACTGGCCGCAAACCTGCCGGTCATCATCGTGGTTAACAAGACCGACCGCGCCGACGCCCGCATCGACGGCGTCATCTCCGACTCCATGGACCTGCTGCTTGGCCTGGCCTCCGATCTGGCCGACGAAGCACCGGACCTGGATCTGGACGCCATCTTGAACGTTCCCGTGGTCTTCGCCTCGGGCAAGGCCGGCTTCGCTTCGATGAACCAGCCAGGCGACGGGCAGCTGCCGGACAATGAAGATCTTGAGCCATTGTTCGAGACCATCATCAAGCACGTTCCAGCACCGACCTTCACCGAGGGCGAAGTGCTGCAGGCTCACGTGACCAACCTCGACGCCTCGCCATTCCTTGGCCGTCTGGCACTGCTGCGTATCTTCAACGGCACCCTGCGCAAGGGCCAGCAGGTCGCGTGGGCACGCCAGGACGGCACCCTGAAGCAGGTCAAGATCACCGAACTGCTGGCCACCAAGGGCCTGCAGCGTGTTCCAGCCGAAGAAGCAGGCGCCGGCGAGATCGTCGCTGTGGCCGGCATTGAAGACATCATGATTGGTGAAACCCTCACCGATCTGGAGAACCCGAAGCCGCTGCCGCTGATCACCGTGGACCCACCGGCAATCTCCATGACCATTGGTATCAACACCTCGCCGCTGGCCGGCAAGGTCAAGGGCGCCAAGGTCACCGCACGTCAGGTGAAGGACCGCCTGGACAAGGAACTGATCGGTAACGTTTCGCTGAACGTGCTGCCAACCGAGCGTCCGGATGCGTGGGAAGTCCAGGGCCGTGGCGAATTGGCCCTGGCAATCCTCGTGGAGCAGATGCGCCGTGAAGGTTTCGAGCTGACCGTGGGCAAGCCGCAGGTTGTGACCAAGATGGTCGACGGCAAGGTCCATGAGCCGATGGAGCACATGACCATTGACGTACCGGATGAGTACCTGGGCGCCATCACCCAGCTGATGGCATCGCGCAAGGGCCGCATGACCAACATGGCGAACCACGGCACCGGCTGGGTCCGTATGGAATTCATGGTTCCAGCCCGCGGCCTGATCGGCTTCCGCACCCGCTTCATGACCGAAACCCGCGGCGCCGGCATCGCGGCCTCGCTGGCCGAAGGCTACGAGCCATGGGCAGGCCCGATCGAATACCGTATCAACGGTTCGATCGTCGCCGACCGCGCCGGTGTGGTGACCCCGTTCGCCATGATCAACCTGCAGGAACGTATGAGCTTCTTTGTGAAGCCGACCGAAGAGGTTTACGAGGGCATGATCGTGGGCGAGAACTCGCGCGCCGATGATATGGATGTGAACATCACCAAGGAAAAGAAGCTCACCAACATGCGTGCGGCTTCCTCGGATTCGTTCGAGAACCTGACCCCGCCGCAGACCCTGACCCTTGAGGAGTCGCTCGAATTCGCCCGCGAAGACGAGTGCGTCGAGGTCACCCCGGAAGCCATCCGCATCCGCAAGGTGCTGCTGAACGCGAACGACCGCGCCAAGGCCACCCGTGCCCGCGCCCGCGCCTAATCAGCACCTTGCCGGTGGCGGCAACCTCCGCGCCCTAGGGCGTGCGCTGGTTGCCGCCCTTGCGGCCGGTTTGTTCGGCACCGCGGTACACGCCTCACTGTTTTATGCGGGGGATACCCCGATCATCTGGGGTGTCGCGCTGGCCTGGTTGCTGCTGGGACTGCTGACCTATTGGGCGGTGGTGTCCTCCGGCAAGATGTGGGCCGGAGCGGTAGTGTTTATCGGGTGTTACGTGACGGTTGGACTGATCTCCTACTTGGGGCATGACCAGCTGATACTCAGCGCCGGGTATTTTCGGTACCTGCCAGGTCCCACGCTTGCGTCGCTGCTGTGGATGTACGGTATGGTCATCCCCGCGGTGATCGCCCTGTCGATCGCGTTGCGTGTAATTCGCAAAACAAACCGCAAGGCCTAAAAAATGGTGTTCCTCCCTTCGGGGATGAACACCATTTTTTGATTAACCACAAAAACTACTGATCTGCAGGCGAGTTGCCGGTCAGATCGAGGTGGTGGGCCAGGAACAAGGAGGTGGGCACGCCGTCCGGTTCGGGTTCACGCATCGCGTAGTCTTCGATCACTTCGCGCAGCCGTGCCATCATTTCTTTTTGCGATTTTTCGCTGAGTTTCAGGCCCACTCGGACTACCTGCATCTCCTGCGCGGAGAGTCCGTTGATTTCCTGGAGGAAGGTATCCACCAGCAGCGGGGCGGCATCCGGGATCCGGGTACCCCAGGACAGCTTGGTGCTGCGGTAGGGGACCTCCTTGGCGCCGCGGTTTCCCTTGCGGGCTTCCTCGGCGGCCAAAAAACCGCTGCTGACCAAGGTGCGTACGTGGTGCAGGGACGTCGCGGGATTCAGCTCAAGGATGTCCGCGATTTCCTTGTTGGTCCGCGACTCGTGCAGGCACAGGCGCAGGATTCGCAACCGCAGTGGGGAACTGAGGGCGCGTGCACGGGCCTGGACAAGTTCATCGGTAGGCATGATGCCAGCATACGCGAAAAACGTTCAGTGATTGGCAGTTTCAAATCACATGTCGCGTGGGGCACGGCGACGCCGTGGTGGCGCCGGGGGCACCCGCTTGGCATGGGTGATGGCGGCCCGAGCGACGCAAACCACTCCGGTGCGGGTCTGCACCACGATCTGCGATGGCGAAACTTCGAGCACGGTACCCAACACATCGGTGAGTGTTTCTCCGCTTTGGGTGTGCTCATCCAGCCGATAACGCAGGACAATGCGGTCAGTGGTGGTCAACTCATTAAAATTCAACATCTTGAAGTCACGTTCCGTAAAAAGAATTCATTTACCGCGATGGTAACCGAAATGTGAATCGTCGGTTACGTCACAGCTGCACCGGGCAGGCTTGGTTGACTTGGCAACAGGACTAGACTGTAGTTTGAGCTTGTCTACGATTCAATGAGCATCTTGGGATCCAGCGGGCTTTTGTTGAAACCACAATGTGCAAGGAAAGGTCGCAGCCCCCGTGACTTACATCATCGCTCAGCCGTGCGTCGACGTTAAAGACAAGGCGTGCGTCGAAGAATGCCCGGTTGATTGCATCTATGAAGGCGACCGTTCGCTTTATATCCACCCCGACGAATGTGTTGACTGCGGCGCCTGTGAGCCAGTGTGCCCCGTAGAGGCAATTTATTACGAAGATGACGTGCCGGATGAGTGGGCCGACTATTACAAGGCAAACGTAGAATTTTTCGACGAACTTGGCTCGCCGGGCGGCGCCGCTAAGATTGGAAATACCGGCACCGATCACTCGTTTATCAGTGCACTGCCACCCCAGAACCAAGGCTAGGTTTTACCTTTATGCTTGAGCTCCCCGATTACCCCTGGAACCAGCTTGCACCCTACCGCGAGCTGGCGGCACAACACCCGGGCGGGGTCGTGGATCTGTCCATCGGTACGCCGATTGATGACACCCCACAGATCATTCAGGACGCGCTGAGTGCGTCGGCAAATTCTCACGGTTATCCGACAACCCATGGGACCACTGCGGTGCGGCAGGCAATTGTTGATTGGTTCGCCCGTCGCAGGAATGTCACCGGACTGGGGATCGAGGATGTGATGCCTACGGTCGGCTCCAAGGAAATGGTGGCCTGGCTGCCACTGTTTTTGGGCCTTGGCGCCGGAGATATCGTAGTACGGCCAAAAATTGCCTACCCTACCTATGACATTGGTGCCCAACTGGTGGGTGCGACCGCCATTGCCACCGATGATCTTGCTGAGCTGAGCGAAGCGCAGCGTGCCAAGGTGAAACTCGTCTGGGTGAACTCCCCGGGAAATCCGACCGGCAAGGTCCGCGATGTGCACAGCCTCACCGAGATTGTGCGACAGGCCCGCGAACTGGGAGCCGTGGTGGCTTCGGACGAATGTTACGCCGAGCTGGGGTGGGGACAGGTTCGTGGGCAAATCCCAAGTATCCTCGACCCGCGGGTGAACGAGGGGAACCTGGATAACCTGTTCGCCCTGTATTCACTGTCCAAGCAGTCGAATTTGGCGGGGTATCGCGCCGCGTTCATCGCCGGCGCCCCGAACCTCATGCCGACGCTGGTCAACAGCCGAAAGCACACCGGGATGATCGTTCCGGGACCCATCCAGCACGCGATGGTTGTCGCATTGAACGATGACGAGCATGTCCAGGCGCAGTATGACATCTACCGCGCACGCCGTGAGGCGCTGGCGCCGGCCTTGGTGAACTTCGGGCTGCAGATTGAAGATTCGGTGGCAGGGTTGTACCTGTGGTGCACCGAGCAACGCCCGAGTTTTGAAACCATCCAACGCCTGGCTGAGTTGGGTATTGTCGCCGGTCCGGGGGTTTTCTACGGCACCGCTGGTGAACAGCACGTACGGGTGGCGCTCACAGCCAGTGACGAGCGGATCGCGGCAGCCGTTCAGCGATTGAATGATTCCGTCAAACGCTGAAGATGACACCCTGATTAGCGCGATAGGGACAAATCACGGTATGTTCTAGGATGACGACTGACCTTTCGGAACTACACGCTTTCCGGTTAGGAGATGCAATGACAGACACGAGCTCTGCACAGCTACAATTCAACGGATCCAACCTTGAACTGCCGGTTATCCCGGCAGCTGAGGGCAACAACGGTTTCAACGTAGCACCACTTTTGAAGACCACCGGGAACGTCACCTACGACCCTGGCTTCATGAACACCGCGGCTACCAAGTCTGCGATTACCTACATCGACGGCGATGCTGGCATCCTGCGCTACCGCGGATACCCAATTGAGCAGTTGGCTGAGCACTCAAGCTTCACCGAGGTCTCCTACCTGCTGATCAACGGCGAACTGCCAAGCGCAGAGCAGCTGGCAACCTTCGACGGCAGCCTGCGCCGCCACACCCTGCTGCACGAAGAGCTCAAAGGCTTCTTCGGTGGCTTCCCGCGCGATGCGCACCCAATGCCGGTGCTCTCCTCTGCAGTGTCGGCACTGTCGACCTGGTACCAGGATTCGCTGGACCCATCGGACAACGAGCAGGTTGAACGTTCGACCCTGCGCCTGTTGGCCAAGCTGCCGGTGCTGGCCGCTTACGCCCACAAGAAGTCCATCGGCCAGGCCCTGCTGTACCCGGACAACTCGATGAACATGGTTGAGAACTTCTTGCGCCTGTGCTTCGGCACCGCAGCTGAACCATACGAGCTGGACCCGGAAATGGTCAAGGCCCTGGACCTGCTGCTGATCCTGCACGCAGACCACGAACAGAACTGCTCGACTTCCACCGTGCGCCTGGTTGGCTCCTCTGACGCCAACCTGTTCGCCTCGGTTTCCGCTGGTATCCACGCACTCTCCGGCCCCGCCCACGGCGGCGCGAACGAAGCAGTGCTGCGTATGCTGCGCGACATCAAGGCCCAGGGCATCGCCCCGGAGACCTTCATGGAGAAGGTCAAGAACAAGGAAGACGGCGTGCGCCTGATGGGCTTCGGCCACCGCGTGTACAAGAACTACGATCCACGCGCCAAGATCATCAAGCAGACCGCCCACGACCTGCTGGCCAAGCAGGGCAACAACGAGTTGCTGGACATCGCGATGAGCCTGGAAGAGAAGGCACTGAACGACGACTACTTCATCTCGCGCAAGCTGTACCCGAACGTCGACTTCTACACCGGCCTGATCTACACGGCCATGGGTTTCCCGGAGAAGATGTTCACCGTGCTGTTCGCCATCGGCCGCCTGCCGGGCTGGATCGCGCAGTGGCGTGAAATGATCAACGATCCTGAAACCAAGATCGGCCGTCCACGCCAGCTGTACATGGGCGAGACCGCTCGCAACTACCCGGGTGTCTAAGACCCCCATGTAGCAAGACCTTGGCTGTTGGGCCGGGACTCCAAGCATACGGAGTCCCGGTCCAATGCTGTTTTAACCCCGGAATCAGGCGTATGGTGGGGTGCAGATCATGCTTTTGGCCCGTCGCTCTCAGGTGGTTTGGATGTATTTTCGTCGTGGCAATAATTGGTCGCTGACCATGTATACCGATCCGCACCTCTTGATGGCGCTGTATCTGCGGGAACTGGCGGGGGTGAATCCTGCCGAGGTGGGTCCCAACTGCCGGCTCGAACCGGACGTTAAGGAACGCACCGGTCCGCATTCGGAGCACGGGCAGATCAAACAAGAATGGGGCTCCTGGTGGGACACGCTGACAACCCAGGAGGCTCCCGCGCAAGCGCCGGTCCCGGTGAACCTCTTGGAATGGCTGGAAGAACACGGCTATCCCGAACTGGCGCGGCTTGCCCGTCCCCATTACGGGCAGGCAACCCTGTTCGCCCACCAGCACGCCGAAGATTTTGAACGCCGCAGCCAGGGATACATTCCGGACCGCATGGATGAAATTGAACAGTTGCTGATTGAACGCGGCATCGAGCATGTACCGGATGCGACAGAAAAGCAGATTCACGTGATCGAGGTACCGTTGAAGGAACCCCGCGCGTGGTTGACCGGAGGTTCAACCATCCTTGCAAGTTCCTCACTATTGCGTGATTCGAAAGCTTTCCAGGGTTTTATTCAGCCGATGGTAACGATTATCTTCCCAATCTGAGAAGCATTGCGGGGACCGAAGAAGGGCCGCAGATCCAATGGATCTGCGGCCCTTCTTTAGGTGTGCGGCAACCGGTTAGTTGGCGTGCAGCGCGTCGTTCAGCTCGACAGTCTGGCCTGCACGGGGAAGCGCCTCAACGGCACCGGAGACCGAGTTGCGGCGGAAGAGCAGGTTCGGCACACCCGAAAGGTCCAGGGCCTTCACGGTCTTCTCGCCCAGGGCCACCCGGGTCCCGGCGGTCACATACAGGCCAGCCTCGACCACGGAGTCATCGCCAATGGAGATGCCAACACCGGCATTAGCGCCGAGCAGCACACGCTCACCGATGACAATACGTTCCTTGCCACCCCCGGAGAGGGTACCCATAATGGAAGCGCCGCCACCCACATCGGAGCCGTCGCCCACAACAACCGAGGCGGAAATACGTCCCTCGACCATGGACGCGCCCAGGGTCCCTGCGTTGAAGTTCACAAAACCTTCGTGCATCACGGTGGTGCCGGAGGCCAGATGGGCGCCCAAGCGGACTCGGTCGGCATCCGCGATGCGCACACCCGAAGGCATGACGTAGTCAACCATGCGTGGGAACTTGTCCACGCCGTAGACGCTGACCGGTCCACGCGAGCGAAGTTTCAGGCGGGTAGTTTCGAAGCCGTCCACTTGGCATGGGCCGAAGTTGGTCCACACCACGTTGGCCAGGTGCCCAAAAATTCCATCCAAGTTGATGGAGTTCGGCTGGACCAAGCGGTGCGAGAGCAGGTGCAGGCGCAGCCAGACATCCGCGGTATCGGCGGGGGCAACATCTAGGTCGATGGTCAGTGAAACAACCTTCTGGGTTGTTGAGCGGGCGGCGTCGTCGGTTGCCGCGGCGGCAAGCTCACCGGCCAGGCTATCTGCCTTAACAAGTTCACCAAGTGCAGGGGCTGGGTACCAGACGTCCAACACGGTGCCGTCGGCGGCAACCGTGGCAAGGCCGAGGCCCGATGCCAGTCGCACGGAAGAATCGTTGGAAGTGGTCTCAGAAATTGAAGTCATACACTGATCGTATCGTTGATCCTGAAGGTAACGTTGATAGATGACAGGCTAGTGAAGCGATGAATGTAGGACGATGAATACCGTGAATGAACTAGACCTGCGGCAAGACGTCGCAGTACTGACCGAAGACCTGATGAACGTCAACTCGGTCTCCGGCAACGAACAAGAGCTTGCCGACCAAGTGTTTAACGCTTTGCAGAAGCTGGATCACCTTCAGGTGCACCGCGACGGGGACTCGATTGTGGCTCGTACCAATCTCGGCCGAGAGCGTCGGGTGGTGTTGGCAGGGCATCTGGATACCGTGCCCTTGCCGCGCACCGAGGCAGCCAAGGGCACCGTTCCGGCTCAGGTGATCGACGGGTTGCTCTACGGCCGCGGAGCAACCGACATGAAGGGCGGAGTGGCCGTGCAGCTCGCCCTGGCGGCGTTACTCACCGCGCCGAAACACGACATCTCCTTCATCTTCTACGATCACGAAGAAGTCGCCGCGTCCCTGTCCGGGCTGGGTCGTTTGGCGCGCAACAGCCCCGAGTTGCTCGCCGCAGACTTCGCGATCCTGCTTGAACCAACCAACGGCACCGTGGAAGGCGGATGCAACGGCACCAGCCGTTTTGTGATCCGCACCCACGGCACCGCGGCACATTCGGCCCGTGCCTGGATGGGGCATAACGCCATTCACGACGCTTCCGAGGTGCTGCGCCGCTTGGCCGACTATGAACCGCAGACCATCGACGTAGAAGGCCTCGAATTCCGCGAAGGGATGAACGCTGTGCGCATCACCGGGGGAGTGGCCGGCAACGTGATCCCTGACTACTGCGAGGTCGAGGTGAACTATCGCTTTGCCCCGGACAAAACTCTGGAGCAGGCCGAGGCGGTGGTGCGGGAGCTTTTTGAGGGTTTTGATATCGAACGGACCGACGGGTCCAACGGCGCACGCCCGGGACTAGACCAGCAGATCGCTGCCGAACTGATTTCAATCCTCGGCCAAGAGCCGAAGCCGAAATACGGTTGGACCGACGTAGCGCGCTTCTCAGCGCTTGGAATTCCGGCTGTGAACTTCGGCCCGGGTGATGCACTGTTGGCGCACTCCGATGATGAACACGTCCCGCAGCAGGCAATCCGCGACTGCTTGGACTCGTTGCATTCCTGGCTGAGCTAGGGCTTGCAACCGCAAACGTCGGCTCCATCCTCCGCCATTGGCGAGGTACGGAGCCGACGTTTGCGAGTTTGCCGAGGTGCTACTTCTGACCGCGTGAGCTCAGCCGTGCCGAGACCATGGCCGCCAGCTTGGACAATGCAAAGTTCAAGATGATGAAGACCAAAGCGACAATCACCAGCGACTGGAACAGGTTCGAATTACCGGTACCCACCAGTTTGCCGTTGAACAGCAACTCGTTGTAATTGATGATGTATCCCAGAGCCGAGTCTTTCAGGATCACGATGAACTGGCTGATCAAGGCCGGTAGCATGGCGGTCAGCGCCTGCGGGATCTCGATAAGCCGCAGGCTCTGACTGCGGGTGAGGCCAATGGCGATGCCCGCCTCGCGCTGCCCGCGTGGAAGGCCGTGGACGCCGGACCGGATCAGCTCCGCAATGACCGAGCCGTTGTAGAGTGTCAGGCCGATGACAACCGCGTAAAACGGAGAATCCTGGGCTTCAACCCAACCGGAGCGGGCGAGCATGATCCACAGGAACAGCATCATCAGCAGCACCGGCACCGCACGGAAGAACTCGACAATGACGGTGCTGATCCAGTTCAAGACCTTGTTATGCGACAGTCGTCCCATACCGAAGAGAAAACCGAAGATCAGCGAGGTCACGATCGAAATCGCGGCAGACTGCAAGGTCTTGAGCAAGCCCGGCAACAGGTAGTCGCTCCATACTGTGCCTTTGAGGAAAACATTCCATTTTTCGGGTACAAGCTGGCCTGCGGCGTTGAGCCCGATCACCAGGTAAACCACAAGCCCGGCAAGCACCAACACGCCTACGATGTTCAGCAACATGATGCGGCGTTTGGCCTTGGGCCCTGGTGCATCAAAAAGCACGGACTGTTTAGGTGCGCTCATCGTGCCACCGCCAGTTTCTTGGATAGCCAGGTCACCAGCATGCCGATTGGCACCACGATGATCACGAACATGAGCGCCACGGTGAGGAAGATCAGAATGCCCTGATCCGCTCGGTACTCAATCATGGTTTTCATCAGCCCGGAAATTTCAGCCACGGAACCAGCCAGGGCGACCGTAGTGTTTTTGATCAGTGCAATCAGTACGTTTCCCATGGGGACAATCGCTCCACGGAATGCCTGCGGGAGGATGACCAACCGTGCCGCAGGGAGGAAACCCAAGCCGGTGGCACGGGCCGCTTCGGCCTGGCCAAGCGGGACTGTGTTCACACCTGACCGGATGGCCTCGCAGAAAAACGCTGCGTGGTAGATGGTCAGGCCGATAATCGCAATGAGGAAAAAGTTGAAATTAAAATCATCGGACAGCTGGAGCTGGAAGACGCCGAAGAGCACCAGGACACCGAAGGTCATGATGATGGTCAGCGGAGTATTGCGGAAGATGTTTACGTAGGCGGTGCCGAACGCACGCAGGCTGGGAATCGGCGAAATTCGCATGATTGCCAGGATCGTCCCGAGGACTGCGCAGGCAATAAATGCCCAGAAAGTGAGCTGCAGGTTAGTCCAGAAGGACTCCATGATGCGCGCACCGTATTCATCCCAAAGACTTAAATAGCCTTCCACGGCTTGTTCTCCTTGGTAGATGGATGTGCTGGTAACTGGCGGTGGTGCTCCGAAACTTTTCGGTCAAGGTGCACCGCCGCCAGTCAGTCAACGTGCTGGAGGTTAGCTGCAGGCCTCAAACTCGGTTGGTGGATTCAGGTCCGAAGGCTTGTAGCCGGTGCCTTCGGTGTTCTTATCCAGCGCCTTTTGCCACTCACCGGAGTCAATCATCTTCTTGATTGCGGTGTTGATGCTTTCACACTTGTCGTTGGTCTTGTTCAGACCCACACCGTATGGTTCCTCGGAGAACGGGGCGCCAACAACCTTGAACTTGCCCTTGTTGGCATCGGTCGCTGCCAAACCGGCCAAGATGATGTCATCGGTGGTGATGGCATCAATGCTGCCCGATTCCAACAGTCCCAGGCAGTCAGCGTAACCTTGCTGTTCCACCAAGCTGACGCCGGGAACGTCCTTCTTGACGTTTTCCGCTGAAGTTGAGCCGGTCACCGAGCACAGTTTCTTACCATCCAAGGATTCCTTGCCGGTGATCGCGGTTTCATCGGTGCGAACCAGCAGGTCCTGACCTGCAATGAAATACGGGCCTGCGAACGCGACACGTTCCTTGCGGGTGTCGTTGATGGTGTAGGTTGCGAAAATCATGTCGACCTGGTTGGTTTCCAGCAGCGTCTCGCGGTTGGCCGAAGGAGAAGAAACAAATTCGATCTTGTCTTCGGAATAGCCCAGTTCATTGGCCACGTACTTAGCTACATCAACGTCGAATCCGGTGTAGGTGCTGCCATCCTGGAAGCCGAGGCCTGGCTGATCGAATTTGATCCCGATACGGACCTTCTCGCTGTCGCCTTCTTCTGCATTGTCAGAGCCGCCGCAGGCGGTCAGGGCCAGAGCAGCGACAGCTGCCATTGCCGCGATGGTGCCAAAACGATTTTTCCGCATTGTTCCTCCTGGTAAATGTGGGTGATGAGATCTAGTGGTTGGTGATGAGCTTGCCGAGGAAATCCTTGGCGCGCGCACTTTGCGGGTTGGTGAAGAATTCTTCGGGGGAAGCCTGCTCAACGATCTGGCCATCGGCCATGAAGATTACGCGGTCTGCGGCCTTGCGGGCGAAGCCCATCTCGTGGGTCACCACAAGCATCGTCATGCCCTCGCGAGCCAGCGACACCATGGTGTCCAGAACCTCGTTGATCATTTCGGGATCCAACGCGCTGGTTGGTTCGTCGAAGAGCATCACCTTGGGTTTCATGGCCAACGCGCGGGCAATCGCCACACGCTGCTGCTGACCGCCGGAGAGCTGGGCCGGGAGCTTGGCCACTTGGTTGGCGACTCCAACACGTTCGAGCAGCTGCATTGCCAGTTTGTCCGCTGCGGACTTTTTCATTCCCTTGACCTTGATGGGGCCAAGGGTCACATTCTCAAGGATGGTTTTGTGGGCGAAGAGATTGAAGGACTGGAACACCATACCGACGTCGGCCCGCAGCCGGGCCAGTGCCTTACCTTCTTCGGGTAGGGCCTTCCCGTCAATGGTGATGGTGCCCTCGTCGATCGTCTCCAAACGATTGATCGCGCGACACAGCGTCGACTTGCCTGAGCCCGAAGGTCCCAGGATCACAACGACCTCACCCTTGACGACATCCAAATTGATGTCGTTCAACACGTGCAGCGCACCATAGTGCTTGTTGACCCCCGCCAGTCGGACGATGGGGCCATCAGAAGAAGCTTGAGCCTGATGATCGCTTTTCATGTTCTCGACACTACTTCATGTGACGTGCACTACGCGAGCGTTCTTTCAGGTCACATCAAGTTGTTATCAAAATGTTTTGAAATACCGTCCTCGAGGTTGACGTGGAACACGTCGGGCAACAGATAGAGTGAAGACATGGTTCATAAGCGTAAGAGTGAAGAAAGTGCTCGTGCTGGGGGGCGGATCCACGTCGAGGCGAGCTGGCCCGGAAAAAAGTCCGAGGAACAGCTGGATCGTTACCTGCTTGAGAGCCCACAGCCGGATGTAACACATACCGACGTATGGCGTGTGCTGCGTATCCAAGCCGAATTTGTCAGCGGTTTTGGCACCTTGGCCGGCACCGGCCCAGCGGTGGCAGTGTTTGGTTCCGCGCGGACCGATCCGGAAAGCCGGTACTACAAACAGGCATACCGGGTGGGCGAGCTGCTCGCGCAGGCAGGGGTTACCACGATTACCGGCGGTGGTCCGGGGACCATGGAAGCCGCAAATAAGGGTTCGGCGGAATCCGAAGGCATTTCGGTGGGCCTGGGAATCGAGCTGCCTTTTGAGACGGGCTTGAACGCCTGGGTTAACAAGGGCATTAACTTCCGTTACTTCTTTGTGCGAAAAACAATGTTCGTTAAGTACTCGCAGGGTTTTATCGTCTTGCCCGGCGGCTTTGGCACGCTGGACGAGCTTTTTGAAGCGCTTACTTTGGTGCAGACGCAGAAAATCACCAGTTTCCCCATTGTTTTGCTGGGAACCGAGTACTGGGGCGGCCTGGTGCAGTGGCTCAAGGACACGGTAGCCAAGGAACGCTGCATTTCCGAAAGCGATCTGGATTTGTTCACCGTGACCGATGATCCCGACGAAGCCGTGCAGATCGTGCTGAACGCCAGCCGCGTCGCGGCTGACCGTGAGCGAATGTCCGAGGGATAGTTGAATGCCATTTGTATTGATAGTTCTTGCCCTGCTCGTCATCGGCGGCACGGCTTTGCTGCTCTCCGGTCGCCGGCGGAAGGTCGAAGCCGGACGCCATTTTGAATTGACCCAGGAGCCAATTATGGGTCTGGTGGAGCATGAAGCCTCGTTGCCGCCGGTGCTTTTGCCGGAGCACCCAAGGGCCAGCGACATCGACAAGGTGCGTTTTTCACTTGGCCTGCGAGGGTACCGTTGCGATCAGGTGGACGACACGTTGGATGTGCTGTCTGCGGAGATTTCCCGCCTGGAAAATGTCATTCGTGACATGGAGTCTCGGCGTGTGATTAGCGACACGGCAGAAAATTCGCAATAATAATAGATAAGTGGCCCCTAATCAGCGAAGAATTAAGTCTGAAGATGGGTCAGGCAAGCGGTTGCACATTGGGTTTGGAAACTGCCGGGTGTGCTGGCCACGGACGAAGGGAATTGCTTACATGGCTGCGATGAAGCCACGCACCGGTGACGGTCCGATGGAGGTCACCAAGGAGGGTCGAAGCCTGATCCTGCGGTTGCCGATTGACGGCGGTGGACGTCTTGTTGTCGAGCTGAACAACGATGAAGCAACGCAGCTGCGCAACTGCCTGGTGGAGGTCACCGACTAGTCATAACAAGCGGTTTTGAACCGGCTGAAACAAGTAAGGACCGACGATTCGTCGGTCCTTTTTGTGCGTGCCGGTGGCTCCTAGCGCATGCGTGCCGCAGGCAGAACCGACGCAATAAACAAGCCCTGTTCACTGGGCAGCAGATGCGTCTGGAGCTTGGGGTCCTCGCGCAATAAACGCAACGCATCTCGGGTCGCCACGGTCGACGGGCGCCGGACCGCAGGCTTGGACAGCCGGTGATCGTCATAGGCATTGTTGATGATAATGACTCCATGCGGCCCCACCAGCCGTTTTGCTTCCGCGACGTATTCCAGCAATAGCTCCGCTCCGGCATCAATGAGCACCAGATCGTATGCATGGTCGGTCAGGCGAGATAGTACGTTTTCCGCCCGCTCATTTATGATGCGCACGTGAGCCGACGGCACCCCGGCCTCACGCAATGACTGGCGCATGGCGTTGGCGTGTTCCAAATTGGACTCGATGGCAGTGAGGGTGCTGTCGGCGCCGAGGGCTTCCAACATTGCCAGCGAGGCAACCCCGACACCGGGACCGATCTCCACCAGGTTATGCGGCTGGCGCAGCGAGCAAATGAGCTGAAGCATCGAACGCCCTGCCGGATCGATGCAACGCACCCCCAAATCGGCTGACCGCTCACGAACCTGTGCCACATGTTCCTTCTCGTGGACCTGGGTCTGGGTAAAACTCCAGCTCGCAAGAAGTTCTGGATTCATCGAAGGCATGGGAGGCAGGTCCTAGGGATCGCGCGAAGTGGGACAACATCAATGTTACCCACAAGATGGGCAGCGGCGACCCGAACTTGATACCCTGCGCGCAGGCGATTCTTAGCTGTAGCTCAGCTTCGGCCCACATACTTTAAGTGTGAATGATGCACAAAATGACTCAGTAGCCACCCTGGCAGTCGCAGAGACTGCGGTTCCGTCGTGGGATCAGATGGTTCACGATCATGGAGAACGTGTTTTCCGTCTGGCCTACAGGCTCACCGGAAACCGTCAGGATGCCGAAGACCTTTCGCAGGAGGCCTTCGTTCGGGCTTTCAAGGCCTTGGACAAGTACACGCCCGGAACCATGGGCGGATGGCTTCACCGAATTACCACCAACCTCTTTCTCGATCAGGCGCGCCGGAAAAGCAAGATTCGTTTTGACCGGTTCGCCGAAGGATCCGAGGACCGACTTCCCGGTGAGGTGCTCTCCCCGGAGCGTTACTTTGAGTTCAACAACCTTGATGTGGATGTGCAAGCAGCCCTCAAGGCGCTGAGCCCGGAATTCAGGGCAGCAATCGTCCTGTGTGATATGGAAGGGTTCTCCTACGAGGAGGTTTCGCAGATTCTGGACGTGAAACTGGGCACGGTACGCTCACGCATCCACCGCGGACGCGCCATGCTGCGTGATGCGCTGGCGCACCGCGATCCGTCCAACCGGCCAGCCAAAACAATGTCCCTGCCGTTGCTTCCGTTGGGCCGCCGAGCCGCCGCCTAGGCCGGGACATCGGATGAACTCGGCAGCGATGGCTTAGTTAGTTGAAGTCGGACAGGGTAATCTTGGTTCTGTGGAATTTCTAGGTATCAATGGCGGCGAGTTCATCGTTCTCGCCATTATCGCGGTCGTAGTTCTGGGTCCCGAGAAGCTTCCCGAATATGCCAAAAAACTGGCGAATCTGGTTAAAGAAATTCGCCGCATGGCAAACGGCGCCAAGGAGCAGCTTCGTGAAGAGGTTGGCGATGAGGTTGCCGACATGGATTGGCGCAAACTCGATCCCCGGCAATACGACCCGCGGCGCATCATCAAGGAAGCGCTCATCGATGAATTCGACGATGCGGTCAACGTGGCCAAGGGCAAACCCTCAACCATCCAGGCGCCTCCTCCGGTTCGCACGCCCGTAAGTACCCAGGCCAGCACCCAAGAGCCACTGAGACTCAACGAGAGCGCTCCGTTTGACGACGAGGCAACCTAGGCCACTACCGGTCCCGCACACCACCAAAAAAATCCCTGATGCGCCAGTTCATCCGAACCGGCGCAGCAGGGATTTTTTGTCCGTGCGCGACAAGGCACTTGGTGGGCCGGTTAGTTGACCGAAAGCGGAAGGGAGCGCCCTGCCAGCCCGCGCGGCCGTCCGCCCAGTGCTGTTGCCACAGCCGCCAAGGCCTGAGCCGCGGGGGAGTCAGGTGCGGAGAGCACCACAGGGATACCTTGATCCGAACCTTCGCGCAACACCTCTTCCAGGGGAACCTGCGCGAGCAGCTGTACCGGGTAACCCAACTGGGAGCCTAGGGACTCGCTGAGCCTTGCCCCGCCGCCAGAGCCAAAGATCTCCATCCGGCTGCCGTCGGGCATCTGCAGGTAACTCATGTTTTCCACCACCCCGATGACCTTCTGGTTGGTCTGCAACGCGATGGTTCCTGCCCGTTCGGCCACCTCCGTTGCGGTGGACTGCGGGGTGGTGATGATCAAGAGCTCACTGTTGGGAAGCAACTGGGACACCGAGATGGCGATATCACCGGTACCCGGGGGGAGGTCCAGAAACAGGAAGTCCAGATCCCCGAAATACACGTCGGAGAGGAACTGTTCCAGTGCCCGGTGCAGCATGGGTCCACGCCAGATGACCGGCTGGTTCGAGTCCAGGAACATGCCGATCGAAATGAGTTTCACCCCATGCGCCACCGGGGGCAGGATCATGTCATCGACCCGGGTGGGGTTTTGTGTGGTGCCCATCAGGGAAGGAATTGAGAACCCATGAACATCCGCATCGATCAGCCCCACCTTGAAACCCTTGGCGGCCAACGCGGTCGCCAGATTCGCGGTGATGGAGGACTTGCCCACACCGCCCTTGCCGCTGGCGACCGCAATCACCCGGGTGAGCGACGCAGGGTCCGAAAATGGGGTGCGGCGGCTGGCGAGCTGTTCGCGCAATGCGGCTCGTTGTTCCGGGTTCATCACATCCAAGGTGATGTCCACCTGATCGACGCCGGCCAAAGGGAGCAAGGCGGCGTTAACGTCGGCCTGGATGGTGCTGCGTAGCGGGCATCCGGCAATGGTCAGCAGGACGGTGACCTCGGCTGTGGTCCCTTCAAGATGAACTCGCCCCACCATGCCCAGCTCGGTAATCGGCCGGCGCAATTCCGGGTCGATCACCTGATCTAGGGCCTTGAGCAGCTCTTCGTTCGAACTCACGGTTTGTTGTTCTTTCGGTTGGAATTCTGCGATGGCTGCACCGTGTCCATCAGGCCGGTCTGCGGATTGCTGCCCTTGGACTTGCGTTTGGCACGCAGGTTCAGCTCTTCACCGTCCGCGGTCTCCAGCAACTCTTCAAGCACGTTGCGCAGCTCCGAGCGCACGTAGTCGCGGGTGGCGACATCACGCAAGGCCAAACGAAGGCTGGCCAGCTCACGGGTCAGGTATTCGGTGTCGTACAGGTTGCGTTCGGCGCGGGCCCGGTCCTCGGACAGGGTTACCCGGTCGCGGTCATCCTGTCGGTTCTGGGCGAGCAGCAAGAGGGGCGCGGCGTAGGAAGCCTGCAGTGAGAGCATGAGGGTCAACGCGGTGAAACCGATCGATGCATCATCAAAACGCCACGCTGGCGGGGCAACGGAGTTCCAAATCAGCCAGAACGCGCAGAAGATCGTCATGTAGACCAGAAACTGCGGGGTGCCCATAAAACGAGCGAACTTTTCAGTGGTGGAACCAAACGCATCAGGGTCTGGGGAGAACTTTGGCCAGAAGCGTTTACGGGCAGCAAGGGGAGTGTCCAGGCCACTGTTCTTGCGCTGTTCAGCCATGGTGGTGAACTCCTTTGCTACTGATCTGTGTGGTGCGGAACCGGGCCGTGCCGGTGCCGGGTGAATCGGCGAGCCGATTGATCGGGTTTAGTCTTGAGAACGCCAGTCATCTGGCAGGATGTGGTCAAGCACGTCGTCCACGGTGATTGCCCCAACCAGGCGGCCTTCCTTATTGGTCACCCCGACACTTGTCAGGTTGTAGGTGGCCAAATGGCGTACTACCTCCGAGATGTTCGCCAGGTCAGACATGGGCTCAAGCTCGGTGTCCAGGATGTCGCCCAGCGGCTCGGGTGGGGCGGCGCGCAGCAACGCCTGGATATGCACCTGGCCCAGGTAGCGGCCGGTGGGGGTCTCCAGCGGCGGGCGTACCACGTAGACCGTGGAGGCCAGCGCGGGGGAGAGCTCTTCCATGCGCACCGAGGCCAAGGCTTCGGCCACGGTGGATTCCGGGGTGAGAATCACTGGGACCGGCGTCATCACGGAACCGGCGGTCCCTTCGGGGTACGCCAGCAGGCGTCGCACGTCCTTGGCTTCCTCTTCGTTCATCAGCTCCAACAGCTGGTGTTTGGTTTCCTCGGAGACCTCGGAGAGCAGGTCGGCCGCGTCATCCGGATCCATTTCTTCCAGCACGTCTGCGGCACGTTCGAGGCCCAGGGCGGAGAGAATCTCAACCTGTTCACGGTCCGGCAGCTCCTGAAGCACATCGGCCAGGCGCTCGTCCTGCAGGTGCGCGGCAATCTCCAGGCGACGTTTTTCATTCATTTCATGAAGCGCGTCGGCGAAGTCTGCGGCCTTCATGTCATCGTGGGTGGCGACAAAGGTATCGGCCGACTGCGGCTCGCTCTGGTTGCCGTGGCTGATGTCTTCCCACGAGACCAAAACCTTGTCGCGTTTGCGGCTGCGCAATCCCAGCAGGGACGGTGCGGCGACTCCGCGCTGCACATAGTACTGGTTGATTTCCCAGTCGCCCCGGCGCGTTTGCGTCAGGCCGATGTCTTCGATGACGCCTCTCCCGGAGCCGTCGGTGAAGGTGATGGTGCGGTCAAAAAGTTCGGCAACAACCAAAAGTTCCTGGCCACGTTGCTGGAAGCGGCGCATGTTGACCAGGCCCGAACAGATGATTTGGGTGGATTCCATTGACTGGATTCGTGTCATGGGCACAAAAACACGGCGTTTGCCCGGAACCTCAACCACCACGCCGACACAGGCCGGCGGTTTTTTGGGTCCGCGCGAGACCACCACGACGTCGCGCAAGCGCCCCAGGCGGTCGCCCAGGGGATCGAAGACGTCCAGCCCGAGCAACCGGGCGACGAAGATTTTAGACACTTGTGAGCTCACCTTCCTAGGTTATCGTGCTCGGTGCCTGTGCGCGGTGCGCGGTGACACACTTGCGCGGTTGATTCTTTCGCCCTGAGTGATCCCGGCTTCACTACTGGGTGCAAACACAGCAATACCGTGCACAATATAGATATGACCTCGCCACAAGGAGTAAATTCGATCAGCACCAATGGCTTGCCGCGCGGTGAGCTGCTGGGGCGTTACACCAGTTATCTCGATGCCCAAAAGCTCGTGGATTACCTGGCAGACAACGACTTCCCGGTGGCCTCGGTGACCATCGTGGGCAATGACGTGCGCACCGTGGAACGGGTGACCGCCAAATTGTCCTACCCCAAGGTCGCCTTGGCCGGCGCCGCGCAAGGCGCCATGATGGGTCTGTTTGTTGGCCTGCTGCTGTCATTGTTCAGCGGTGGCAGCAACGGGATCTACCAGATCCTCTCCGCCATTGGGCTGGGCATGGCCATCTGGATGATCGCTGGCGTGATCAGCTATTCAACCCGACGCGGCAAGCGCGACTTTGCCTCGTCGAGCCAGTTCGTGGCCACCAGCTTTGATGTGGTGGTTGACTTTGAGAACGCCCAGGCCGCTAGGACGCTGGCCGCCAAGCTGCCAATGCGCCCGCAGGCCCCGGTCGCGAACGCTCCGGTGCGGCAACCCGCCACCCCTGCGCCGGCCCAGCCGGCCCAGCCGGCCGCTCCAGCCGCGGAGCAAACCCCCGGTCAGCCTGTTCAACCGGCCGGCGCCGCGGATGCGCGCAACGGCCAGTTCCCTGATCTGCCAGATGGACGCCCACGCTACGGGGTGCGTGTGCAGCCAACCCCCGCCGCCGAGCCAACCGCTCCAGCCGCCGAACCGCAGGCTGGCTCCGGGCAGGCACAGCCACCTGCCGCCCCGACGCAGAACCTCGCCGAGGTGGAACCAACTGTTGATCTCGGGGTGCTCCCGGACAAGGAGCAGCCATCCGTTCAGGAGCCGGGCCCCGAGCAGCCAGCTGCACAAGCCGCTGCCCAAACTGCAGAGCAGCCGGCGGCTCAGCCTGAGTCTGATGATTCGGTGCCGAACAAAAACGTGTAGTCGGCATCAGCAACCAGATAGCAAATGGCCTTCGTCAACCCGTAATGGGTGACGAAGGCCATTTGCATTTAACGAAACGGTTAACCGCGCAGCTTGGCCATCCACGCTTCAACGTCATCGGCCGTGCGTGGCAGGGCTGCGCTCAGCGACTCTGCGCCGGTTGCGGTGACGAGGATGTCATCTTCGATACGCACCCCGATTCCACGGTATTCTTCCGGGATCGCCAGGTCTTCCTTCTTGAAGTAGAGCCCGGGTTCGATGGTGAACACCATACCTTCCTTCAGCTCCGCGTCCAGGTACAGCTCGGCGCGTGCCTGGGCGCAGTCATGCACGTCCAGGCCTAGATGGTGGCTGGTGCCGTGCGGCATCCAACGGCGGTGCTGCTGGCCTTCCAGGCTCATGGCCTCTTCCACGGAAACCGGAAGGATACCCCACTGCGAGAGGCGTTCGGCCAGGACACGGGTGGCAATCAGGTGCAGGTCGCGGAACTTCAGGCCGGGCTTGACCGCGGCGAAGGCCGCATCGGCGGCATCCAAGACTGCCTCGTACACGCGGCGTTGCACCTGCGTGTAGGTGCCGGAGACCGGAAGCGAACGGGTGATATCTGCGGTATACAACGAATCGGCTTCAACGCCGGCGTCGAGCAACAGCACCTCCCCCTCGTTCACCGCGCCGTTGTTACGGATCCAGTGCAGGATCGTGGCGTTGTTCCCCGACGCGGCAATGGTGTCGTACCCGAGGTCGTTACCTTCCAAGCGGGCGCGGGCGAAAAACGAGCCCTCGACAATTCGTTCGCCGCGCTCATGGGCGATGGCCCGGTCAAGGTTGCGCACCACATCTTCAAAACCGTTGATGGTGGCGGCCACGGAGGCGCGCAGCTGCTCAACTTCGTAGTCGTCCTTGATCAGGCGCAGCTCGGAAACGAACTCGGCCAGCTCGTTATCCAGCGAATCGGAGGCTTCCAGATCCTGGGAGGTGTTGATGCGGCTGGTGTCCACCAGAGCCTCAACGTTCAGGTCCACCTGGCGGACCAGGCGGATGCGGATGCCACCCATTGCCTGTGGACCGGAGTTTTTGGTGATCGCCAGTTCCAGCTGCTCGAGTGATTCCGTCGGCATGCCGGTGCGCGCAGACATGGTGCTCAGTGTTGGGCGTGGCCCTACCCAGAACTCACCGGAACGGGAGTCCAGGTAGAAGTCCGAGCTATCTCGGCCGGCCATCGGAGCGAAATACAAGGTGGCTGCGTGGTTGCTTCCGTGATCACCTGCACCGTCATCTGTAGGTTCCAAGATGAGCACGGCGTCCGGTTCGTGGTCTACCCCCAAACCGGTCAGGTGGGCGAAGGCCGAGTGCGGGCGGAAACGGTAGTCCGTGTCATTCGAACGGACCTTCAGGGGGCCGGCCGGGATCACCAGGCGTTCGCCGGGGAACGCGGCGGAAAGTGCGGTGCGGCGGGCGGCTGCGTAGCTGGCGGACGGATCTGCATCCGGCAACTGCGAGGTATCGACGGCCCAATTCGAGGCCATGAACTGCTTAAATGAATCTGACGTCGGACGCTGTGAACGGTTGTTGACGCGGTCTTCCAACGGCTGATCGCTGCCTGCTGGCGATGAAACTTGATTGGTCATAACTTCAAGTGTGGCACCAACTGCTGTATGCCGCCAAAGAACGTGTGCACTTTCGATATTCTAGAGAGTATGCGAATCGACCTCCACACCCATTCCAACGTTTCCGACGGTACGGAAACCCCGGCCGAGCTGATTGCCGCCGCTGCCGCCGCGGGCTTGGATGTGGTGGCGCTGACCGACCACGACCAGACCACCGGGTGGGATCAGGCGCGGGCGGCGGCGGTGAAATTGGGGGTTGGGTTTATTCCAGGGATGGAAGTCACCTGCCAGGATTCGCACGGGATCAGTGTTCACCTGCTTTCCTACCTCCATGACCCGAGCTACCAGCCGCTCCTTGACGAACTGGCGATCTCACTGAATTCACGGATCGTGCGGGCCCAGCGTATCGTTGAACGCCTGGCCGAGGATTACCCCATCAGCTGGGAGCTGGTCACCGAGCATTGCCAGCCCGGATCCACCGTAGGCCGGCCCCATATTGCCGATGCACTGGTTAGCGCCGGGGTGGTGGCGCACCGCAACGAGGCATTTGCCAACATCCTTTCCTCGCGCTCGCGCTATTACGTCTCGCATCCGGCCATCAACCCGGCCAAGGCGGTTCGTTTGGTTCGGGAAGCCGGGGGAGTGCCGGTGTTTGCACACCCCAAGGCCTCGTTGCGCGGGCGGGTGGTGCCGCAGAGCACCGTTGAGGACATGATCGCCGCGGGGCTGGCCGGGGTTGAGGTGTACCACCGGGATAATACCGCCGAGGGCAAGGAACAGCTGTTGCAACTAGCGCGCACCCATGACCTGATCGTCACCGGTTCCTCGGACTACCACGGCACCGGAAAACTGAACCGGCTCGGTGAGAATCTCACCGAGCCGGCCATGTTGGAGCGTATTCTGGCGCAGGGCACCGGAACTGAAGCGTCGCTATAGGAAGGTCCTATGCGGTTTGTTTCTCACTGCCCGTGCCACCTGGCTTAACCACGCTGAAAGTGGTGCCTTCGGGCAACCGGGAGCTCATCACGTCGATCGCTTCAGGATTCTGATCGATCAGCACAAACTGGCGCCCCATTTTCGCGGCCACCGCACCGGTGGTGCCGGAACCGGCAAAAAAGTCGAGAACCCAGTCGCCGGGCCGTGAGGAAGCCGCCACGATACGTCGCAGAATCCCCTCGGGCTTCTGCGTCGGGTAGCCTGTTTTTTCCTTGCCGGTGGGCGAGACAATGGTATGCCACCATACGTCGGTGGGGAGTTTGCCTTTTTCGCGTTTTTCCGGGGTCACCAAACCGGGTGCCATGTACGGCTCACGGTCAACTTCTGCGGAATCAAAATGATACTTTTTTGGGTTTTTCACATACACCAAAATGGTGTCGTGTTTCGCCGGCCAACGGCTCTTGGCCCGCGCCCCGTAATCGTAAGCCCAGATCAGTTCGTTCAGGAACGAATCCCGGCCGAAAATCTGGTCGAGCAGCACCTTGACGTAGTGCACCTCCCGGTAGTCCAAATGGACGTAGAGGGTTCCGTCCTCCGCCAAAAGTCGGTAGGCCTCCAGCAGGCGCGGCTCAATGAAGCTGAGGTAGTCATCAAAGGTGTCACGGTAGGAGCGGGCCTGCCCTATTTCGGCGGTATAGCTTTTGCCCTTGAAACCCACGTGGGTCCCTTCGCCTTCTGCGGCCCGGGTCATGGTGCGCTGCGCCCGGGTTTGTTTGCGTCCGGTGTTGAAGGGTGGATCCACGTAGATCAGGGTGAAGCTTTCATCGGGCATGCTGGCAAGCGCCGACATGTTATCCCCATGGAATACCGTGTTACCGGCGGCCGGGGCCGACGCCGGAAGCGCCGGTTGGATTGCGGTCACCGGCGGGGTCGAATCTTCAGGTAGTGCCTGCACCTGGTTGTGATTCCTTTCAAAGTGCTAAACGGTGGGCGGACTAGTCCTGCGAACCTGATTCGCTGTTTCCACCGGTGCGGCGGCGTGGGCGGCGACGCCGTGGCTTGGAGGCCTCCTGCACCGCGTTATCCTCGGAGGCGGTGTGTGATTCGCGGTGGCGCTCTGCTTCACGTGCAGGTCGGTCCTGGCGGCCCTTTGAATGGCCGTGGCGGGCGCCTGCCTGATCTTGCGTCGCGGTATCCTGCTGGTCGCCGCGTTCGGTCGCCTGGCCGTTCACGGTCCGGGTGCGGGTGCGTGAACCGCTGCGTCGACGCGGGGTGCGCTCACGGTTTTCACGCGGGGTGCTTTCCCGGGGTGAACCGTCGCCTTCGGCGGCGGCACTCTTTTTAGCGCGCGGCAACCGTCCCTTGGTCCCCTTGGGGATGTTCAGGTCGGCGAAGAAGTGCGGCGAGGAGGAATAGGTCTCCACCGGTTCGGGCACGCTGAGCCCCAGGGCCTTGTTGATCAGCGACCAGCGCGGCACCGAATCCCAATCGACAAAGGTGACCGCGGTGCCGGTGTTCCCGGCGCGACCGGTACGGCCAACACGGTGCAAGTAGGTGTTTTCATCATCCGGGCACTGCAGGTTGACCACGTGGGTGACGTCATCCACGTCGATACCGCGGGCGGCCACGTCGGTAGCGACCAGGATTTCCACCTTGCCCGAGCGGAAGGCCTTCAATGCCTGCTCGCGGGCGCCCTGTCCCAGGTCGCCGTGCAAGGAGCCGGCATTAAATCCACGGTCGGTCAGCTCGTCGGCCAGCTTGGCCGCTGAGCGTTTGGTCTGGGTGAAAATGATCGTTTTGCCACGGCCCTCGGCCTGCAGCAGGCGGGCCACCATTTCATCCTTGTCCAGCGAGTGCGCACGGTAGACCAGCTGGCGGATGTTGCGTTTGGTCAGCGAGCCGTCATCATCCGGATCCTGAGCGCGGATGTGCGTCGGGCGGGACATGTAGCGGCGGGCCATGGTGATCACCGCACCGGGCATGGTGGCGGAGAAAAGCATCGCCTGGCGTACCGGAGGCAGGGCCGCCAGCAGGCGCTCCACATCCGGCAGGAAGCCCAGGTCCAGCATTTCGTCAGCCTCATCCAGCACCACGGTTTTGATCTGCTTCAGGTTCAGCACCCGCTGGCGGTTCAGGTCAATCAGGCGTCCGGGAGTGCCGACAATGACGTCGGTACCGGCTTTGAGCGCCGCAATCTGTTCCTCGTAAGGTCGGCCACCGTAGATGGTGGTGATCGAAATGTTCGAGTGCTTGGAAGCCTGGGCCAGGTCGGCGCCGACCTGAATTGCCAGTTCGCGCGTCGGGGCCACGATCAGTGCCTGGGGAGCGCCGGGGAACTGGAGATCCGAGTAACCAGCGTCGCCCTCGCGCAGCACCCGCTGGAGGGCCGGGATGCCGAAACCAAGGGTTTTGCCAGTACCGGTTTTCGCCTGGCCAATAATGTCATTGCCACCCAAAGCCACCGGAAGGGTCAGTGCCTGGATCGGGAAAGGATACTCGATGCCTGCCTCAAGCAGGGAAGCGACGATATCCTCACGTACGTTCAGTTCCGCAAAACTCTGTTGCGGCGCTTCGGTGCCGTTTTCCTCTGGGGTGTCGGCAGCTGGTGCCGTTAGCGTCGTGTCACTCACGATGTCTGTAGTCTCATTTCATGTTGGCATCCCTGCACGGGCGAACCACTCCTGCAGATTCAGGGGGTGCGTCCAGGGGATGCGGGTCCAGCGGAGCCGATCGCTCTAGGCACGCAGGCAACCCGCCGAGGGGTCCTGCGAAATGATGACCGCTGGGAAGTCATCAGGTAACTGGTTGTACTTTCAGCGCTTTGCGATCGGGCATCCTTGGTAGTAATACTGTCCAGCATAACTTGTTCGGGCGGAATTCAGCGGTTTGCCGATCTCAGCCCACCGTTTCAAAGTGGATCTTGCGGGTGCGCGGATCTGCCTCGACAAGCCGAACCTCGATCAAGGTGCCAGCTCGTGCAGGGCCGCTGAAGCTTCCGGTGATCGGCTCGGAGACCAGCTGAAGCTGGCCGGGTTTGTTTTTGCCGTTGCCTGTGGAATCCACGTCGGCCTCCCGTGTTCCGGTTAATACGATGGCCTGGAACTTCTCGCCGATCCGATGCTGGAGGCTGTAGGCCTCCAACAGATCCACCGCCGCGCGGGCGACCTTGTTGGCGGCCGCGGAGCTGGTGCGCATCAGCCCGGGAAGCTGATCGAGGCTTTGATGCAATGCTTCCGGGAGCGGCTGGCCGGTGGAAACCAGGTAGCAGGTGAGCAGGACAAAACGGTCCACGAGCCGGCGCAAGGGGGCCGTTGTGTGGGTGTAGAGCGCGGCCAAGGCCGACTGGATGAGTTCAGATTCCGGTTGCCCGTTGATGACCTGGTAGTCGGCTCCGCGGAACAGCGAGGCGGCGCGATGCATGATCACCAGCTGACGCGGATCGCCAACATCCAGCGTGTGCAGGTATTCGCCGTAGCTGATGTCGGTTGGCCATGGATGCCCCAGTAGTTGGGTCTGTTTCCGGAATGCGGCCAGATCCCTTGGATCCGGTGGTGGCATGGTGCGCAGGATGCCGGTTCGGGCCGTGAGCATGAGTCGAGCGGCGGCAATTCCGGTCAGCAAGGAGATCTGCGCGTTATATTCTTCGAGCGGCAACGGGGTGCGGCTGACCAGCTTGTATCCAGGGCCTTGGGGAACAATTTCTTGATCGGGCAGGCGCAATGAGGCGCCACCGCGTAGCCGTTCCTGCACCAACCGAGCTCGACCGATTTCGGCCAAGAGCTGCAACTGCTCGTTTGAAACACCCTCGTCCAACTGCTGCTGGGCGGACTCATAATCCAGTTGCGCCCTGGAACGAATGCGGGTGCGGGTTAGTTCGACGGTGCCCAGGGCCCCGTGGGAATCGAGGCTGATACGCCAGTGGAAGGCCAGCCTGGTGGCCTCCGGGAGCAGCGATCCGCGGTCTTCTGAGATCAGCGGCGGGTAGAGGGTAATTTTGCGTTGCGGCAGGTAAAAGGTTTGACCGCGCTCCCGGGATAATTCATCGAGCAGGCCACCGAGCGCAACAAAGGCCGGGACGTCGGCAATGGCGTAGTGCACCAGGTAACCGGTATCGGTTCGTTCCAGGTACATCGCCTGATCAAGGTCGGTGGCTCCGGGGGGATCAATGGTGAAAAACGGGAGGCCGGTGTCGTCGTTTTCTGGCACCGGGAGGTTTGCCACGGCTTCTTCGGCCGCTCGCAGGGCCTGATCCTGAAAGTCCCCGGGAACCTCGAACTCGGTTTCCAAGGACTCTAGCAACTGTGTCAGGTCACTCGCGGCCCCCTGCCGCGGGGGAAGGATGCGTTGATCGGTCACTGGTACGGTACCTGCCTGTCCTGTTGGACGGATGAGCCGGATTTCGTCTGGCTGTTCGGGCCGGTGACGAAACCCGGGATGGTACTACCTCAACCTACAGGCTCTTCGGGCTTCCACCTAGGTTCAGTGCATGATGACGTGTTGTTTTTGGCAAGTAGCGGGCCTGGCGGCGGGTAGCGGGTAAAACAATCGGCCGCCCTGGCAGGTGCTAGGGCGGCCGATGAATTCACGAAAAACGGTTTCCGTGGAAAGCCGATTACTGGGCGAAGCCGACGCGACGTACTTCCTCCGGGCCAACTTCCACGTAGGCGATACCGGCGGCCGGTACCAGGACCTCGCGGCCCTTGGGGTCGGTCAGGGATAACACCGAACCGTCGGCAATGGCCGCAGCGAGCTTCTCATTAACTTCTGCGTTGCTCAGTTCGGACTCGAGTACAACTTCGCGGGCTACGTTCTGAATGCCAATCCGGATTTCCATGATTGTTGTTGATCCTCTCGAAAAATGTGTCCCCTACACGAAGGGACCCTCTGCCACTAATCTAGCTACTTTTCCTTGGGGAACTGGGAAATTCCGCGCCAAGCTAAACGTGAGATCAGGTCGACGGCTGTTTCTTGATCCACCGCGTCGTCGCTGGTGGCCCAATAGCGGGCCGAAACCTGGGACAGTCCGGCCAGTGCACGCCCGGCCAGCAGGCCTTCTTCCTCGTTCAGGTCGGTGTCTTTAACAACCACCTTTGAAATCGAGGTGGCGAGGTTGTTGTTGAATTCTTCGATGCGCGCCGAGATGAGCGGGTCGGACAGCACATCTGATTCAAAAATCAGGCGGTAGGCCTGGGACTCGCTTTTGATGTATTGGTAGTAGGTGTTGATTGTGGCAAACACACGCTGCCGGTTGTCGTCTGTGGAGAGAATGGCTTCGTCCAGGCGTCGGCTGAAATCGGCAAGGTGCGAGTCCAGCAAGGCAAGATACAGTTCGCGTTTCCCTGGGAAATGCTGGTACAGAACTGGCTTGGAAACCTTCGCCACATCGGCAATGTCATCCATGGAGGCTCCGTGATAGCCGTTCCCCACAAATACTTCGTGGGCCGCCGCCAGGAGCTGGCGGCGCCGTGCTTCCCGCGGCATCCGCTGCGTACGATTTCCCTTGAGCGCTTCTACTTCAGCCATGTCGGCCCCGACCTTTCAACCTGCTGTAATGCTCCGCCCACGTCATTGTGGATTTTAAAGAATATTCAGGAGCCTACTTGCAAGTAGTATTCCACGCATCCACCGAGAACGGTAACTTCACACGTGTTTAAAGGGTGGTGCGTTAGGCGGTGCGCGCGCTGGGATCCACCGGGCACGTCGCGGGAAGCGGGGTGCTGGTTTGACCAACAGGTTCGTTCAGTTCCAGCCCGTAGAGAGTTTCCAAGGCGGAAACATATTCGGCCGTGCGCCCCTCGGAGGCAAGCTCGCGGGCGCGAACCGTCGGAATGTGCAGCAGCTGGCGCATCATCCGGCGCATGGCCAGCTCTACTTCGTCCGCCGCGGCGGTGCAGCCGTGTTGGGCGCGCACACGCGCCACCTCGGCATCCAATACCGTTTTGGTGTGCTGGCGCAGGGCTACGATGGCGAAATCTGCTTCGCGTTCACGTTGGGCGGCGGAGAATTCCTTGGCCGCTGTCTTGACGATGCGACTGGCATCATGCACGGCCAACGCCTGATCGGTGGGGGCCGCCATGCGTACAGACTCCAGGGTGATCAGATCAACGTCGCTCATTTCGACAAGCTCAGGATCAAAATCATGGTTCAGTGCCATATCGATAGCGATCAACGGGTGATTTTTCACCCGCAGCGCTTGGAGGGTGACACGATCCAAGCGGTGGCCCCCGCCGGAACAACCGACGATAATATCCGCTTCGCGCAGTGCCTGGGGCAGCAGCTCATCACTCAGTGGGAAACCACCGCGTTTGCCGGTGAATTCCGCTGCACGTCCCGAACTGGAATATACCGAAATGCGCTCGACACCGCGTTCTTTGAGCAGGGCCATGGTGGCACCCGCATAGGATCCCGTGCCAAAAAGCACCACATTCTGGTCGGCCCAGTCGGTGGCCTCGTTGGTGAGTTCTTCGGCTAAATCCAAAGCGACCGCAACAACGGATTTTCCCTGGCTGCCGAGGTTGGTGTTGCTCCCGACGTCCTTGGCCGCGCGGGTGGCGTTCTGGAATAGCCGGGTGAGATTGCTGGTTGTGGTTTTTTCTTGCTGCGCCTGGGTCAGTGCGCGGCGGACCTGTCCGGCGATTTCACGTTCACCGACTACCGCAGAGTCAAGCCCTGCACCGACGGAAAAGAGATGCTCGATGACCGGGTCGCCTTCCAGCGTGGTTAGCTGGCGGGCCAAGAACTCGGCGCTGAGCTCGGTGCTGGCCGCGAGCTGGCCGACCAGGTGATCGGTTGCATCCTCTACGTGCTCTACGTCTGCGTAGACCTCGAAGCGGTTGCAGGTGGCCAGGACGACGGCACCGTTAATAGCTGCCGAACCGTTAACGGAGGCAGTTGCCAGCCCGCCGGCCGAGGCGCTAATTTGTGCCACGGTCTCAAGGTCGAGCTGCGAGTGCGATGCGACAAGAGATAAGAAAACCACAATGACCCTAGGTTAAGCTTCGCGGGCCAGTTAAACAACGCAGGTCTACCTAACGTCAAGCCCCTGCAACCTGTTAATTTCATGCGTTAATCTGCCGGTCGTCCCAGCCTTTGATGCTCGACCCGTGTCCGGCCAAATGGGCTTTAAAGGGAAGAATTGGCAGAATTGAGTCATGACTCTGTCGCAGAACCATCCGATGATCGATGGACGTACCCGAGATTCCGCTTTGATTCAGGCCTTGACGGGCCGTGAGCCATCACACCACCCGGTCTGGTTCATGCGTCAGGCGGGGCGTTCCCTGCCCGAATACCTGAAGCTGCGCGAGGGTGTCAGCATGCTTGATTCGTGCCTTGACCCTGCGATGGCAAGTGAGATTACTCTCCAGCCGGTGCGCCGGCACAACGTCGACGCCGGAATTTTTTTCTCCGACATTGTGATCCCGTTACGCCTGGCGGGAATCGCAGTGGACATCGTTCCCGGTGTTGGTCCGGTGCTGGAGACCCCCATCCGCACCGCACAGCAAGTTGCACAGCTTCCTGAACTTACCGATGAAGCGCTGGAACCAATTCGCCAGGCCGTGGCGCTGACCGTAGCCGAGCTGGGACGCACCCCGCTGATCGGTTTTGCCGGGGCGCCGTTCACCGTGGCCGCCTACATGGTGGAGGGCAAACCAAGCCGCGACCACCTGGGTCCGCGCACCTTGATGCACACCGACCCTCAGGTCTGGGACGGGTTGATGTCCTGGGCCGCGGACGCCTCGGGCAAATTCTTGCGGGCTCAGATCGAGGCCGGAGCCTCCGCGGCCCAACTGTTCGACTCCTGGGCTGGTTCGCTCTCGCTTCCTGATTATCAGAAGTTTGTGGCGCCGTATTCGTCCCGCGCCCTGGATTTCGTCCGCGACCTGGGTGTTCCGCTGATTCATTTTGGCACCGGAACCGGTGAACTGCTCGGCGCCATGCGTGATGTGGGTGTGGACACCGTGGGTGTCGACTACCGGATCCCGCTGGGCACCGCCATCGAACGGCTCGGCCAGGGTGTTTCGGTTCAGGGCAACATCGACCCGGCGCTGCTTTCGGCCCCGTGGGAGGTCCTCGAAGCCCATGTGCGTGAGGTGATCTCCAGCGGCAGCCGGGCCCGCGGGCATGTGGTGAACCTCGGACACGGGGTTCCGCCGACCACCGATCCGACGGTGCTGACCCGGGTGGTTGAGCTGATCCACTCCCTGTGAGCCCAGCACGACTAAGCTAGGTTTTACAGGCCTCAGCGCGCAAGCGGCCTTCGGGCAACAGTCCCCGGATTATCCCGCTTGCGCGGCAAACGATCTACAAGGCAGAAGGTGCAACGGTACGTGAGCAAGGACCAGCGTAGCGAAACCCCCGCGGACCTCACGAGCAAGGCGTCGGTGGCGAAAACCCGGCGCGCAATCACCTCCGATGCGGCAGCCCACGCGCTGAGGCTGCTGGAGAAGGTGCGCAACGCCACCGAGGCGCAGTCGGCTAAACGCGCCGCCAAGGACGCCGCTGACTTAGCCCCGCACGCAGTGGTGATCGGTGGCGGGATTGCAGGTCTGGTGGCGGCCAGGGACCTGCGTCAAACCGGCCATCGGGTGACCGTGCTTGAAAGCAGCAACAGTTTCGGCGGGTGCGTGCGGCACGCAGAAGTCGCCGGCCTGCAGCTGGACGCCGGGGCTGAATCGTTCGCGGTGCGCGGTGGCACCGTCGCCGCCTACCTGGATGAATTGGACCTGTCGGACGCTATCGCCGCGACGTCCGGGGCGAACGCCTGGTTGATCCACGGTGATGGCGAGAAGAACCTCGCCCATCCGCTGCCTGCCACCGCGCTCATGGGAATTCCGGGCACGGTGCGCAGCGATGAGGTGCGCCAGATTATTGGCCGCACCGCCACCGTGCGGGCCGCGGCGGACCTGATCACGCCGATGAGCAAAAAATGGGCGACGGAGAAGCTGTCGCTGGCCGAAGTGGTCCGCTCGCGGATGGGGCAGTCGGTCCTCGACGAGTTGGTGGCACCAGTGGTCAACGGGGTGTATTCCACCGATCCGGCACAGCTTGATATCGACGTGGCCGCGCCGGGGTTGCGACAGGCCATGCAGTCCACCGGGTCGCTGGCGCGCGCCGTGACGCAATTGCAGTCACTGGCTCCGGCCGGTTCAAGAGTCGCAGGGCTTCAGGGTGGAATGTTCACCATGATCCACGCGCTGACCGGTGCGCTGCAGGGCTCCGGTGTCGCGTTGGTCCGCAACTCGCCGGTCACCGAGGTCAGCCGCGACCCGCAGGGGGACCAACCGTATACCGTTCATACCCTGGGGCACGAACTGAAAGCAGACCGGGTGGTGATTGCCACCCCGGCGGCGGCCGCACTTGAGCTGCTGAACCCGCTGCTGCCGCAAACGCAACAGATCCAAGCCCAGGCCGAGAATAATTCGATCGCTCTGGTGATGCTCGTGGTCGACAAACCGGAACTGGATGACGCTCCGCGCGGTTCCGGGGTGCTGGTCTCTCGCAACGCGGGCCTGAAGGCCAAGGCGCTGACCCATGCCACCGCCAAATGGCCGTGGCTTGCCGAGGAAGCCGGCCCGGGAACCCACGTGGTGCGCCTGTCCTTCGGTCGCATCGGGGAGCACGAACCGCTTGTCGAATCCGGTGATGATCAGGCACTGGTGGAACAGGCGGTCAAAGACGCTTCAAAGATTCTTGGTGTTCAATTGCACCAGGATGACGTGTTGGGCAGCTCGATATCCCGATTTAGTGACATGGTGCCACTCCAAGGCGGTGCCGCTGCCCAGCGCCGCGAGAAGGTCGCACAGGCCGTACAGGACCTGGAGGGCCTGGACGTGGTTGGCGCCTGGTTAGCCGGGACCGGGTTATCCCGGGTGATCGCTCAGGCTCGCCGTGCGGTGGCCATCAGCGCCCGCTAACGCGCAGCAGAATCCAAAAACTTTTAGTACCAAGCTCAGATCAGCAGATCCAAGGAGAACACACCAGTGAGCAACGCACCGGAACACAATTCGCCCGTTATCCGCGAACGCGAAAACGCCGGGGACAACCCAACCTTCTTCTACACCCTGTGGACCATTTTCAAACGGTCGACCGCGGTGCAGCGCTCTGCGGACGCGGCGGGCGACTTCGAGACCCTGGTGGAGCAGCTGGCCGCCGAGGGAGCGGTGGTGCGCGGGATCTACGATGTGTCGGCAATGCGCGAAGACGCGGACATCATGCTCTGGGTTCATGGCCCATCGGCCGAACTCTTGCAGGCATCCATGCGAAAGATTCGCCGTTCGGCCCTGCTGGCCGGGACCGAGATCGTGTATTCCACCATGGCCGTGCATCGTGAAGCAGAATTCGCCAAGGACCACTCACCGGCCTTCGCTCGCGGCGTGCAGGCCAAGGAATGGATGACGGTGTACCCGTTTGTCCGCTCCACCGACTGGTACACCATGGATCCTGCCGCCCGCGGAAAGATGCTGCGTGACCACGGCATCTTGGGTCGCGAGTTCCCCAACGTGCTGGCCAACACCGTGGCCGCCTTTGCGTTCAGCGACTACGAATGGCAGATCTGCCTCGAAGCAGATGACATGATCGACCTGGTTGATATGATGCGCCACCTGCGGTACACCGAGGCCCGCCACCACGTGCGCGAAGAGACCCCGTTCTACACCGGCCGGCGCATCTCGGCCGCCGAAGCACTTGAGGTGCTTCTGTGAGCCAGTCTTTCGATCCGCGTACCGGCTACGATCAGTCCGGGCGTATGATTCCGAAGGCCTACGACGCAATTCTGCTTGCATCCTTCGGCGGCCCGGAGGGCCAGGATGACGTGATCCCGTTCCTGCGTAATGTCACCGGCGGGCGTGGTATCCCGGATGAACGCTTGGAAGAGGTTGCGGTGCATTACCGCAAAAACGGTGGTGTTTCCCCGATCAACGCCCAGAACCGGGCGCTGAAGGCGGCCCTGGAAGCCGAACTGGCCGCGCGCGGCCTGGACGTGCCGATCTACTGGGGCAACCGCAACTGGCATCCGTTTGTCAACGATGTCCTGGAACAGATCGCGGCTGACGGGCATCGCAAGGTCCTGCTGATGGGCACCGGAGCCTACTCGGGGTATTCGGCCTGCCGCCAGTACCGCGAAGACCTGGGCATGGGGTTGCGCGCCACCGGTTTGGAAGGGGTGCTTGAGGTCGACAAACTCCGTCAGTTTTATGACACCCCGGCGTTTGTGCAACCGTTCATCCAGCAGCTTCCGGCTTCGCTGGCCTCGGTCCGCGCGCAGCTTGAGGCGGACGGAACTCCCGATGCGCCGATCAAGATCGTGTTTGTGACCCACTCGATTCCGATGAGCGACGCGGATGCCGCCGGCCCGGAAGCGATCCGCGGCACGCTGAGCGAAAATCTGTATACCGCCCAGCACCGTGCGGTGGCCGAACACATCCTGGCCAACGTGCCGGAGGCCGCGGGTCTGGAACACACCCTGGTGTACCAGTCGCGCTCCGGGGCGCCGCATACCCCGTGGCTGGAACCCGATATCAACGACTGGCTGGAAGAAGAAGCCGCCGCCGGTCTGGCCGGCGCGGTCGTGGTTCCCATCGGCTTCATTTCCGATCACATGGAAGTGCTGTGGGACTTGGATACCGAAGCCAAGGACACCTGCGCCGAACTTGGTGTGGCCTTTGCCCGCGTCCCGACCCCGGGCACGCACCAGGCCTTTGTCTCCGGCTTGGTGGACCTGGTGGAAGAACGCCTGGCAGGTCCTGGCGGGGCCGCCCTGCGTGAAGGGCGAGTCACCGAGGTGGCCGGCGGCCCCTGGTTCGACGTCTGCCGTCCGGGGTGCTGCGAGAAGCTCGCGCTGGACGGGACGATGCGTCCAACCATCGCCGCGGTGGATTCCGAGGTTGGGGTACCGCAGGCATGAGCGAGGTTTTTCGTGTAGGCACCCGCGGCAGCGCCTTGGCGACCACCCAGACCGGGTGGGCAGCCCAGCAGCTGGCTGAGCTTTCCGGGCTCGCGGTTGACACCGTGCTGGTCAAAACCGAGGGTGATGTTGTCACCGGTTCATTGGCGAGCCTGGGGGGCACCGGAGTGTTCGCCGCCGCGCTGCGCCACCACCTGGTTGACGGCGGGTGCGACCTGGCCGTGCATTCGCTCAAGGATCTGCCCACGGTGCAGCCCGAGGGGCTGGTGCTCGCCGCCATCCCGCCGCGCGAGGATGTGCGTGACGCGCTGTGCGCGCGGGATTCGCTGGGCCTTGATCAGCTGCCGGAAGGCGCGATGATCGGCACCGGATCCCCGCGTCGCGCCGCGCAGCTGCGTGCCTACCGGCCGGACCTGAACGTCGTGGACATTCGCGGCAACGTACCCACCCGGCTGGGCCGGGTTAAAGGCGTGGGGGATACCCACGACGACGGCAGCGTGGGTCGTGCCACCCAGGGTGATCTGGATGCGGTGATCCTGGCTGCCGCGGGAATGCGCCGGTTGGGACTGGAGCAGCACATCACCCAGTATTTGGATCCATCCATCATGCTTCCGGCCCCCGGGCAGGGTGCGTTGGCCCTGGAGACCCGTACCGCCGGTACCGGTCATCCAGCGCTGGATGAGGCGTTGACCCGTTTCGACGACCTGCACACCCGGTTGCAGGTGGAAGCCGAACGCGCGCTGCTCAACGCGTTGGAAGCCGGCTGCGCCGCTCCCATCGGCGCCTTGGCCCGGGTGGAGGGTGAACTGCTGATTTTGGATGCGGTTGCCTGCAACCCCGACGGATCGCAGGTGATGCGCCGCAGCGCCCAGGCGCCGCTGGGTGATGTCGCCGCGGCCCGAAGCCTGGGCCGTGAACTGGCCGTCGGCATGCTGGCCGACGGTGCGGCACAAGTCGCCGGGCTGGCGTAGTCCAACCGATGGGTTATCAGGCTCTGATCCTGCGCGAGCCGGCGCGTGCCGCCGCGACCGTGCAGGAATTTGATCGGCTGGGTATCACCTCGTGGTGCGCCCAGCTGATCGAAACCATCTGGCCTGAAGACACCGCCCAGCTGGAGCGCCTGACCGAAAACCTCGCACGCGGCGGCTCTGGATGGTTGCTGCTGACCAGCGTCACCACGGTGAATGTGCTGCGTGAAGTGCTTAGCGGGCGCAGCCTGCCTGGTTCGCTGAATGTGGCGGCGGTCGGCTCGAAAACCGCGCAGGCCGCTTACGAGCAGCTCGGTACCGCGGTGGACTTCCAGCCGCGCCAGCAATCCGCCGCGGGCATGGTCCACGAGTGGAAACCCGAGCCCGGCTCGCACATTTGGTATCCGCACGGGGACTTGGCAAGCAGCACGCTCAGCGACTTTCTCCGGCTGCTGCCGGTGAACCTCAGCGAGGTCATCGCCTACCGCACCGTGGATGCCGGAACTCCTGGTCGCCCGGTGGGCACCGGGAACATTCCGCAAGGCCTTCAGCTGCTTGACCCCGGACAGATTGGTGCGAAACTCAAAGAGCTGGATCTGGTGGTTTTCAGTGCCCCGAGCATCGTACGGCGTTTTAGGCAATTGATGGATGGGACATTGCCTGCGCAGGTGAATACCCTAGCCATCGGGGAACCCACGGCCCGGGCGCTGAGCACGGCCGGGTTGCCGGTGAGCATCACCGCACGCTCTCCGGGTCCCGACGGACTGGCCCAGGCGGCACGCACGGTGTTGGGCATCGGGTAAGGCCTCGCGCCGCAGATGAACTTTTTCATAAAGCAACAGTAGAACTGGAGATATGAAGCCATGGGTTTCCCTCAGCATCGACCACGCCGCCTGCGGCAGAACCCTGCCATCCGCGCGCTGGTGGCCGAGAACCAGCTGAACGCACGCCAGCTGATCTTGCCGGCCTTTGTCCGAGAAGGAATGAGCGAACCAAACGAGATCACCTCGATGCCCGGGGTGTACCAGCACACCCTGGACAGCCTCAAAGCGGCCGCCGAGCAGGCGGTCACGCTGGGTGTTGGCGGCATCATGCTTTTCGGAATCCCCGCCGAACGGGATGAAAACGGTTCGGCGGGCATCGACCCGCAGGGCATTTTGAACCGCGGGATCGCCGCCGTGCGGGCAGAAGTAGGCGATGAGCTGGTGGTGATGTCGGATGTCTGCCTGGACGAATTCACCTCCCACGGCCACTGCGGGGTGCTGGATGCCAAGGGGGCCGTGGACAATGATGCCACCTTGGAAATTTATGCTCAGATGGCAGTCGTCCAGGCACAGGCCGGCGCTCACGTGCTCGGCCCTTCGGGCATGATGGATGGGCAAATCGGCGCCATCCGCGAGGCGCTGGATTCACAGGGCCTGCAAGAGACAGCGATCCTTGCCTACAGCGCCAAGTACGCCAGCGCCTTCTACGGCCCGTTCCGCGAGGCGGTGGATTCCCAGCTCACCGGGGACCGCCGAACCTACCAGATGGATGCGGCCAACCGCCGCGAAGCCGTGTTGGAAGCAGAGCTGGACATTGCCGAGGGCGCGGACATGATCATGGTGAAACCTGCCATGAGCTACCTGGATATTGTGCGGGATATCGCCGAGATCTCCCCGGTCCCGGTCTCCGCCTACCAGATTTCCGGCGAGTATTCGATGATCGAGGCAGCTAGCGCGAACGGTTGGATCGACCGCAAGGCCGCCGTGCTTGAATCCCTGCTGTCCATCAAACGTGCCGGGGCCCAACAGATTCTCACGTACTACGCAGCCGAAGTTGCCGGCTGGCTTAAGGAAGGTAAATAAACGTATGTCGAACTCTGAAAAGCTGTTTGCCGAGGCCCGCGAGGTTATGCCTGGCGGGGTGAACTCCCCGGTGCGTGCCTTCGGTTCGGTCGGCGGAATCCCGCCGTTTATGGTGGGTGCCAAGGACGCCTACCTGACCGACGCCGATGGCAAAGAATACGTGGACTTGGTCTGCTCCTGGGGTCCGGCGTTGCTGGGACATGCACACCCGGAAATCCAGGCGGCCGTTCACGCAGCGGTGGACCGCGGCCTGTCCTTCGGGGCGTCCACCCCGGACGAAGCCAAACTGGGGCAGCTGATCAAGAACCGCATGGGCGGTGTTGAACGCCTGCGCATGGTCTCCACCGGCACCGAGGCGACCATGACCGCGGTGCGCCTGGCGCGCGGGTTCACCGGCCGTGAACTGATCGTGAAGTTCTCCGGCTGCTACCACGGCCACCTCGACGGCCTGCTGGCGGATGCCGGTTCCGGCGTGGCCACCTTGGCCCTGCCCGGCTCCGCGGGAGTCACCGCTGCGACCGCGGCGCAGACCCTGGTGCTGCCGTATAACGACCGGGCCGCCGTTGAAGCGGCGTTCGCCGAACATGGTGCCAACATCGCGGCGCTGATCACCGAGTCCGCCCCGTGCAACATGGGGGTGGTGACCCCGCAGGAGGGATTCAATAAGTTCCTCAAGGAAACCACCGCCAAGTATGGCGCCCTGCTGATCGTGGATGAAGTGCTCACCGGGTTCCGGGCCTCGGACGCCGGCTACTGGGGCCTGAGCGGTCGTGTTGAAGGCTGGAATGCAGACCTCTACACCTTCGGCAAGGTCATCGGCGGCGGCCTGCCGACCGCGGCCCTTGGCGGACGCGCGGACGTGATGGACTACCTTGCCCCGCTGGGTCCGGTCTACCAGGCGGGCACCCTCTCGGGTAATCCGGTTGCGATGGCCGCTGGTATTGCCCAGTTGGAGAACGCCACCGCGCAGGTGTACAGCTTCCTGGAACAGCAGTCAGACACCCTGCAGCAGGCAATCACCTCGGCCTTCAACGCCGAGGGCCTGGATCACTCGATCCAGCGTGCCGGAACCCTGTTCTCGGTTGCTTTTGGCACCTCGGCCAATGGTGTGCACAACTACGCCGATGCCCAGCAGCAGGAAGCCTTCCGTTACGCACCGTTCTTCCACTCAATGCTGGATTCCGGGGTCTACCTGCCACCGAGCGTGTTCGAAGCCTGGTTCGTCTCGGCAGCCCATGACGACGCGGCAATGGACCGAATTATCTCGGCACTGCCGGCGGCGGCTAAGGCGGCTGCGGCGGCCACGGCCTGACTCAGTGCATCGCGGGTCTCCTGTCGCAGGCGCACCCGCGGTGCGCGTCGGGAATTAAGCTGCGAAAGGCGGGGTCCACACCACAAAATCTTGTGGTGTGGACCCCGCCTTTCTTGATGCCTAAGTGACTTAGAACGCTGGGATGACGCTGCCGTCGGTCCAGGTGGTTTCGATGAATTCGCGAACCTCGTCCGAGCGCAGCAGTTCATCAAGCTTGGCGATGGCAGGGGTCTCTTCACCTTCACGCCAGGTCAGGAAGTTGGCGTTCGGGTTGTTTTCGCCGGACTCCTGAGCCAGGATCTCCTCCTTGTTCAGCTTCGCCTGAACGATGAAGTTGCCGTTGATCACGGCAATGTCGACCGAGTCATCCTTGGTGTAGTACTGCGGAACCTGCTCGGCGTTAACCTCGTCGAACTTCAGTCCCTTCGGGTTCTTCGCCTTGTCATCCGCTACGGTCAGCACCGAATCGGTGTCCTCCAGGCCGGAGAGCAGGCCGGCGGCCTCCAGCACACGCATGCCGCGCAACTGGTTCACCGGATCGTTGTTCAAGACCACGCGGGCGCCTTCGGTAACCTCGTCAGCGGAGTTGAACTTCTTCGAGAAGACGGTCATAGGCTCCACGTGGATGCCCGCACCGTGCGCGAACTTGTAACCCTTTTCGGCAACTTCGGTCGCCAGGTACTTCTCGGTCTGGAAGTAGTTGGCATCCAGGGATCCGTCGGCCAGCGAGGTGTTTGGGGTGACGTAGTCATCGATTTCGACGACCTCAAGGTCGATACCGGCGTCCTTGGCCAGGTTCTCGTCAATGAAGTTCAAGATCTGAGCCTGCGGAACCGGGCTGCCGCCGACCTTGACTACTACCGGGTTCGCTGGATCCAAGGCCTGGGCCGAAGCATCGGCCGGGGCATCGCTGCCACCGCAGGCGGAGAGGGCGAAGATAGCTGCAACACCGGTTAGGGCAAGAGCGAGCTTTGTGCGCATAACGTTGTTTCCTTTAGGTTTACGAGCCGTGAAGCCCGTGTGCGAGTGAATTGTTGCCTAAGAAAATAGTTCCCGGGCGAGCACCGAAAAGTCCGGTGGAAGTTTTAGCGGTGATCAACCTTGCGGGCGATCAAATCGCCGATGATCTGGACAACCTGCACCATCACAATGATGATGACGATGGTGAGGATCATGATTTCAGGGTTGTAGCGGGTGTAGCCGTAGGTGTAGGCCATACGTCCCAGACCGCCACCGCCAACCAGGCCGGCCATGGCGGAGTAGCCGATCAGTGTGACCACCGTGGTGGTGACGGCCGCGACGATGCCTGGCATCGCCTCAGGAATCATGACCTTGCGAATCACCTGCATCTTGGTTGAGCCCATCACCAGGGCCGCATCGACCTTACCCGAGGAGACATCGCGCAGGGCGGTTTCTACCAGGCGGGCAAAAAATGGGATGGTGCCGATGGTCAGCGAGACCGAGGCCGCGATGGGCCCCAGCGAGGTTCCGATAATCATGGCGGAGAAGGGGATCAACGCCACCATCAGGATCGCAAAGGGGATCGAACGGGTGATGTTGACGATGATCCCGGACAGGATCACGTTCAACCAACGCACCGGGGTCAATCCGTCTTTTCCGGTTGCATGCAGCAAGATGCCCAGCAGCAAGCCGATGGCCACGGTGACAACACCGGAAATGAGGACCATTTCCAGGGTTTCCCAGGTGGCGGTCAACATGGCCTTCTGGACGGTGGGAGTGAGGAAATCCATGAGTTTACTTGGTTCCCTTCACGGTGACGGCAATGCCGTTCGACTTCAGATAAGTGATAATTGACTCGACATCTGCATCTGCCGGGAGCTGGATCCGCAGGTGAGCGTACTGCTGTTCGCTGAGCTGCTCCACGGAACCGGCCAGGACATTGACATCCACGTTGAAGGTGCGGGCGACCGAGGAAATGACAGGTTCGGTTGCTTGATCCCCGGTGTACAGCAGGTCAAGGATCGGGCCAGGCCCGGCAGAGCGTGGTGTGTCGCCGGGCAGCGGCAGCAGGGTCTGCGCCAAACGGCCCTGGGCATTGGTGATCACCGAGGCAATGTCGCCGTGCTCCACAATGAAGCCACCCTCTAGCAGCGACACCGAATCGCAAGCCTGTTTCACCACGTGCATTTCGTGGGTGATGATCAACACCGTGATGTTCAGGCGATCACGCAGCTCCTTGACGAGGTCAAGAATTTCGTCGGTCGTTTTAGGATCCAGTGCACTGGTGGGCTCATCGCACAGCAGTACATCCGGGTCGGTGGCCAGTGCGCGGGCGATGCCGACTCGCTGGCGTTGTCCACCGGATAGTTGCGATGGGTAGGCCTTGGCGAATTTGCTCAGGCCTACAAGTTCCAAGAGTCCAGCGACCTTGGCTTCAATCTCTTTTTTGGGGGTACCGGTCAGCTCGAGCGGGTAGCCCACATTCTGTTCGGTGGTTCGTGAATCAAAGAGGTTAGCGTGCTGGAAAACCATACCGATCCGGCGGCGAGCATCGCGCAGTTCTTCGGCGCTGACGTTTGTCAGTTCCTTGCCGTTGACCGCAACGGTTCCGGAGGTTGGCTGGTCGAGCAGGGTCAAGCAGCGCACCAGGGTGGATTTACCTGCGCCCGAATGCCCCACGATGCCATGAATTTTTCCGGTAGGGACTTCAAGGCTGACCCCTCCGAGGGCAACAACGTCATTGTTTCCCTGGCGGTAGACCTTGCGCAGGTCACTAACTGTGATCACTAGGCGTGTTCCTTCAGATTCTCAAAGGGTGTAGAGAGTACCCTCCATTTAACCATCATCGAACAAAATCGCCCGAATGATCCTTTGAGGATGGTAATCATACTTAATATCCACCCTTGGGTCGCGCCCTATCGAATATCATTCGCGTGAACGGGCCAGAGGATGCATGAATGGCCTATCGGTGGGAGTGCTGAAGGCTCCTGAGGTGCCCGTGAGGTGAATTACTTTCTGAAAAAACTTTCACGGGCGCCTTGGCACCTAGTCATCTTTGATAGGCCAGGCGCCATCAACTACTGCATCCGGCTTGCTCTTGCGCAGATACGTTTGGAAACTTTCGGCCTGCTCCCTGGCCCACCCAATCTGCCAGCCGTGCAGTACCTGCGGGTCGACCTGCAACTGAGGGTATTTTTCCGCGATAGCCCGGGCGACGGCAACGCAGGCCACAGCGTCGGCAAACGAGGTGTGAGCGTTTTCCAGGACTACGCCGTAGTGATCGCAGGCGGCGGCAAGGGTGCGTTTACCCTTGCGGAACTTGTCTACCTGTTTGTCGATGATAAATGGATCAATCACGTTGCCGGGAATGAAGGGCGGCAACTCATAACGCAGTGCTTCGGCGTGAAGCACCGAAAAATCGTAGGAAGCATTGAAGGCAATCAGTGGCGCTTGTTCGGCGGCGAACGCGAGCAACCCCAAAATTTCACGAACCGCCTGGAGTGCGGGAATGCCCTCGGCGCGGGCCTTTTCGGTCGAAACCCCGTGTACGGCCGTTGCCGCCTCAGGAATCTCAATCCCTGGGTTCACCAACCACTCGCGCTGGTTCACAATGTTCTTTTGCGCGTCAAGTAGCACTACCGAGGCCGTGACGATTCGTGCGGTTGCGGTGTCGACGCCGGTGGTTTCCAAGTCAAAGCCTACGGCGAGGCCGTTTTGCCATTCAGTCATACCTCCACGCTACAGCCCCATGCCGACAGGTTGGGTGTTGGACGCACCTGTTGTGGATCAACGGACTCGACTTGGCACAATGGAGTTATGACTCAAGCCCCGAGGCGCACTTCCCTGACCTTCCCCGAAGCCGTCCATGAGCTGGCGCAACTGATTCCGGCCGGTGCCGTGTTGAGCTACGGCGATGTTGCCGAATTGCTGGGCAGTGGCTCTGCACGACAGTCAGGAAAAGCCATGGGCGCCGCCCCGGATGGGACACCGTGGTGGCGGATCCTGCGCGCCGATGGAACCATCACCGAGGCATTGGCGACACAGGCTAACCTGCACTGGGAAGCGGAAGGCCTATCGAAATCTGGCCGGCGAATCAGCATGAACGACAAACGGTGGAATCCCACCCCCGCACAGTGGGAGCTGATCGATGGGTTGCGTGTGGCGTTGGGAAACCCAAAAATGTCTGAGGTAGATGATCAACTATGAGTATGCATGATGAACCCGCAGCAGAGCAGAACCCGCTACGTGAGGCTTTGATCGGTGCCCGCACCCCGACACTGATCACCGGTGCTCCGGGCACAGGGAAAACCACCGCGCTCATTGAAACCGCGGTGGCCCGGCTTGAGGACGGGCTGGATCCGCTGTCACTGTTGATTATCGCCCCCACACGTTTAAGCGCTGCGTCCATCAGGGATGAGCTCAGCCGCCGTGCCCAGCGCACCTTCACCGAACCTGTGGTCCGCACCTGGTCCGCTTACGCCTTTGACCTGATCCGCCGGGCGCGCGTGGAGGGGCTTTTGCCATTTCTTGAGCGCTCTCCGCGGCTGCTTTCGGGTCCCGAGCAAGATACCTTGATCGGCAGCCTGCTAGAAGGCCACACACAGGGCCTCACCCCAGGACCGGGGTGGCCCACGGAGCTTGATCTTGCGGTACAGACCAGGGGTTTTCGAAAAGAACTGCGCGAGTTTTTCGACCGGGTGTCCGAGCTGGGGCTGGAACCGGCCGACATCGCGGACTACGGGCAGTTGGCGGCACGCCCCGAGTGGATCGCTTCGGCCGTTTTTTATCAGGAGTACCGGGACCTGCTCGACCTAGGCAACGCCGAAGCCTTTGACCCCGCCGGGCTCATCACCCGCGCAGCGCAGATCCTCGAAGAGAACACCGAATTCCTGCACGCCGAACAAGACCGGCTCAAACTGATTCTCGTTGATGACCTGCAAGAAGCCACCCTGTCGCAGCACCGGTTATTAGCGCTGCTGGGCCGCGACCGATCCCTGCTGGCCTTTGCCGCGCCAGACAGTGTGGTTCAAGGATTCCGTGGCGCCAGAACCGATCAATTGCATCACTTCGCCTCCCGATACTCCAGTGCTCAAGACGCCCGGATCCTGGAATTGAGCACCGGCTACCGGATGAGCCCGGAAATCACCGTAGCCTGGCAACGTATTGTGCGGCATATTCCGGTGGCCACCGGAACCCACGGACGCGCAGTTGAGCCAGCACCGAATGCCGGCCCCGGGGTTGCCCAGGCACTCACCTTTGAGAATTCAACCCTCGAAGAGCGTTTTATCGCCCAGCGAATCGTTCAGCTGAATCTCTTTGAAGGCAGGGATCTCTCAGAGATCGCCGTCGTAGTTCGAAACGGTTCCCAGGTTCGTTCGCTCAGCCGCTTTTTGGAAGGGCAAGGCATTGCAATTCAGGTGCCGCCGGCCGAGATCCCGCTGAAAGACGAAGCCGCCGTACGCCCATTGCTTGACCTGCTGGAATTGGCCTTCGCAGATGGTGTCAGCGATGACGCATTACTGATGCAAAACCTGCTGCTCTCGCGATACGGGATGAGCACTGCCTTGGAAATTCGTCGTCTCCGCCAGTTGCTGCGCCAGCAAGAATCGGCCCGCGGAGGGCGGCGCTCCAGCCAAGAACTACTTGAAGCATGCCTAACAGACCTAGAACTTGCCGCAGATCTAGGCAAACCGGCATTCGGCCTGCAACGCCTGCTGAAAATGTTCACGGCCTTGCGAGAAGAACTTGCCACGGGTACCGCCACCCCCGAAACCGCTCTGTGGGTGATGTGGGAAGCCTCCGGCCGGTCCAAGGCATGGCGTGAGGAAGCCTTGGGCACCGGAACCACGGCACGCCGTGCGGATCACGACCTCGACGCCGTGCTGTCCCTGTTCCAAGCCGCCGAACGGTTTGTCGACCAACTTCCCGGTGCCAGCGTACAGCAGTTTATCGAGCACATCATGCATCAAGAACTTCCCATGGACTCGTTGGCCAGCCGGGGCGGAGGTGCAACACATGTGACCGTGCTGACTACCGCTGCCGCCGCCGGTAAACAATGGCCGATTGTTTTTATTCCGGGACTGCAAGAAGGGTCATGGCCCAACCTCAGGTTGCGTGGCGAACTTCTTGGGTCGAATGCGTTAGCGGACGTGGTTGAGCATGGCATAGATTTTTTGAGCACACGAACCCCAACACACCTGATCCGTCAGATCCGCAGCGACGAATTGCGCAGCTTCAGCAACGCGGTCTCCCGTGCCTCGGCGCAACTGATCTGCACAGCGGTGGACAACGAAGACTCGCAACCCTCCTCCTTCATGGACCTCGTGGACCCGCCGGGAGCCGAAGGCCGTGCACTGACACCGGTGCCACGAATTCGCGCGCTGCCGGCACTAGTTGCCGAGCTGCGTAACACCGCCGAGCGGGCCAAGGCCGCTGACTTGGGGGCGATCGCCCCACCGCCGCAGGTCAACGCCGAAGACCTGTATCAGGATGCCGCCCAGGTGCTCGCAGATCTGGCGACCTCACCACATCCGGTTCGCGGAGCACACCCCTCCTCATGGTGGGGCATGCTCCCACTGAGCAGCCACGGTCCGGTGATCCCCGAGGGACAACCACGACGTGTATCACCGTCCAAGGTTGAAACGCTGATCAAGTCGCCCCTGAACTGGTTTGTGCAAAGTGCCGGCGGAACCGCGGCCCATGATTTCGCGGCCTCGTTGGGCACACTGATCCACTCGATCGCCGAAGAGCACCCGGAAGCCAGCAGCGCGGAATATGAGCAAATCCTCGAAGCACGCTGGCCAGAACTTGAAAAATTGGATAACTGGGAAGGCCAGCGCGACTTTGACCGGGCCAATCTGATGCTCAAGAAGTTCGCGCAATACTGCGTCGCTACCCGGCAAGAAGGACGCACGCTTGTCGCCAGAGAGCTTTCCTTTAATGTGGAGGTTCCCGGCGCGGAGCAGGGTGTGCAAATTCGGGGAATTATCGACCGTGTCGAAGCCGATGCCCAGGGCAGGGTCACCGTCGTTGACCTGAAAACCGGTGCCTCGGCACCCAGTAAAAACGACGTCCTGGAACATGCCCAATTGGGTGTATATCAGACGGCCATTCAGCTCGGCGCATTACAGGAACACCCGGAAACGAAGGGGCTTTCGGATGACCCGGCCGGAGCCAGCCTCGTGTATGTGGGGACCTCCGCCAAGAGCCCGGCGCTACGTGATCAACCTGCCCTGGGAGAAGACGACTGGGCCCGCAAACTGATCTTGGAAGCCGCCGAATTGATGGGGCAAACCGAATTCACCACCAGGCATGTGGCTGGATCGGCAGGCCTCATGGGCAGCTGCACCCTCCCCGAAATTTGCCCGTTGTGCACCGAAGGACGTCAGGTTACCGAACCATGAGCACTATCAAGTACACCCCGCAAGAACTCTCAGAGGCGCTGGGGGAGAAGTTCCCACCGACCGAGCAGCAAGCCAAGATCATCAGCGCTCCGCTGGAACCAATGCTGGTGATAGCTGGCGCGGGATCGGGAAAAACCAAAACCATGGCAGACAAGGTCGTCTGGCTGGTCGCCAACCAACTGGTGCGGCCGGAAGAAATCCTCGGTGTAACCTTTACCCGCAAGGCGGCCGGTGAATTGTCCGTGCGCATTCGCGCCAAGATTGCCCAACTCGTAGCCACCGGGCTGCTGAGCGAGGAAACGACCAGGGACTTCTTGGATCCTGCGGTTTCCACCTACCATTCCTACGCCAATACCCTGGTGCAAGACCACGGGTTGCGCCTCGGGCTGGAAGAGGATACCGTGCTGCTGGGAGCCGCGCAGTCCTGGCAACTGGCTCATACGGTGCTCGAAAGCTACACCGGTGACTACCACCACCTGAACAGCGCCACCAGCACGCTGATCGACGCCATCGTTTCGTTTAGTTCCGAAGCCGCCGAACACCTATTGACCGCTCCGCAGGCTCACCAATGGATCGACGATCTGGTGCTGAGGCTCAAAACCCTGCCGATGGATCCAGAGAAAAACAAGGCCCCCACCCAGGTGGCGCTGAAACTCATCGACAAGTTGGCCTCTCGCGCCACCATCGCTGAACTAGCGGAGGAATACGCCCTGGCGAAAAAGAAGCTCGGGGTCATGGACTACGGCGATTTGGTGGCGCACGCTGCGACCATCGCTGAGCAGGTCCCCGCCGCGGCGCTCGCCGAACGAACCAGCCACAAGGTGGTGTTGCTGGACGAATTCCAGGACACGTCCCATGCCCAGATGGTCTTGTTTTCCGAGCTATACGGTCAAGGCCACCCGGTCACCGCCGTGGGAGATCCGAACCAGTCGATTTACGGATTCCGCGGGGCCAGCGCCGGACAGCTCTTCCGATTCCCGGAAAAGTTTCCGATCCATACTCCCGCTGGCCGGGAATTGGCTCACGTCAACCATTTGACGATTGCCTGGCGCAACACGGTTAACGTCCTGGAGGCCGCTAACAGCATCACCGGCGGGGGAGCGCAGCAGGCTTCCGGCCCGGTGGCGGTGAAACCGTTGGAACCATCGGCCTTCGCCCAGCCCGGACGGGTGGTTCTCAATCGTTGCGCCACGGTCCGGCAGGAAGCCGAAGCAATCGCCGATTTGATCCAAGCCGAAGGGTTTGTCGGCGCCGACGGCCAGGTGATCACCAGCGCTGTGCTCTCCCGCAACCGTGGACAGCTGGCTTCCATGGCTGAAGTCCTTGACGAGCGCGGCATCAGCTACCAGTTTGTTGGCCTTTCCGGTTTGCTCAGCACCCCGGAACTTACCGACTTGGTTGCCTGCCTGCATGTACTGGTGGATCCGCTGCGTTCGGACAAACTGATGCGGCTGCTCGCCGGTGCACGATGGCGGCTGGGCGCTGCCGACCTGACGGCATTTGCCGATTGGTCGCGCCAGCTGGAACGGCGCCGCGCCCGTGGCCTGAATCCGGTGCAGGATTCGCAGGGCAACGGTGCTGAAACCGAGCAGACCCTCGAAGCGGTGCGTGCTGAACTCAACGACGGGGCCAGCTTGGTGGAGGCCCTTGACTATCTGCCGCCGGAGAACTGGACAAGCGGGGATGGACGCCAGCTGAGCGCGGAAGGGCGCGCTCGACTGTCTGCGTTGCGTGAAGAACTTGCGACCCTGCGATTGTTGGCCAATGACGATCTGCCGACGCTGATTCGTGAAACCGAACGGGCCATGAATCTGGATATTGAGGTCGCGGTGAGACCGTGGATCGAACGTGATAAATCGCGCGCCAACTTGGACGCCTTTGCCGACGTTGTGCACGAATATTGCCGCAACGCCCCGCGGGTTGAACTAGCAGGCTTCTTGATGTGGCTGGAGCAAGCGGCCGAGAAGGAGAAGGGGCTTCCGTTGCCAGGCGAGGACGCAGATCCCAGGGCCGTGCAGTTGCTCACCGTTCATGCGTCCAAGGGCCTTGAATGGGACACCGTGGCGGTGATGTCGATGAATGAGGGGGTCTTCCCGGGCGCTAAATCTGATCGTTGGACCAGCGGAGACAAGGCGGTGCCGTGGCCATTGCGAGGGGACGCGCGGGATCTTCCGCAGTGGGACACCGATCAGTCATCTCTCAAGGAATTGCTCGACGCCGAATCGGTGTTTAGTTCAGCGGTGGAAGACCATCATATTGCCGAGGAACGCCGGCTGGCTTACGTTGCAGTGACCCGGGCTAAAACCCTGCTGATCTGCAGCAGCAGCGTTTGGACAAATAGCCGGACCAAACCCAGCGAGCCGTCGCTGTTTTTCACCGCACTGTTGCCGCTGACCGAAGGGGACACCCCGCGGGCGCAGCTTGGGGTCTGGGTGGCGGACGAGGACGCGCCCGAACAGAACCCCAGCCGTGCGACACCATTGGAAGCAACCTGGCCTTATGATCCGCTAGCCGGACCGGAAATTCGTGGTGGGGTGCAGAAGAGCCCGCACCCGTATTCCCGCCGCAGCGTGCTCCAAGAATTAGCGCACGATGTTTTGACACCCGCCGCCGAGCGCAAAATCAGCACCGACGTCGGACGAGCCTGGGCTGAAGAAGCCAAGCGTCTGATGGCCCAACGAGAATTTTTGGCCAACCGGGACCGTGGAATTGAAGCACCCGAGCATGTGCGTGCCTCGCTCTTTGTGGAACTTGCCGAGGATCCAGTGGAGGTCTTGGAGAACCTCCGGCGCCCGGTTCCCCGCCGCCCCGGGCTTGCGGCCCGCCGCGGGACGGCCTTTCACGCGTGGATCGAGGAGTACTACGAGAAGACTTCCATGCTGGATCTGGGAGACATCATGGAACCGGCCGACAACTACCTCGACGAGGCGTTAGACCTCGCGTCCATGAAGGAAGCTTTTCTTGCCAGTGAATGGGCTAAACTGCAGCCGGCATATGTGGAAGTACCCTTGGAAACGCGTGTTGGCCCGGTGGCGGTACGTGGCCGGATCGATGCGGTGTTCCGTCTCGAGGACGGCTCGTGGCTGATGCTGGACTGGAAGACCGGTAGGGTGCCATCCGGGAAGGACCTCAAAAGCAAACTCGTCCAGCTTGCCGTCTATCGACTCGGCTGGTCGAGGCTTCACTCAATTCCCTTGGATCAAATCAAGGCGGCTTTCTACTATGTTGCCGCGGGGGTCACAATCCATGCAGAGTACCTCGCTGGCGAGGCGGAGCTTGAAGAGATGATCACTAGCGCGTTCGACAAGTTATCCACCGGTGAACCGGTGAGCCTGGGCTAGCTTCTACTTCGAGGAATCGTTCTTGTTGTTGTCAGACGAGGACGATTCCTTGTTCGAAGAATCGACCTCGGTATCCTCGGGCGCCGAGTCATCTGCCGGGGGAGTCGACGTCTCGGCGGTGCTCCGGGACGAGGCAACGGATTCAGCCGATTTCTTGGGGTCGCTGTTTGTCGCGTTATCGCTCGCGGCAGCGTTGGCCTCGCGTCCAGCGGCAGCCCTGGAATCCTCGCCAAGAGGCGTGACCTTGGATGCGTTGATCGTTGGCGCAGTGGACTTGGGTGCGGGAGCCGAGGTTTCGACCGGGGGAGTTGGTGCTGCCGGGGCGGGAGTCGGCGCGGCGGCTATCGGGGTGCTCAGTGGGCGTGGTGCTTCCACCACGGAGAGCGGTTGCCCGCCGTATTCAGCAATGTTGCGGTCCAGTTCCTGAAGCATTTCTTCGGCTTCGGCGATACGTTCGTGGTCCTTGCTGTCAATGGATTTCACCAGCCATTGAGCTAGCGCAAACTCGGCTGCCAGCGCGGCACGGCGCATGATGTGCGGGTCGGCGGACTTGCCACGTGCTGCAACGTAAGCGGCGAAGACTCGCTCGCTGAAGTTCTGGTCTTCGATGGCCGATAGCCACGCGAAATCATCGGCCGGGTCCCCAACGTGCAGGTCGGTCCAGCCTTTAACCGCTGTGATGCTTGAATGCGAAATCTGGATTTGCTCTTCATCGAAGTCGCCGTGGACCACGGCAGCGTTGAATCGCCACAAGGCAACGTCTTCCATGGCATGTTCCCAACGGCGAAGCAACCGACTAGGTACCTTGCCGGTTGCCGCCGCGGTGTCCAGCTCGTTGAGTTTGCGCTGGCGAACTTCATCGGCGGTGTAGGTCGGCAGCCCGGCGATCTCGACCGATTCGTCGGGGATCTGGTGGATGGCGGCCATGCACTGACCCAGCGCTTGCGCCAGGTTGCCTCCCTCGTCAACCAATTCGTCCAGGCTTGGTACCCGGCCGGGAAGATCCTTGTACACAAAGGTCCGCAGGGAACCTTGGCGTACCGTGCCGGCAACACTGGGCAAAGCAAATGGCAGGGAAGCCCTGACCTTCGCGGAAAATGCTCGCAACGCCGACAGCTCTGCCTCAAGCCTCATGCTGGCTTCATCGTGTCGCGGTGAACGGACCCGCCAGCGATGCTTCTGAGCATCGATGATCAAGGCCGAATCAAAATCTTCTGCATCATCGGATAGCGCGGCAAAGCCCACCGGGGACAACCCGGGTACAGCAGCGGTGGCAATTGCGGCGAGTTCCATGGCAGAGCGTTTCACAATGTCCACCGTATGCGAGATTCCTTTCCTCATCGTTGAATGACGCACGGAAGATGCGCCGTTTCCCGGCTAAATGCTGGTGTTGCGATGAATATCATTGTCAATTATTTCCACAGCTAGGGGCTGGGGCCTTCGACGGTCCTCGATGTGCACTAGGTTAGAGGTATGGCGCTGGCAGATAAATACCGTTCACCAATTACCCCCTTGAGCTTCTCACGGTCCCAGATTCACCGACCGCTCACTGAACACGAGGATCCGCAAATGCTGTCGCGTGCGCTGGCTGATCCTTCCACCAGGGTCATGTTGCTCTCGGAATTCGGGGCGGCCGTAGCAGATGAGCAGCTGGTGTTCCTTGAGAATGGGTCCTACACCGCGCATCCGGATGATGTGCAGGTGCTGTTGGGTTCCTACGCTGCCAACACCTATGTCGTGGCGTTGGTCCAGGCAGATCACTATCCGCAGGTCGCCAAGGAGCAGTGGATCACCTTGCGGGAGGCCTTCACCCTGCTCAATACGGTGGAAGCCGAACTTTTTGTGCAGTCGCAAGCCATCGCCAATTGGCTGCGCACCGAGAAGTTCTGCCCGCGCTGCGGTTCGCCGACCCGAGTTTCGACCTTCGGTTGGGGCCAGCGCTGTGTGGAGAACAACCATGAACTTTTCCCCCGGACAGATCCTGCGGTGATCGCAGCAATCATTGACTCCGAGGATCGCATTTTGCTCGGGGCCAATGCAACGTTCCGTGCCCACATGTATTCGGTACTGGCGGGCTTCGTGGAAGCTGGCGAATCGTTGGAGTCAGCGGTTCGTCGGGAGATTTTTGAAGAATCGGGTGTTCACGTAGGGGACGTCGCCTATCGAGGCTCACAGCCGTGGCCCCTGCCGCGTTCGTTGATGCTTGGATTCACCGCCGAAGCAATGAGTACCGAACTGGTTCCAGACGGGGCAGAGATTCAAGACCTGCGCTGGTTCTCTCGTGAAGAGCTTGCCTCCCAGTTGCGCGACGGTTCCCTTGAAATTCCGCGCGGTGCGTCGATTGCCCACGCGCTGATCAAGTCTTGGTACGGTGAGGATTTGCCGGAGGCCGCCAAGAAGTGAGCGCGTACGACAACCCTCCACTGCATGATCTGCTCTCCGGTCTCGACGCAGAACAACGGCAAGCGGCTGAAACCCTGCGTGGGCCGTTATGTATCCTGGCCGGCGCGGGAACAGGCAAAACGCGAGCCATCACCCACCGTATTGCTCACGGTGTGCACTCGGGAATCTACAATCCCACCAGCGTATTGGCCCTGACCTTCACCACGAGGGCGGCCTCCGAGATGCGCACCCGTTTGCGTCAACTCGGAGCATCCGGGGTGCAGGCCCGCACCTTCCACGCGGCCGCCCTGCGCCAACTGCAGTATTTCTGGCCGCAGTCAATCGGTGGAACCCTGCCCAGTTTGGTGGAACACAAGGCACCGTTGATTGCCGAGGCAGCTCGTCGTTTACGGATCTCCAGCGACCGAGCCATGGTCCGCGACTTGGCGGCAGAGGTCGAATGGGCCAAGGTGTCCATGCATTCACCGGAAAGCTACGCCAAGATTGTCGAAAGCCGCGAAATGCCCAACGGTGTGGCACCGGTGAGCATGGCGCGTATTTTTCAGACGTACGAAGAGCTTAAGGACGATCGCAGCGTCATAGACTTCGAAGATGTGCTGTTGCTGACCAGCGCAATCTTGGAGGAAGACGAAAAAGTCGCGGCGAGTGTGCGACTTCAATACCGCCATTTTGTCGTGGACGAATATCAGGACGTTTCGCCGCTCCAGCAACGTCTGCTCGATCTGTGGCTCGGTGCCCGCGATGAATTGTGTGTGGTGGGTGATGCCTCGCAGACAATTTACTCGTTTACCGGTGCGCGTCCGGATTACCTGCTGAATTTTGGGACGCGGTTCCCTCAGGCCAAGGTGGTCAAGCTTGTTCGTGACTATCGTTCAACCCCTGAAATTGTTTCCCTTGCCAACAAGGTTTTGGCAACCCGCCGCATTGAAAGTTCGGTACCGGACCGCAGCGTCACCTGGCCCGAACCCTTGGAACTCATCGCGCAACGTGAGCACGGGCCAGTTCCCGAATTTTTTGAGGCCGGCGACGACGAAAATGAAGCTGACGAGGTTGCGCAGCGGATCAAGGCACTGATCGGGCAGGGCCAAGACATCTCTGAAATCGCCGTGCTCTACCGCACCAATGGACAGTCGCAGGCGTTTGAGCAGGCGCTGAGCGCGCACTCAGTTCCGTATGTCATGCGGGGAGCGGAACGGTTCTTCTCCCGTCGGGAGGTCAAGGAGGGCATGCTGGCCTTGCGCGCGGCGTTGAGCGTCAGCGAAGAGCAGGATGTTGCGCAGCTGGTCCGTGACGTGCTCTCCTCCCATGGGTACTCCGTGAACGCTCCGAGCGGCGGCACCGGTGCCGTGCGTCAGCGGTGGGAATCGCTCTCCGCGTTGGTGCGCCTGGCCGATGAACTCGTTGAAGGTCGCAAGGCCCAAGGCGAAGAAGCCACGTTGCGCGAAGTGGTCCGAGAACTGGAAGAACGTGCAGCGATCCAGCATGCCCCGACCCTCGACGGGGTCACGTTGGCTTCATTCCACGCCGCGAAGGGTCTTGAGTGGGATGTGGTGTTCTTGGCTGGGTTGAGCGACGGACTGGTTCCGATTACCTATGCCAAAGACCAAGCCGGATACGATGAAGAGCGGCGCTTGTTGTATGTCGGTATTACCCGTGCCCGCGTGAGACTTTACCTCTCATGGTCTTTGGCCCGGACGCCCGGCGGAAGAGCGCACCGTTACCCCTCACGATTCCTGGACGGAATCAAGTCGGTTCGCCAAGCCAGTAGCAGGCAGCAAGCACCGGTGAAACGCCGGGAACTGAAGCTGACCCCGGCGGTGTGCACGACGTGCGGTTCGTTCCTTACCAGTGCCAAGGAAAGAAAACTTAAACGTTGTTCCTCCTGCCCTGCCACCTACGACGAAGCGCTCTTCGAAGCACTCCGGCAGTGGCGCTCAGCGGTTGCCAGCTCGAATTCGGTCCCAGCTTTTGTCATCTTTACCGATGCAACTCTGATGGCGATTTCCGAGCATCGTCCCGAATCTGAACAGGCCTTGGGAAAAATTTCCGGTGTAGGCCGCAGCAAGCTGGAACGCTACGGGCAAGCAGTATTGGAAGTGCTGGCCGATCATCACGGCTAGTTTTCCACAACCAGCTCCCCGTGCGCAGTTCCGCAGGGGCCAAGTACCTATCCTGAGCCTCACCATGTGCGGCGTATTTCGCCCGCGCAACGCAGGCGTCAACGATCGAAAGGACTGCTGCCATGCCGGTTTCACCGCAAACCGTAGATTTCCTAGCTCCGGACGATATCCCGGTGCGCATCGTGCGCTCGGCGAAACGCCGGAAAACAATATCTTCGCAATGGCGCGATGACCGGTTGGTGGTCCAGGTGCCAGCCGCATTGGATGAGCGCTCCGAACGGATGCTGGTCCAGGAAATGATCAAAAAATTTCGTCAAAATCGTGTGCGGCGTTCGGAATCGACTAGCGAGGAGAATCTGGCCAGCCGGGCGGCCGAGCTTGACCAGCGGTATTTTGGCGGGAAGGCCCAACCGGTCTCCGTCCGGTGGGTAGGGAATCAGAACAAACGCTGGGGCTCAGCCAGCGTGTATCAGAAAACCATCCGCCTCTCGAGCAGGTTGAAGCACACGCCGCAGTGGGTCCAGGATTATGTGCTCGTGCACGAACTTGCCCATCTGCTGGTTCCCAAGGACGGACACGGAGCCAAGTTTCAGGACTTGCTTAACCGGTTCGAACGCCGGGTGGAAGCCGACCAGTACTTGGCTGGTTTCAGCGCCGGTTTTAGGGCGCACGCCGCCGAGAACGGGCAGGAGTCGTTGGATGCCGGGGGATTCGATGGAGATGAGGACAGTTGATCCGAAATTTCCGTGGATTATCCGTGCGACTGACCCGTGGATAAACGTTTGGCACCGACTATTCAAAGTCGGTGCCAGACGTTCGGATAGGGTCAATCTTGCAAATTAGTCCTTGGGATCGGTGTTCTCCGGGTCGTCTTTTGGCGCTTCGACCACGGGATTCACGTCATCGAAGTCGCCGTTCAGCAACTTGCCCAACGCTACGTCGAATTCGTCAAATTCAACTGCCGCAGCTTCACGGCGCTTGGTGAATCCGCTCGGATCGCTCAGATCCTCTTGGGTTGGCATGAGATCCGGGTGATCCCACACCGCGTCGCGGCCGTCTACTCCACGCTCGTTGTACAGGTGCTCCCACAGCGCCGCGGCTTCACGCAGCTTGCGGGGACGCAGTTCCAACCCGACCAAGGCGGCAAAGGTTGATTCTGCTGGTCCACCCGAAGCGCGCCGGCGTCGCATGGTCTCGCGGAGGTGACCTGCGAACGGAAGATTCTGCGCGGCTTGGGAAACTACATGGTCAACCCAGCCTTCAATCAGTGCAAGCGTAAGCTCCAGGTTTTCCAGGGCTTTGTCTTGGGAAGCGGTGCGTTGCGGCGTGAACAGACCTTCGCCGAGCATCGACTGCAGGGCTTCGGGGTTCGACGGGTCGATTCCGCGGACCGCTTCTTCAATGCGAGACATATCAATATGGATCCCACGAGCGTAGGATTCCACGGAGCCGATGAGCTTTGAGCTCAACCATGGCACCCGATTGAACAATCGTGCGTGGGCGCTTTCGCGCAATACGGCGTAAAGGAGCACTTCCTGTTCTGGAATCTCCAGTCCATCGCCGAAAGCCGCAACGTTGGTGGCGACGATCCCGGGGGTGGTCCCTGCCAGCGGCAAGCCAATGTCGGTGCCGCCGAGGACATCCTTGGCCAATTCGCCTAGGGCAGAGCCAAGCTGCATTCCAAACATGCTGGCACCGAGATTGCGGAACATGCCGTCGGCATTTCCGAGCATTCCCTTCATCTCTTCGGGGATTTGGTCCTTCATAGCACTGGTAATCGCCTGGGCGACGGATTCTGCTACCGGCTCTGTGATTTTTTTCCAGGTTCCCAAGGTTTTGTCATACCAGCGTTTGCGGGTCCACGACTCGATGGGGGAGGAGCCGGCTTCAAAACTGGTGGCGTTGTTCAACCATAGGTCAGCCAAGTAGGAGGCATCGGTAATGGCGCTTTGCCGTGCAACCGACACTTCGGGGTCATCGCTGGCGTACGCCTGGAGTGCAGTGTCGGAAGCGAGCTTCCAATTCACTGGACCGGAGGAAGCATTGCTGCTCATCATCGCCGACATCATGGCTTGCGCCTGCTGCATCATTTTTTGCATCGCAGCTGGGTCGCCTTGGGCGCCGAGGGCATCTCGTAGTTGTGGTGGAAGATTATTTGGGTCGAATCCGCTGCCGAAGAGCTGACCAAACATCGCAGAGAAAGGATCCTGCGGGTTGTTTTCATCATCGTTACCGTCGGGGCGGTTATTCGGGGGGTTCTGTGCCATGTAGTTAAAAGTACCGCTTGTAGCTCGGAGTTCGCAGGATGAAAAGTCTCAGTTCGCTTTCGGCACATAGATTATGCCCGCTTCCTCATGAATTTCACAGGCTCGCTTCAGTAGGGTTAACAGTAGCCTTGTCTGTCTTGGCATTGCTGCATCAATTTTCCGTCAGGAGCAGGGTACGTGTACGAACAGGAACCAGTCATTTCAGCCAGCGACCCGGCGCCAACCGGAGAGCCTGGCAACGGTTCCGCCCGTGTGAAACGAACGAGTGCAGGTTTGATCGCCCTGTTGTTGATCGGTGTGATGATGTTTGTGCCAACGAACTTCGTCATCCGTTCACCCGGACCCGTTCTTAATACCCTTGGTGAAGTTGAGGGAACGGAACTGATCACCATCGAAGGAACCAGGTCCTACGAGTCACAAAGCACCCTGGATATGCTGACCGTCTACGTCCAAGGTGGCGGAAACAATCGTGTTACCGTTCCCGTGGTCTTAGAAGCCTTGTTTAATCCGACGAAGGACATCGCACCGGAGGAGACGGTGATTCCTCGAGGAGTAAGTACGGACGAGCAGTCTCAGCAGAATGACCAGCAGATGGTTTCCTCGCAAGACCAGTCCGTGGCCGCTGCCCTGACCGAGTTGGGGTATGACTACAAAACCTGGCTGGATGTGGCCGGTTTTGCCACGGACACCAACACGTCGGTCCTTCAAGAAGGCGACCGGTTGTTGAAATACGAGGGTCAAGACATTGAGTCGTTAGAACAGCTGAAAGCGGATCTTGATAAGCACGGGGATGCACCGGCGACCATGACCATCGAACGTCCCGGCGGCGGAACCAACGCCGAACAGCTGGACGTTGAAGTCTCCACTACCCTTGGTGAGACCGGTAGCCGGCAACTTGGTGTGCTACTGAATACCACCCATGATTTCCCGATCGATGTGCAATTCGGTGTTGAAAATATTGGCGGACCGAGTGCTGGCATGATGTTTGCGCTGGCGATCATTGATCGACTGACCGAAGGTTCATTAGCGGGCGAGCACCATGTTGCTGGTACCGGCACTATTGATGAAGCGGGCAATGTGGGCCCCATCGGCGGTATCGCCCAGAAGATGGTTTCGGCGCAGAAATCCGGAGCAACGGTATTTCTTGCCCCGGCGGATAACTGTTCCGAAGTTCTCGGGAGAATTCCAGACGGGCTAAACGTTGTCAAGGTATCAACACTGCACGAAGCTCGAGAAGTACTAGAAAAGGTTGCTGACGGGGCTGACCCAGCCGAAATGACGACCTGCGAATAGATTTAGCCACGCATCACAGGAAGAATGTGGTGTAGGCAGCAAGACTGGTGCGGAATCACTCGCACATGAATTAGGTACACGAGTTCTGGCGTGAAACCAGCGTCCGGGACCCAAGGTAAGGAATAAATAGTGTCATACGGATCGGATACACCGTCCGGGGGCCCGCCGCGGCCCCGCCAGCCCCAGCAACCGTCCAGGCCTTCGGGCAAGAAGGTTTCGCCACTGACCCTAACCATCTTCGCGGTGGTTATCTTGGTTGCGGTGTTTGTCTTCTTGTCCAATTTCTACGCAGATATCCTGTGGTTCAACCAACTTGGCTACTCCGAGGTCTACTGGACCGAACGTATAGCCAAATTGGTGATCTTCGTGATTGCGTTGATTCTCATGGCTGTTCCCATGTGGTTCTCCATGCGCAGTGCCTACAAGCGCCGCCCGGTTTACGCACCAGATGGTGGACGTGCCGATTCGATGTCGCGTTACCAGACGCAGCTGGAGCCGGTTCGCCGTTTCCTCATGATCGGTATTCCACTGGTGGTCGGCATCTTCGCCGCCGTCGCGGTGGCCGGCCAGTGGAAGACGATCCTTCTATTCTTGAACCGGACCTCGTGGGGGAGCACCGATCCGCAGTTCAACATGGATCTGTCGTTCTTCATGTTCTCGCTGCCGTTTATCGCACTGATTAATGGTTTCTTGATTTCCGTGGTTCTGCTCAGCGGTGTGGCCGGTTTGCTGACCCACTACTTGTACGGCGGAATCCGCGTTGAAGAGCGCGGCGGGATCACCATTGGCAAGGCAGCTCGGGTTCACACCGCTATTGTGGTGGCAGTCTTCTTGCTGCTGCAGGCGGTGAACTTCTGGATCGGACAATACGAAACACTGACCGACCAGGGTGGACGCGTGGCCGGTGCCTTGTACCGTGATGTGCACGCGGTGATTCCGGCGCAAATGATTCTGGCAATCGTTGCCGTGTTGATTGCGATCACCTTCATTGTTGCTGCAATTAATGGTCGCTGGCGCTTACCGTTGATCGGTACCGCCATGCTGGTGATCACCATGATTGTTGCCAGCGGCGTGTACCCGTACCTGGTGCAGCAGTTCCAGGTTGTTCCTTCGCAGCGTCAGTTGGAAAGCCCGTACATTGAGCGCAACATTGAGATGACTCGTAAGGCTTATGGCCTGGATAACATCGAAGTCACTCAGTACGATGCGACCGTGACCACGGAAAAGAACGCATTGGCTGAGGAAACCGCAACGACCGCGAACATTCGTTTGTTGGATCCGAACCTGGTTTCCGCCGCCTTTGCGCAGCTGCAGCAGTTCCGTGGGTACTACACCTTTGCCGACACCCTGAACGTTGATCGTTACGAGATCGACGGCAAGGTCGAAGATACGGTGATTGCCGCGCGTGAAGTCAACGTCTCGCCAACAGACACCTGGGTCAACCAGCATATTTCTTACACCCACGGTTATGGCCTGGTTGCCGCTTATGGCAACCGTGTAGCCGCCGGTGGCCGTCCGGACTTTATGCTTGGCGGTATCCCGACTAACGGTACACTTGCCAGCGACGGAGACTACGAGCCACGAATCTACTTTGGTGAAAACTCGCCACAGTACTCAATCGTTGGTGGCCCCGAAGAGGGTTGGAGCGACCGAGAGCTGGATCGCCCGAGCACCAGCGGTGATACCCAGGACACCCGCTATACCTTCAGCGGCGATGGCGGTCCAAATGTCGGCAACATGTTCAACCGTGTTGTCTACTCACTCAAATTCGCCTCAACTGACCTGCTGCTCTCGCAGGACGTGAACTCGGATTCGCAGATCCTTTACGACCGCGATCCACGTGAACGTGTAAGCAAGGTTGCCCCGTACCTGACCCTGGATTCGAACGCCTACCCGGCCATCGTTGACGGACGGGTGCAGTGGATCATTGACGGTTACACCACCTCCAATGACTTCCCGTACTCGCAGCAGCAACAGCTGTCTTCCGCGGTCTCCGATTCGTTGACCAACGCTCAGGACTTGAATGCCCTGAACGGTCGCGTTAACTACTTGCGCAACTCGGTGAAGGCCACCGTCGACGCGTACGACGGCAAGGTCAAGCTCTATGCCTGGGATAACGAAGATCCGCTGCTGAAATCGTGGCAGGCGATCTTCCCGAACACCATCCAGCCGATGGAAGAGATGTCGGCCGAACTGATGGATCACGTTCGCTACCCAGAAGATATGTTCAAGGTCCAGCGTGAGGTCTTGTCGACCTACCACGTTGACGACGCGGGGACCTTCTACGAGGCCAACGATGCATGGGCCGTTCCGAATGACCCAACCACCTCCAACGCAAACGTCAAGCAGCCTCCGTTCTATCTATCGTTGAAGATGCCAACTCAGGACGAAGCGACGTTCTCGCTGACTTCGACCTTCATACCTGCAAGTTCGGCCAGCGGCCAGCAGCGCAATGTGATGTTCGGATTCTTCGCTGCGAATGCCGACGCAGGCACGGATGCGGGAACTAGGTCTGAAGACTACGGCAAGCTCAGATTGTTGGAGCTTCCAACCGATACCGCGGTTCCAGGCCCAGGCCAGGCGCAGCAGAACTTCGATACGAACACCAACGTGACGCGTGAGCTTAACCTGTTGCGCCAGGGTGCATCGGAAGTGAAGAACGGTAACCTGCTCTCGCTTCCTGTGGGCGGCGGCATCTTGTATGTCCAGCCCGTCTATGTTCAGTCCTCGGGTACCACAAGTTACCCAACGCTGCGTAAGGTACTCGTCGCATTCGGTGACCAGGTTGGCTTCGCCGATACCCTCGCTGAAGCTCTCGACCAGGTCTTCGGAGGCGACTCTGGTGCTGTGACCGGTGAAACCGGTAACGGTAGCGGCGAGGAGCCGAGCGAAGGCGAAACCGGAGCTGAATCAACTCAGACCGATGCCCAGAAGCTGTCCGAGGCACTGAATGCGGCCAATGCTGCAATCAAGGCTGGCCAGGAGGCGTTGGCTGAGAACGATTTCGCCGCCTACGGACAGTCCCAAAAGGACCTTGAGGCCGCGTTGCAGAAGGCCATTGAGGCTGATGCGGCAATCAATGGAACCCCGGCAACCAGTGGAACTGAGCAAGGGGAGCAGGGCACCGAAACGGCCACGGAATCGCCGGCACCCACCGAAGAAAACAATGGCTAGTTCCTAGGGGCAAACACCCGATTTGCTTTTCACTCCGCGATGATGCAATAATTGACTAGTCATCGCGGGGTGGAGCAGTTCGGTAGCTCGCCGGGCTCATAACCCGGAGGTCACAGGTTCAAATCCTGTCCCCGCCACCAAGGCGAAAGACGGAAGCGAAAGCTTCCGTCTTTTCTGCATGCCCGAGGAGTTAACTAGCCTCGTGCGTGACTCACCTCTCAAACTCTGTCGAAGAATTGTTGTCTTGATCCGCTCCGCCGGCAGTTAGCTCGGATGGAGAATCGGGGGAGCTGCGCGCGTGGAGATCACCCTCGGCCGGATCGGATTGGCCGGCTGCGGGGCCGTACGATTTTCCCTTCCAAGGAGTCTGCAACGCACTGGCCGGTGGATGCCGGGTGGCGCGTTCACGAACCGCACGGCCCACGTTGGCCACCGATTTGCGGACCTTGCCGAGCCGATGCCATTGATGGGGTACTGTGGCCTGCACGGCGGTCGTGGGATGCGAGGAACCGGACCATGCGGCTGCGGCGTGAATCGAATCTGTCCGGTCGGTACGCTGCCTGCATTTGCATAATTGCCCGCAGGCTTCGTTTAGAGTCTTATGGAACTTGGTTGATGAGTAGCTGGTGCCTTCATCAAAATTGACGGAAGCGGTTCATTCTCATGCCCGTCGGCGTTGCGTGGTGAGCAGCGATTATGTGGTCATGAAGTCAATGGGTAAATTTTCCTGGCCAGGACAGGGCATTTGCTTGTCCAAAATACTCCTCCGGATCACGGACCGGCGGTGGTGATCAAGGACACTGCCCCTCGATTAGCCTTTCAGTTTCCCTGTTGGTAATGTTGTATTTACCGACGCGGGGTGGAGCAGTTCGGTAGCTCGCCGGGCTCATAACCCGGAGGTCACAGGTTCAAATCCTGTCCCCGCCACCAAGGCGAAAGACGGAAGCGAAAGCTTCCGTCTTTTTTTATTTCCGTGGCACCGTTGCAACCCCTGGTGCTGGGTGTCCAAATTGATTGTGCACTTCATGGCCGCCGGATGCATTCAAGAAGCGCCGAATGCTCCTGGCCTGAACTGCAGCTTTGTAAGAATGCTTCCTTGCTGGACATGCGCGCTCCGAGCGCCAGATGGCGACTGCATGGGATCTGGTCGAGTGTTGCTCAGTGAACGGAACTGCGACTGCCCAGCGAGTGCGAATCGTGTTCCCGAGACCTGTTGCCGTCGCGCAAAGTGACAAATTCACAGTGCGTGCCAATCTCAGGTCGATAACTGGTCCAACCACGATTCACGGTCTTCCGGTTGTGCCGACTCGTCGCTGGCACCTTCGCACTACTTCATTTAATCCCCAAGCAGGGGATAGGCGCGAAATCCTTGGTGGTGAGAAACGACACCCGCCCCGGATTCGCATTCATGGTTACGCATTGGTAATGTTGTATTTACCGACGCGGGGTGGAGCAGTTCGGTAGCTCGCCGGGCTCATAACCCGGAGGTCACAGGTTCAAATCCTGTCCCCGCCACCAAAGAAAGTGGAGATCCAGTGGATCTCCACTTTTGTTTTATCCAAACTGTTCCCCTCGCGTTACGGTGGACAAAAAGGTGCTCGTTCCTGCAGGAATCTACTCTCTGCTGGAACGAGCACCTTTGGTGTGTTGCGGGTAAGGCGGCTACATGCGGCTATCCTTCAAGCTGGCCGGTCTGCTTGGCCTTCAGCGCCGCGAGGCGGGCCTCAACTTCAGTCTGCTCGCCTAGATCTTCCAAAGACTCGAACTGGGCGTCAAGGCTGGAGGAAGCGAGCTCTGCGGCACCGCGAACGCGGGCCTCTTCGCGACGAACCTTCTCTTCGAAACGGCCAATCTCGCTCGACGGGTCCAAGATGTTGACGGCCTTGACCGCCTCATTGACCTGATTCTGAGCGTGGGCGGCCTTGGAACGGGCGACGAGCTCGTCACGCTTGCTGGATAGTTCGGTTCGCTTTTCCTTCATCTGGTTGAGTCCGGTTTTCAGCTTGTCCACGATTTCGCGCTGCGAGCTGATCGTTGGCTCTGCGGTCTTCATCTCGGACTCGGATTGCATCTGGCGCTGGATTGCCACCTTCGCCAAATTATCGAACTTAGCGGCATCTGCGGCGTTACCTGCGCTGCGGAACTCGTCGGCCTTGTTCGAAGCTGCCAGCGCCTTGTTGCCCCAATCAGCTGCAGCCTGCTGATCTTCCTTGTAGTCGTCTTCGATCATCCGCAAGTTGCCGATGGTCTGGGCGATGGCCTGCTCGGCTTCAGCGATGTTGTCGTTGTAGTCACGAACCATCTGATCCATCATTTTCTGTGGATCCTCCGCAGAATCAAGCAGCGCATTGATGTTGGCTTTCGCCAGCTGGGAGATACGTCCGAAAATTGACTGTTTAGTCATGGTTGGCTCTTCCTTCTCTGATTGATGATGTCTAACTCGGGTCGTGCACATTTACTAAAATTACTGGGAAACAGAATTAGAAGCTTCCGCCGGAGCCTCCGAAGCCGCCACCGTCGCCGCCACCGAAACCTCCGCCGCCTCCGCCGAATCCGCCGAAGCCTCCGCCACCGAACATGCCGCCGTCGCCTCCGTGGTTACCGCCTCGGTTGCCATTGAGAATTGAATCGATGAGGATGCCGCCAAGAACAGCACCGCCGATTCCATCGAACATCCCGCCTCGACCGCGGCCACGTCCTCCGAAGCCGCCGCCGAAGTCGTCCCCGCCGCCGAAGCCGTTGACATCTTGCTCGGCCATGCTTGCGGCCTGATCGGCTAGCTGGATCGCCCGCTGGGCCGAGGCGACAGCTGCCGACGGGTTGCGGCTGGCTTGTGAGCGCGCATCATCGTAGGCACGTTGCGCCTCGGACAGACGCGTCCTGGCCGACGAACGAACGCCACCGCGTCGGGCACGAATATAGTCTTCGGTGCCGCTGATCCGTGATTCCGCCGTATGCAGCAGACTCTGGAGCTGTTCACGGGCGGCCCTTTCCTGCTCCGCTTGATTACGCAGGTTGGCCAGTGACATGGAGAGCGGTTTGCTGGCTTCATCCAGTTGGGAGATCAGTGCCAGGGGGTTGTGCTTTCCGCCCTGAATCGACTGCTTGATTGAATTCAGTGCGCTGAGCACCCCGGCTACCGGGCCGGCAAGACCTGGTTGCGAGCCGTTATTGACAAGGGCCTGGGCCTGGGCAACATCTCGTGAAGCCAAAGCCACGGCGGATTCAAGATCCGTTTCGGCTTGGCGCAGTGCCGTCGCCGACTTATTGATGGCTTCCAAGAGCACTTCGGTCTGGTCGTGGGCTTCTTCAGCATTCTGGATCAGCAGTGCGGCATTTGCACGGTCTGTATTCAGCTGTTCCGAGGCCTGCTTGAGCGCCGAGGCGGCAAAGCTGAGCCGTTCGGAAGCCTGTTTGGCATTGTCCATAATTTGGGAGACTGCCGACTGGTCGTACTTGCCGGTGAGCTGCTCAAGGATCGAGACCCTTGCCGACAACTGCTGATTCAGTGGTTCCTGCTCGGCTCGCACCTCGGCAATGCGGGTTTCGGCATTTTGCTCTAGCTGGCGCAGTTTCTTGAAATCATCGGCATGCTTTTGCAGCGACTCATTAACCTGTCCGCAACGGTTGATGATTTCGCCCAGCCACGAGCGCTGATCCTGTTCGGTATCTGGAATGTCGTCGTCCAGCTGTTGCTGAAGGTGAAATGACTCGGAAAGATGCTCTTTGGCTTGGGCCAGATCCTGAGCGAAGACCTCGATGGATTCTTTGCCGTATTGTGCTTCGGCAAAACCCAACTCCTGTTCCGAAGAGCGGATTGAATCGTCTGCCGCGACGAGAAGTTGATCAGCCTGCCGGCGCAGCTGGTCCAGTGGCACGAGAGGCTGCTGGGGCATGCCGGGCGCGCCTTGGTACTGTCCCTGTGGCAGCTGAGGAGACTTCGCTTTGCCGCGTCGGTTCACCACCAAATAAATGGCGACCGCACCACCGGCAACGATGATCATCAGCCAGAAGAAACTGAAACCTGATGAAGATCCGGAAGAGCCGCTTGAACCAAGCGTGCCGTTGTCGACCCGCTCGATACCGTCGATCGCAGCTTCAGCAGCACCCAACCAGTCGCTATTGCTCAAGGCGGGAATAATCTCGTCTGAGAAGATCTCTTGGCGATACTCATTTAGCGGGCTTCGATCGGAGCTGCCAAAAAACGCCTGACGGGATTCGGTCCCGACAACAAGAATGGCATCATTGGTGCCCATGTTCTTCTTTTCGAAGACCGCCTTAGCCCATTCCTGCGGATCTTCCGGGCTGGTGAACTCGTCAACGTAGATGGCGAACAGACTGTATCCGGTGTCTTGACGCAGTTGCGAGATCTCGTCTTCCAGCGTGGACACATCTGAACCGAGTACGTTTGAACTGTCAACAACGAACTCTCCAGGAGGAATCGTGACCGGTGATTCTGCCAAGGCTGGAGAAGATACCCCAACCATGGCAATCGAGGCCAATAACGCACCGGCCAATATACGCCGAGCTCTACTACTCATGCTTTCCCCACCTGAACTGCAATGTCGAACTTAAACCAAGGCAGATACCTCGGTTTGGTAAATACAGTACGCCGTATTCACACTTCGATTTGATTCTATTTGTCCCAGTGAACCACGTCTACGTCATTCAGCTGCCAGATTAGTTAACTCACAGGGTGCACTTAGTTTGTGCAGTTTGCCGCCACAGATCGCGACGGAATAATTGAAGCCAAGAGATCCTAGACCTGAAAGAGGCTAATGATGAGCCAGAACCCGAACGAGCCACGCGAAAACAACGTGGATGGCTCTGCACCGTTGGGCAACAACCCCGAAACTAACGTGCCGGCATCAACCGATCCAACGGTAAATCTTCCACGAGTAGGCCAGGCTGGGCCAGGCAGTGAACAGCCAACGGTTTCCTATCCGCACGTGAATCGGGATCAGGAAGCACCCTCGGTGGATCAGCCACTTCAGCACAGCACGGCAGGTGCAGCGTACTCGCACGCTGAAGCATCGGACGGCCACAATAATCCAGCCTACGCAGCCGCCTATTCAGCACCGGATGCACAGCACCTGAATTACCCTGTGCCACCGGAGCGTAAGCCTGCGGGAAAAAAGAATTTCAGCGGTACTACCCTCATCTCTGGCATGGTAGCGGCTGCTCTTGTTGGCGGCTTGGCAGCGGCCGGAACCTCTTACTTCCTATCTGACAACGGCAGCAACAACGTCTCCACCACGTCCTCGCCACAGACTGGTGTTGTGATCAACAATCCCAGTTCCGTGACCGAAGTGACCGCAGCCGCGGCCAAGGCCAGCCCCAGCGTGGTGACTATCGAGGTCTCCGGCAATGGAACTAGCGGCTCGGGCTCGGGCATTATTCTTGACACCGACGGCAACATCTTGACGAACACTCACGTGGTCACCCTCGGCGGGGAAGTCGCCAACCCGGAGATTTCCGTGCAGACCAATGACGGCAAGGTCTACAGCGCCAAGGTTGTCGGCACCGACCCAACTTCGGACCTAGCAGTGATCAAGATCGATGCCAGCGACCTGGTGCCGGCAACTCTTGGCACATCCAGCGATCTCAACGTGGGTGACACCGCCGTGGCCATCGGCGCGCCCTTGGGCTTGAGCGGCACGGTGACTGATGGCATCATCTCCACCCTGAACCGGACGATCTCCATCGCTTCGTCAGCTGTCCCAGAAAACAGCTCCTCGGAGAACAATAGCGACAACGGAAGCCAGTTCAACTTCCAGTTCCCGGGACAAGAGCAGCAACAACAGCAACAGAGCTCAGCAGGCACCATTTATGTCAACGTCATCCAGACCGACGCCGCGATCAACCACGGTAACTCCGGCGGTGCGCTGGTCAACGCCAAGGGTGAAATCATCGGGGTCAACGTCGCAATCGCTTCCGCTGGAGATAGCGAAGATTCCGGCTCCATTGGCGTGGGCTTCGCGATCCCGATCGATTACGCCAAGCGTATTGCCACGGATCTGATCGCCAATGGCAGTGCCACACATGGCCTGCTCGGAGCTACGGTTCAGGCCACCGCAGGTTCCGAGGATTCCTCGGGCAGCGCCACGACGTCATTCTCCGTTGGCGCGACGATCCGCGACGTAACCAGCGGTTCACCGGCAGAAAAGGCCGGCCTGAAGTCCGGGGATGTGATTACCTCGGTGAACGGCCGTGCAGTTCGAGATTCGCAGACCGTCACCGCGGCAATCCGTGAGGTGGCCGCAGGAGGAGAAGCAAAGATCACCTACCTGCGCAACGGGAAGGAAGAAACCGTAACTGCCACGGTAGGCGAATTGACCGAAAACTAAATATGACTCTTCGAGTCGTCATAATGTCATGGTGAGACACGTGACGCGGATTGGTGATCAACCATCCGCGTCACGTGTTGTTCTCTGAGCGATATAAGGACCATGGCACGGCCGTGGCTCGATACGATAGACAGTGATGAGAATTTCCGTCGTCTGCCTCACCGGACGAGCGGGGCCCCAATACTTCGAGGAAGGCGCGAATGAGCGACGCGAGCACTACGCCACTGACCATCCTGGTCTTGGTCAAACACGTTCCAGATGTTCAGTTCGATCGGCATATTGATCAGGATTCTTTGCGGTTGAACCGTGCGGAGTCCGTACTGTCGGAACTGGATGAATACGCAGTTGAAGCCGCGTTGGCCATTGTTGAGGAACACGGCGGTTTCGCCGCTGGCCACCAAGTTATTGCCGCAACCATGGGCTCAGCAAGCTCGGTGAACTCGGTGAAGAAGGCCCTGCAGATGGGGGCCTCGTCAGGGTTGCATCTGAATGATGAAGCGTTGGCCGGTTCAGATACCGTTGCCACTGCCAAGGCATTGGCCGCACTGGCACAATCCGTGCCGAATCTGGACCTGGTGATCACCGGCATGGCGTCAACCGACGCTGAAACCTCGGTAGTGCCGGCACAGCTGGCAGAACTCCTGGGATTCGCTCAACTGACGCATGCCGCGTCGGTTGCCTATGACGCATCGACTCGCGAATTACGTGTTGAACGAGACCACCTTCACCAGCGCGTGACCCTCAAAGCTGCATTGCCAGCGGTGCTTTCGGTCACCGATCAAGCCAATGATCCTCGGTACCCGAACTTCAAGGGCATCATGGCCGCCAAAAAGAAGAAGGTCGAGGAAGTCGACCTGGCTGCCATTGGTCTTGCTTCCCAGGAGGTAGGGGCTGAAGGATCCACCACGACGGTGCTGGCCGCTGAACAGCGACCAGCCCGGCCCGCCGGAACCATCATCAACGACAGCGGCGAAGCGGGCATTGCGCTCGTGGACTTCTTGGCCGAACAGAAGCTGATCTAAGGACCTATTCGAACATGTCTTCTGCACTTGTATTTTTCACTGACCTCAACAGTGCGCCGGGCAAGGCCCAACGCGAACTATTGACCCTGGCCTCGCGCTTCGACACCACCATTGTGGCGGTGGCCTCGGAGATTTCCACTGAAGCCCGCGAAGTCCTTGGCAACTATGCCATTGACACCGTGTGGCAGGCTGCAAACACCGGACACGGATTCGGTGAACACGAGCTGGCTGTGCTGGACACCGCGTTGCAGCAAACCGATGCCGATCTGGTATTGCTCGGGAACGACAGTTTTAGCCGCGAAATCGGTGCACGCATCGCGGTGCGTCGTCAGGCGGCTCTGGTCACCGACGTGATTGATGTCTCGGCTGAACTCATCGCGACCAAGGATGAGCTTGCCGGAAGCTACAGCGCGAGCGTGAAATCCACCACCGGCGTGTTGATTGCAGCCGTCAAACCGAACAGCATCGACGACGCACCGTTGGCGGCACCGGGCACGGTTCAGGTAAACGACCTGGAACTTCAATCGGCCCAGGAATCGCTGGTCAGCGTGGTGGCGGTTGAGGACAAGGTTGCTTCCGAGCGCCCATCCCTCAGCGAGGCCCGGGTGGTAGTCGCCGGTGGCCGTGGTGTTGACGGTGACTTCGGCCCGCTGGAGGACCTGGCGGATGCCTTAGGTGCCGCCATTGGTGCCTCGCGTGCAGCCACCGACGCCGGATGGATCTCCCATGATGCGCAGGTTGGACAAACCGGCATCACCGTTTCCCCTCAGCTTTACATTTCGGCCGGGATCTCCGGGGCCATCCAGCAGAAGGCTGGCATGCAAACCAGTAAGTTCATCATCGCCGTGAATAAGGATGTTGACGCCCCGGTTTTTGAAATCGCCGACCTTGGGATCGTCGGAGACCTCTCCAAGGTGCTTCCGCAGGCTGCTGCAGAAATCAGGCGTCGCCGCGCATGATTGATACACAACAGTTCATCACCGCGGGCACCGAACGGGTGCTCGCATTCGCGGCTCACCCAGATGACCTGGACTTCGGCGCTGCGGGAACCATCGCGGCAATGACTGCGGCTGGTGTTGAAGTGCAGTACTGCATCATGACCGACGGGGACGCCGGCGGATTCGACGAACGCGACCCACAGGAAACGGCTCGGCTGCGCCATCAAGAGCAAACCGTGGCGGCTTCAAGGGTCGGGGTGAGTACCGTGCACTTCCTTGGCGAGCGCGACGGATTCCTGGAACCAACACATGAGGTCATCCGCAAGGTGGTTCGCTTGATTCGCCAGGTGCGTCCGAGCATCGTGATGGCCATGCATCCGGAACGCAATTGGGACCGCATCCAGCGTTCGCACCCGGACCATCTGGCGTGCGGGGAGGCGGTTACCCGGGCGATCTACCCGGCGGTCGAGAACCCGTTCGCCTACCCGGAATTGGTGAGCGACGAAGGTCTCAGCGCCTACAAGGTTCCTTGGCTGTGGCTTTACGGGGCGCCGCGCGAGCGGGAAAACGGTTTTGTGGACATCACCAAGTTTTTCCCGCAGAAAATGGACGCCTTGCGTGCGCACTACACCCAGCATCCGGATGTTGCATCCATGGAGCGGTTTGTGGAGAACCAATGCCGGACGAATGCCGAGCGTGGGGGACTGCCTGTTGACTCATTGGCGGAATCCTTCCACCTGGTTGCCGTCAACGCGGATGACACTATTTCAGGATTCTGATTCGGAAAAGTAGCAACAACAAAATAGCGTGAGGCGCGTTCCCTGTTGGGAACGCGCCTCACGCTTTGCGGCCGTGACTTGGATTAGCCTTCGGCACCGGAGTTCTCGGTACTGCCAGCATCATTATCCTCTTGCGGGGATTCGGAAGCTGCCGGGTCCAACGGGAGATCCACCGAGGCTTCGGTTTCTTCCGAGGGCGCTGAAGGAATCGAGGATCCTTCAACGGTGATATGGATGGCCAGAACATCATTGGCCGGGCTCAGCCCGGCGTCCTCGTCGTCGCCGGTGCTTGAAGCAATCACCGACGCGCCTGTTTCATCGTGCACGGCCCAAACGACATACTGCTGACCGTCCTCGAGGGCGGGCAGGCCGCTGAGTTCGACACCAATCGCATCCTCGGTCTTGGACGAGCTGAGAATGGCCTGTCCGCCATTCTTCAGCTCGATAGTTTGGGTCACCGCGTCGTCGGCCTTGGCGGCCTTAGAAGCCTTGGTGCCGCCGTTGAGCAGCGAGAAAATCACTAGGGCTAGTACTACAACGATCACAACGCCCACAACACCGATGATCCAACGCTTGGGCTTGGACGTCGTTTCGGCGCGAGAACTGCTGGCCACTTGGTCCACCAGGTCTAGACCCAGGTCTTCGTCCTGAGGCTCGTCGTGGTGCTGGGAATGGCTACCGTTCATTGTCTTTGGTTTCTCCCGGAGTTGTGGTCAAAGTTCAATACCTGCGGATCAGCAGGCACCTAATGAGCCTACTTTATAAAGATTGGGTAAAGCTGTATACGTGGCCGTACTTCGCTGGTAGTTTAAGCTCCCGCAAAACCGTGCTGGCGCCAGGCCTCAAAAGTTACGATCGATGCGGCGTTGGCAAGATTCAGTGACCGGCGTCCTGGAAGCATTGGCAACTTCACTAGATCCGTGACACGAGGATGCTTTTTGTCCTCGGGGCTCAACCCCACGGATTCCTTGCCAAACAAGAGAATATCCGTTGGTTCGTAGCTGATATCGCTGTAGACGGTCTCGCCCTCGGAGGTGTAGGCGAAAACTCGTCCCTCGCCAAGCGCTTCAAAGGCCGCATCAAGATTTTCATGAACGGTCACAAACGCCAGATCGTGATAATCCAATCCTGCGCGTCGAAGGTTTGAGTCCTCGAAATTGAATCCTAAGGGCTTAACCAGGTGCAGTTCTGCGCCGGTGATTGCTGAGAGCCGGATGGCATTGCCGGAGTTGCCGGGAATTTCTGGGGCATTAAAAACGATTCGAAACACACCCCTAGTTTAATGGGTGCGCGCACAGATCCCCTCATCGGCCTAGTACATTCCACCGATCAGCCTGGCCAGCACGTCACGGTCCACCACGTTGGGTGACGGTCCGGAACCGAGAAAAAGTTTCAGTTCTCGTACCAGGCCAGCCGCATTGAGAACATTTGCCGAGCTCGATACCGAGGGTTGGGCATTGCGGTGATACTCAATGACCGGTTCGTGATGATTCCCATTTGAAGCCAACACCAAGGTGTAGGAGACAACATTCATCTGCATGAACGCCCGTTGCATCCCGGAAATCTGTATTTCAGGGGGTTGGGTGAGTTTGTTGCCGTGTCGAAGCACCGAACCGTCGAACGAGTAGTATCCCTCGGGCAAGGTCATGGTGTTGATGACAGCCATCCGATATCCGGCGGTGAGGACATGGTCGAAATGCCCGCCGCTGGGGGAGCGCAATCCGTTCACAAGTCGTGCTGCAGGCAGGATATTGAGCACATTTTTGCTTAGTAGATTGATGGTGGTTGCTTCGCGAAGCAGCCGCGAACGGGAGTTGAACAAGCCTCGTTTACGCGGCTCACCGTGCACCCGCTGTGCGGAGCGTTTGGGATCCAGCGCGGTGAACTGGGAGTCATCCAGCGGCGGAATGTATTCGGTGGCCAGCTGTGCTTTGGGTTGCTGCGGAGTGGTGCGCAGTCGTTCATCATAGGGACGAGCGCTGAAGCCCGCACGCGGTGCCTGACCGGGGGCCTGGAAACTTCGCTCAAAACTGTTCTCGGACTGCTGGTCGCTGAGCTGCTGGAAAGCCCGTTGCACTTCTTTGAAAGCATCTTCGCTGCCGCCAAGATCCGGGTGCGTGGCGCGAGCCGCCTTGCGGTAAGCAACTTTGATTTCTTCCATGCTTGCCGTGCGGGGTACACCAAGAATTTCATGGGGGCTCGGCGAGCTCATGGTCAGGCAAGTTCCTTTCGACGCGGCACACTAGTAGCCGACTCTCCCTATCGTAGCGAATCAGCTGTGTTCATTGCTTTGAGACTCTGGGCGCCAGCTGAGTATTGTCTACGTCATGGGCACACAACGACGTTTCGAGCGCGTCACCATCGTTTTCCACCCCAGCTCCGGCAGGGGCCTGGGCCAGCGTCGCGCCACCCGCCTTGCAGCTGGTCTCAGCGAGCTGAAGGTCAACCATCGATTGCTGGATGTCTCCGGTCTGTCGAACCAGGAGCTGGCCGAGAACCTCACCACCTCGGACGCCGTGGTGATTGTTGGCGGCGATGGGCTGATTCACCACCTTGTGCAGGTCCTTGCAGGCACCGGCATTCCGGTAGGTATTATTCCTGCCGGCAGCGGCAACGACACCTGGCGAATGCTTGATGACGGGAGAAACTCTCAACCGCTGGAGATCGTCACCTCTTTTCTCGCCGGTGAGGAACACTCGCACCCGGTTGACCTTTTGGAAATCACTTTCGATTCGAACCCCCAAACAACCAGGTTGGCGGTCGGATCGATCTCCTGGGGCTTTGAAGCAACGGTCAACGAGCGTGCCAACACCTTGCCACGATGGTTGGGATCACTACGGTATGCCATGGGGCTGGCACTGTGTCTGCCAAGGATCACAGCGATACAAACCCACGTGGTCGGGCAGGGGCTCGAATACCGGGGCCCTGCCCTTGCGGCGAGCATCGCCAACATTCGGTCGCTGGGTGGCGGGATAACACTGTTCGCTGCCGCTCGCTTCGATGACGGGTTGGCAGATCTGTCCATGGTCACCGGCGCACGCATCGCACCGGCCCTGCGAAACCTCCCGCGAATCTTGACCGGCCGTGAACATCAATTACGAGTCGCTGGCCAGGCATCATGGTTCAGCGTGCAGACAGCTCAAAACTGCTACGCGGACGGCGAGCTGCTGGGCCGAGGTTCCTTTAGCCTGAAGGTCGTGCCCGGAGAATTGCTCTTGATGCGTTAACTGCGGGCCCGGTATTCGGCAAAGAGCATCGAATCCTCCTCCAACAGGGTGTGCAGTCGCAACTTATGCTGCACATCATGTTCCGAGTGGGAGATGCGTGACCCTGCACCGGCGGCCAGCACCGGGGAGTAACTCACACACAGCGAATCGACCTGATCCGCCGCGATGAACTGCCCAAAAATCCGTGGCCCGCCCTCGGCATGAATGAACTTCAGACCCATGTCGTTGAGCCGGCCAACAATCTGCACCGGGTCCGGCCCCTCTCCTGAGTCCGAGACCTGAATGAGCTGCACATTCTGGGGGTACTGTGCGCTCAACTGATCCGTAACCTGTTCACAGGTGAACAATAAAACCGGGGCCGGCGACCGGACAAGGACCGCAGCATCCGCAGCAATGGACAAGCTGCGAGACACGATAGCCAACGTCGGGTGGGCGCTGAGCCCATGACTCACACGCCAGGACTGAGCTTCCTCGGACACCAGCGGGCCGTCGTAACCCTCGGCATGGATCGTTCCCGAACCAACCAACACCACCTGAGCCAAACGTCGAAGCAGGGCGAAAATACGTTGGTCGCCTGGCGAGCCCAAGGCGCCGGACAGTCCCTGCAGCTGGGCACTGCCGTCGGCACTGGACACGAAGTTGAATCGAACAAACGCTTCCCGATCACCGGCATATCGGGAAAGCAGAAACTCGTCATTTACGTCGTCAACGGGGGTAGGCAGCAAAGTTCGCATTGAATCTCCTTGGATGCTCTAGGCGCTGGCTTGACGTTCTGGGTGCGCCGGTGGATTGACATCCCCCATATTGTGTATCTGCTTCACCGGTTCCCGCCAGCCTTGTGCGGCTTCTATCAGGTGCACGGTCTGAATCGATTCCGGGATGTTGTGCATTCGCAGGATGCGGGCACCGCCCATGGCGCAGATGGTCGCGGCAACCATGGAGCCCAGCATTCGCTGCGACTTCGGCAAGTCAAGGGTTTCCCCGATGAAGTCCTTATTGGATACCGCGGCCAGGGCCGGGTAACCGAGCTCAGCGAACCTCTGAAAACCGGCGGTCACCTCCAGGGTGTGGCGGGTGTTTTTGTTCAGATCATGGCCCGGATCAATGATGAGTTTGGAATCGTCGATGCCGTAGCTTTTGGCCAGCTGCACCTTTTCCATCAAATAGGCACTGACTTCGGCCAGCACGTCGGTGTACTGCGGGCGCGGGTAAATGGTGCGAGGCTTGGCTAGCGAATGCGTCAGCACCAGGTGAACATTGTTTTTCGCCACCACTTTCGCCAGCTCTGGATAGGCCAGGCCAGTGGTGTCATTGATGACGTCCGCGCCGACGTCAATGGCTGCTTGTGCGACCAAGGGATGGAAAGTGTCAGCCGAGATCACCACATCACTATGGCGCCTGACCTCTCGAATCACGGGAACAACCCGTTCGGCTTCTTCCCTCCAGTCAAGCTCGGGCCCAGGGGAGAACGGCACACCCCCAATATCAACCCAATCCGCACCGGCCTCAATGGCGCGCCGGGCAGCACCTACCGCTTCATCAAGTCCAAACGTTGAGCCGGCATCATAAAAAGAATCAGGAGTGCGGTTAATCACCGCCATGACCGCAATACGGCGCGAAAAATCAATACTTTTGTGGGCGAACTGGTGAACCGGAACCAACAGGTCTGGCATGAACATTGGTGAAGGCTCCCTTGACATGGATATTGGTGAGTTGCGACCTACATCATCATTCATATCACTGCAACAGCGAAAACCCGTGTTGGCTGGGTGTTGGCTCGGTAGTCTTAGGACATGCAGTTTTCCCATGTCTCCGCAGATTACGGCCAATGGATCCTCGACGCCTGTGCCGACGCCGACCCGCTCACGGTCACCGCCCAAATACCCGTTGGCTATGAACGCTACGCCCGCATCTTGCATCCCGCACTTGATGAAGATGATCAACAGGTGCGATGGTCTACCGTGGCCGCTAGCCGCAATCACGTTCTAACCGCCGCAGACCTATTTGAAACCGTGGCCGGGCTGGACTCCCAGGGCAATCCTGTCACGGATGACGCGTGGGTTGAGACCGATCTGCCACTTGATGAGCTGCCAGCGAATCAGTGGAAAGAACTAGCGCTGCACCTGATCCAGGCCAGCGGAACACAAAACTATGTCCTGGGGCTGTGGGCAGGATACGCCTTTATTGAAGGCGGGGAGCGGATCCAAATTGAGATGGAGCCGGACCCGGCACTGAGCGATGAACAAAACGCAGCCGCTTATGCCGAGGCGCTCGCCGAGGCGCAGAAGCCGGCTTTTTCGGCTGAGCAGCTCGGCGACGGCCCCCTGGACCTCGGCGGCGGATACCGCAACTATCACCTGGTTCAGGCCGATGCGGGATTCCTCAGTGATCCTTTGTGGGCCAAGACCGCAGCGGGGGAGCAGCGCCAGCGACCAGCCTTGGTGTTCCCCGCAGACCGCTCGTGGATGCTCTCCACCGAGCCCTATGATGATTGCACGTTGATCGGCGGGCCCGCGGCGCTGATCGAATCGATCTTGAAAGATCCGGGGCTGGAAGCTATCGAGGTTGGGCAATTCACACGAATCGGGCATTCAAACTAGGTGCATGAAGCTCGTAACATAGAAGAGATATGAATACTCCCGCCGTTTACCTAGACCACGCGGCAACCACGGATATGACTCCGGAAGCGTTGGCGGCTATTACCGCACAGTTTGCCACCACCGGCAACCCCTCGTCGCTGCACACGGCCGGCCGCCGAGCCAACCGTGTGGTTGACGATGCCCGAATTGCGATTGCGACAGCCGCGGGGGCGCACCCCAGCGAGTTGATTTTCACCTCCGGCGGTACCGAATCGGATAACTTGGCCCTTAAAGGGTTGTACTGGAATCGCGTGAAGGCCAACCCTGAGGCCCGGGTAATCCTGGTTGCAGGTATCGAGCACCACGCGGTCTTGGATACCGTCACGTGGCTGGTCGAGCACGAGGGCGCCGAACTGTGCTGGATGCCGGTTGACGCCGACGGGGTGCTGGATTTGGACGCTGTGCGCGCGTTGGTGCAACAGCACCATGAGCACATTGCGCTCGGCACCCTCATGTGGGCTAACAATGAGGTTGGGACCGTGCAACCGGTAACGCAGTTTGCTACCTTGCTGGCAGAGTTCGGCATCCCAGCCCACTCCGATGCGGTCCAGGCGTTCGGAGCCGTACACACCAATTTTGCTGATTCCAAGCTGGCGGCAATGTCCATCAGCGCCCACAAGATTGGCGGCCCGGTGGGGATCGGTGGGCTGCTGGTGCGCCGCGACGTGACGCTGATGCCGGTGCAACACGGCGGCGGGCATGAACGAAAAATGCGCTCGGGAACCCTGAACGCGGCGGCGGCGGCTGGATTCGCGGCTGCTGCCACACACGTCACCGCACATCGTGAGCGTGAGTCCCAGCGTCTGAGCGGGTTGCGCGAATACGCAATCCAAGAGATTTTAAGGTTGATCCCCGAGGCAGTGCTTAACGGTCCACGGGATGTCGAAAACCAGGGCACCAGACTTCCGGGAAACCTGCATTTCACCTTCCCCGAATGCGAGGGTGATTCACTGCTGTTCGTTTTGGACATGCTGGGAATCGCTTCTTCCACGGGATCTGCCTGCACCGCTGGGGTTCCGCAGCCATCCCACGTGCTGCTGTCCATGGGGCGAGACGCTCGTTCAGCACGGAGTGTGCAACGCTTCACAATGGGGCATAGAACAACCCGCGAAGACGTTGACGCATTATTGGAAGCCTTGCCGCAGGCCTATGAGCGCGCAAGGAAGGCTGGAATGGCAGCCGACGAAAGCAGTATCCACACGGCAGGAACAGGTTTTACACGATGAAGGTATTAGCAGCAATGTCCGGCGGCGTGGACTCGGCGGTCGCCGCCGCCCGCGCAGTAGAAGCCGGACACGATGTTGTCGGTGTGCACCTGGCACTGTCCCGGATGCCCGGAACCTTGCGTACCGGCTCACGCGGCTGTTGCACCGTGGAAGATTCCAATGATGCCTGGCGCGCCTGCGACAAACTGGGGATTCCGTTTTACGTGTGGGATTTCTCGGATCGTTTTGCCGAAGACGTGGTGGATGACTTCGTCTCCGAATACGAGGCCGGGCGTACCCCGAATCCCTGCATGCGTTGCAACGAAAAAATCAAGTTCGCCGCACTCTTGGAAAAGGCCTTGGCTTTGGGTTTTGATGCGGTCTGCACCGGGCACTATGCCAAGGTGCTGCGTGATGAGCAGGGTAACCCGGAGTTGCACCGTGCGGCAGATTGGGCCAAGGACCAGTCATACGTGCTGGGTGTCCTGACCCACGAGCAGCTCGATCACTGTATGTTCCCGCTGGCCGAAACCCCGTCTAAGGCAGAGGTTCGCGCGGAAGCCGCGGCTCGCGGATTGACCGTGGCGAACAAGCCAGACAGCTATGACATCTGCTTCATCCCCGATGGGGATACCCGCGGCTGGCTTTCCGAGCGGATTGAAATGAAGCCCGGCTCAATTGTCGACCATGAAGGAAATGAGCTCGGCGAGCACGCCGGCGCTCAGGCGTTCACCGTTGGCCAGCGCAAGGGACTGCGACTGGGCCGCCCCGCTGCCGATGGCAAGCCACGATTTGTGCTGGAGATTCGCCCGAAGGAAAACAAGGTCATCGTTGGCCCTGAAGCCTTGTTGGCGGTAGACCAGCTACGTGGTATCCGCATTTCCTGGGCCGGTATCCCTATCGAGGAGGTCTCCACGGGAACCACCTTCGATTGCATGGTGCAGGTGCGTGCCCACGGTGACCCGGTGACCGCGCAGGCTCATATGGAACGCTCGGTGGATGGCCGCGATGAACTCGTGGTGAACCTGCCCGAGGGAATGCGTGGTGTCGCCCCGGGGCAGACCATGGTTGTTTATCAGGACAGTCGTGTGCTGGGACAGGCCACCATTGACTCGGCTCGTTCAAGCGCTTGGGATCCTGCGGCTGTAGGATAGTCCCGACCTTGAGTGTTGTTCCACAACAAGCACCCCGAACTTTTTCGGGGTGCTTGTTGTTTTACTGGTAATCCATGGCCCGTCATGCTGCGGTCGAGAGATAGTGCGCGAGCTGCCCCACAACGAGTCGATACCCCGTGCGATTGCCTTCAATCATTTCAGCCCCCGCATACGAACTCGTTTGGCTGGTGACCCTTAGCAGGGTTGCGTCAGGTCGAGGTTCAAAATGCCAGGTGACAAGCGATGAGGCGAGTGCAACGTCGTCCTTGGTGACGGTTTCGGCGTAACTGATCAGTTCGTTTGGGACTATTCTGCAATAGTCGGTTGTGACAGAAAAATCCAAGTTACCCAGCGGGCCGCACCGGTATATGTCACGCGCTCCCTCGCGAAAGTTCTCTTCTAAATAAGTGATTCCGTCGCCGGCCGGCACACACCAATTGATCCGGTGCGAGATCTGCTCGTAGACCTTCCAAGCTTCGGGTGGCGAACAGGGCAGGCGGCGGTTGATGCGGATGGTCTCTTGGGCTAGATCGATCATTGGGCCGCCTTGGTTATGTTGAAAGCATTCAGTGCGTCAAGCATACTGCCGGCTTCAGACGGGTAATTGTTCGCACTCCTTGAGCGATGCCGCTGGAGACGGGGATCGGGAATCCAAGACGGTGAGCCGAGATGAGGTGGGTTGTCGTATCCGCCGAGTCATGGCGAAATGGCTCAAATTGCGGACTTCGGGAATATTGACGCGTCAATTAGAATTGTGATTGGTAGATGAAAAACTACTGATTCGGTTCAAACGGAGATGACATGCCAAAGAAAATTGGTTTCCTGACCTTCGGGCACTGGTCCGGAGCCGCGAATTCCACGGTTCCTACCGGCGCAGCCGCTGTGCGGCAGATGGTGGACCTGGCGCAAGCCGCTGAACGTAGCGGTTTTGACGGGGCGTGGTTGCGGGTTCATCACTTCGACCGCTCGCTTTCCGCACCGTTTCCACTACTGGCGGCCATGGCAGCTTCAACAACGACACTTGAGGTTGGAACCGGGGTGATTGACCTTCGCTATGAGAACCCGCTCTACATGGCCGAGGAAGCCGCGGTTACCGATGCCATTGCCCGTGGCCGCATGCAGTTGGGTATCAGTCGTGGCTCACCCGAGCCAGCCGCTAACGGCCAAGAATTGTTCGGGTACACCCTGGGCGAGGGTGAGAGCTGGTCGAGCGTCACGCGTGAACGCGCTGCAACGTTCCGCAAGGCCATTGCCGGAACTCCCATTGCGCGCCCGGTGCACCCTGAATCTTACGGTGGCTCGCTGTTGCCGATTACCCCGGTGTCCCCTGGATTGGAGAATCGTATCTGGTGGGGTGCTGCAGGATTTGAAACGGCCGAATGGGCCGGTCGCGAGGGGATGAATCTGCTCTCATCAACGTTGCTGTTGGAAGACGATGGGCGGCCGTTCCATATCGCGCAGCGTGATCAGATACGGCGATACCTTGATTCCTACGCTGCCAGTGGACACCATACCGGTGGACAGACTGCGGTGACGCGCAGTGCATTCCCCGTGATCACGGACACCGATGAGCTGTATTTCGGGCGTCGCGAACGTGGCGATTCGGTTGGACAGATTGAAGGTATGAGGGCACGTTCGGGGCCAACCTATGCGGGTTCCTTGGACGAGTTGGCGGAGTTGTTCACCCGTGATGCCGCGATGTGCGAGGCGGACTACCTGCTTTTTGCGCTGCCGAACCAGCTCGGTGTTGAATACAACGAACACGTCATGACCAACATTGCAAAGGTGGTCAAAGATATCGGGTGGAAATAGCTCGTGAGTTCGAAGGGTTGGGATTCCACGCACGGCCTTGAGTTGAGGCTCCGACGGTCTCACGCGGCTGCGCTGACCCATTGCCGATGTCGCTGGCGATGTCGCCAATAACCCTGACCCGATGACGCACCAGGCGACCGCGGTCGAATCAGCGTACTGGTTGTTATTCTAGGCTCGGGCACCACCGACGAAAGAAGGAGCTACGGTGAGCGATAACCGAATCGAGAAACTCGAACGCGAACTGGAGGAACTGCGTGGGCTGTTGACTTCGGTCATCTTAAGTGGCAGGTTTCGAGACGATGTGCCCTTCGAAGCACTGCTTGCCCAGAACGAAATCGCCGGTGAACGGCGCACGGCACTGAACTTGGTCCTAGTAGCACTTTGTTAGGTTATTGCTGGAAGGTCTTTTAATCTCTACACAAGTCTGTTAATTTTGGGTCATGAACGATGAACAGATCGAG
>NZ_JBIUXY010000007.1:163410-291449 GCF_044744225.1 Glutamicibacter sp. NPDC087344 | reverse complement strand
TTATCGGTCATGACCAGGTTAATGTGCAGTTTGGCGGGGAACGGTCGATCCAGCGGGGCCCCGGTGGCGGTACTGACCAAGGCATCAGCTTTCAGCTGCTCCAGGGTGCGGGTATCACCAGCGGCTTTCGCCGCATTAGCCTGGGATTCCAATTCGTGTTTCAGGGCGAGTCCCACTTCAATGGGGAGCCGGCCGTTGATCAGCATGCAGTCCTTGCCCGGGCGAATATGGACAAAACGATCGCGGGCTTTCTTTTCCATGCGGAAGCTCTGTTCTTCGCTGTGATTGGTGTCCACAAACTTCTGCGAGAAGTCACGGGCGGCTTTCGTGGACATCGACTCAAACATGGACGGAGCGTCCCGGTACATCCGATCGAAAACCTGTCGTTCTTCTGCGGGTAAGTCTTCGAGTGGACCCATGATGGCAAGGACCAGCGCTTCGCTGACGTCGCCGGCTTCAAATCGTGAAAACAGGTAGGGCATATCCGGGATGAGGTTTCGCATGCAGTGCAGGTACGCGATGGATCCGCTTTGCGACCGGCGGCGGGCGATGGCAATGAGATGCGCGGTGCCACGTTCCTTATCCGCAGGGTGGTCATCCAGGGTGCAGCCGGTGAGTGCGTCGATGCGTGCCGCGGCCCGGGCTTGAATGGAGGACCAGAAGGCCTGATTTCGTTCGGCTTGTTCAATGACGGTGACGCAGTCGCAGGCTTCGGTTGAATCTAGCGCCTGGTTGATGAAGGCGGCGTCCAATGGATCGAGGCGTGGTGCTGTTGCGAAGCTCCAACCCTCCGGCGGAGTGTCTTCGAAATACTTCGGATCACAAACCCAATCTTCGAACATACTTTTATTATACGCCGGTGTTGCTGGGAATAGTAGGGTTTGAATATCGAAAATGCGGATCGTCTAGGGTTAGGGCCGGGTGGTTGGAGATCGCTCGTTTCACGGTTTTGGTCGTGGTCCGCAGTCTGCGTGGTGGCAGCAGATTAGCTCATGCCCTGCGCTGCAGTGCTGAGAAATTGAAACCGGCCCCAGACAGGCTCAAGGCTCACAGAGCATGCAAAAATGAATCATGGCTTTAGAAACCTTCACACTGTCAGACAAGAAGTTTTCGCTCCGCAGGGCAGTCGAATCGGACCTTGCAGCGATCCTCGAGTTGTTGGCCAATGACCCCATACGGCAGCGTGAAACAGCCAGTGGAACCATTGATCCGCACCATTACCTCAAAGCCTTCAGAACGATCGATACCGATCCGGCGCAGATCCTCATAGTGGTGATTGACAAGGTCGACTGCGTGGTGGGAACCATGCAGCTGACCCTGATCCCGGGACTGACACGTGCTGGCGCGACCAGACTCAACATTGAAGCGGTCCGGGTCGATGAGCGGAATCGTGGCAACGGACTAGGAACAGCCATGTTGAAATGGGCGATCGCTGAAGGTTCCCGTCGTGGCGCACGCCTGGTTCAGCTGACCAGTGATAACGCCAGAGACGACGCGCACCGATTTTACGAACGCCTCGGATTCTCCCCTTCTCACACAGGATTCAAACTGGTCATCTAGGCCTGCTTGAGCAAAAATCCCCAGAACATTCTTGGGGCAGCTGCCCAGCCGACGTTTTCATGTCGCGCCGCCATTTCACGCCATGATTAGAATCTAAAAATCGCCCGCAATCCAAAGGAACCGACCCTTGACCCAACCGGTATTCGACACCCACCTGCACATCATCGACCCCAGCCACCCACTGGTGGAAAACAACGGCTTCATGCCGGCTCCGTTTACCGTCGCGGATTATCAAAAACGCATCCAGGGTTTGGGAATTGCCGGTGGCGCCGTTGTGTCCGGATCGTTTCAGGCATTTGATCAAGGCTACCTTGTTGAAGCGCTGAAGGCGCTGGGCCCGACGTACGTCGGTGTCACGCAGATTCCGAACCACACCAGTGACCAGCAAATTCTTGAGCTCCACGAGGCAGGCGTGCGTGCCGTACGTTTCAACATCGCGCGTGGCGGTTCAGCCGATCTCGACGACCTGGAACGACTCGCCAACCGTGTCCACGACCTCGCTGGGTGGCACGCTGAGCTGTACATCGACAGCCGGACAATTGACGAGACTCTTGCACAGCGGATCGCGGCCCTGCCGGCCGCCAGCATTGACCATCTCGGAATGCATGAGGACGGTTTCACCAATCTACTGCGTTTGGTCGAACAGGGTGTGAAGGTCAAGGCTACGGGCTTTGGGCGTATTGACCTCGATCCGGCTTCGGCTGTCAAGACAATCGTGAGTGTAGACCCAACGGCGCTGATGGTTGGAACAGATTTGCCTTCGACAAGGGCACGAAGGCCGTTTCGAGATGAAGACTTCGGCATCATCCATCAGTCGCTGACTCCGGAGCAGGCAAGCGCAGTGTTTTGGGGAAATGCCGCCGCGTTCTATCTCGGCCGGTAACAGCGATACCCTCAGTTCGGCTCCGGTGTTGACGTCGACAGCCCGCAACCACTAAAGAAGTACACCGCCAGAATCACTCCAACTGGAGCCCGTGGCCATGAACAACGAGCAACACAACCGCCCCGCGGGGTTTGCCATCCAACTAGGATCGTAAACGCCGCGGGGCGGTTGGGTTATGCACAGTCTCTCGACGCTAGCGCTGAGGGTCCTGCACCGGCTCGGTTCCGATATCCCCCACCGGGTTCTCGGAGGCAGAGAGTAGTTCTTCTAGCTCTCCGTCTGCTTGGTCTTGCACCTGAACCGGCTCCCGTCGTGGCGCCACCACAGGCACTTCCTGAGTCATCAGGCTGAATTCACAGCCGTCGTGTCGATCCAGGCCTTGAACGATGGTCTGTTCAAGGACCTCGCGGGCAACTCGATCTTGCAGGATCAATGGATCCCGGCTCAGGTCCTTCCAAATTGCCACACACAAGAGCAGCATTACCAAGACAAACGGCAGTGCGGAGACGATGGTGATATTTTTCAGCCCATTCAGCGCCGCCGACGGATCGCTGCCACCGGCCAACAACATCACCGCAGCCACCACACCGGTGGCGACACCCCAGAAGATCACGGACTTTTTGGTTGGGTCTTCAGCACCGCGTTCGCTCAACGCACCCATCACAATCGAGGCCGAATCCGCGCCGGTGACAAAGAAGATCGCAATCAACAACACCATGACTACGGACAGCACCACGGCGATCCAGCCTGGCAGCGGCAAAGAGCCGAGCAGGTCGAACAACACCCCGTCGAAGTCCATATCCGGCGCACCGTCAACCATCTGGACCAGCTGCGCCCCGACGTCGCCGGCTTGGGTAGCCCGTTCCTGGATTCCAATGGCTCCGCCACCGAAGATCGAGAACCACAGCAGTGTCACGCTGGAAGGTACCAAGAGCACACCGGTGATGAACTGCCGGATGGTGCGACCACGCGAAATACGAGCCATAAACATTCCAACAAATGGCGACCATGAAATCCACCAGGCCCAGTAGAAGACGGTCCACGAGGACAGCCAGCTGGCCATGGTCTCATCTCCGGCCGCGGTTCGCGAAGCCATCATCGGCAGATCGCCGATGAATGAACCGATGGCGTTCGGGATCAAGTTCAAAATGAACAGTGTTGGTCCGCCGATAAAAACGATCAGCGCAATGACAACGGCCAGCACCATGTTGATGTTGGACAGCCACTGGATGCCGCGTTCGATCCCGGAGATCGCGGAGGCCACAAACAGGGTGGTCAGGATCGCGATGATCACAACAAGTATTCCGGTGCCGACGTTTCCAATCACACCGGTGGATTCAATGCCGCCACCAATCTGCAGCGCGCCCAGACCCAGCGAACAGGCCGAGCCGAACAGCGTGGCCAAGATGGCCAGGATGTTGATGACACGGCCACCCCAACCATTGGTGACACGTTCCCCGAAGATCGAGGAGAACATGGAGGAAAACAGCTGCGGGCGCCCCAACCGGTAGCTGCCATAGGCCATTCCCAGTCCGACAATTGCGTACATGGCCCAGGGGAACAGTGTCCAGTGGAAGAGCGTGGTGCCCATGGCCGTGCTGACCGCGGCTGAAGTTTCGCCGTCAACGGTGCCCGGCGGAGGGGACATGTAGAAAAACAGCGGTTCTCCCACACCGTAGAACACCAAGCCGATGCCCATACCGGCCGCGAACATCATAGAAATCCAGGAGACCGTGCTGAACTGCGGTTTCTCACCGTCCTTGCCCAGCGGGATACGGCCAAAACTTTTTGCCGCAACGATCAGGACAAAGGTTGCGAAGGTCGCCGCGGCAATCACAAACAGCCATCCGGCGTCGGTGATGACCCAGTCTAGGGCTGCGCTGGCGGCATTGCCCAGGCCCGTTGGTGTGGCGATGCCCCAGATGATGAACCCGACGGCCACCGCTGCGGCGATTCCGAAAACCCACACATCGGTTCCGGAGGCGTGCGGTTTGCGAGGCCGGTTTTGGCGAACTTCATGTAGTTCACCAACAAGATCTCTAATTGTGTGGTCGCTCTTTTTCATTGTGCACTTCTTTCCCTGCCAATCCGGAAGCAAAGAATCACGGATTGAGCCGACCACGCTGCACGTGCGGTCGACTATGAGTGGGTGTAGTTGAACATTGCATTACTTGCATTGGCGGCATAAGGCTCAAAAAATCAGGGAAGGGAAGCTGCCGCGTTGGGTGCCGTTGCCGCAGATCAGGGCAAAAGGCGAAAGATAGGGAATCAAGCCAGGTAGCCGAACCTCACGGCTACCTGGCTCCCCACAGGGATCAGGGGTATTAGACCTTGATCATGCCGTGCGGATCAAGCACAAACTTCTGTGCGGCTCCGGCATCGAAGGCCGCGTAGCCTGCCGGTGCGTCATTCAGCGAGATGGTTCCGGCATTCACGTTTTTAGCAATCGAGACCTTGTCGTTCAGGATTGCCTGCATCAGGCCGCGGTTGTACTTCATGACCGGGCACTGTCCGGTTACGAAGGTGTGCGACTTGGCGAAACCAAGCCCGAAGCGCATCGACAGCGAACCAACACGGGCCGCTTCGTCGGTTGCGCCCGGATCTCCGGTGACGTAGAGGCCTGGGATGCCCAGGCTGCCACCGGCTCGGGTGATTTCCATCAGCGAGTTGAGCACGGTTGCCGGCTGCTCCACCCCGGCGTCATGTCCATGTCCGCGGGCTTCGAAGCCAACTGCATCGATGCCGCAGTCGACTTCCGGCACCCCGAGAATCTGCTCGATCTGCGCGCCTGGATCTCCGAGCGAGACATCAACGGTCTCGCACCCGAAGCTGCGGGCCTGCGCCAAACGATCGGCGTTCAGATCCCCCACGATCACCACGGCCGCACCCAAAAGCTGGGCGGAGGTCGCGGCGGCCAGGCCAACCGGTCCGGCGCCAGCGACGTAGACCGTGGATCCGACGGTGACCCCAGCGCCAATGGCGCCGTGGAAACCGGTGGGGAAAATGTCTGAGAGCATCGCGAGGTCAAGGATTTTCTCCAGGGCCTGGTCGCGATCCGGGAACTTCAGGGCATTCCAGTCGGCGTACGGAACCAACACGTACTCAGCCTGGCCGCCGACCCAACCACCCATGTCAACGTAGCCATAAGCGGAACCCGGGCGATCCGGGTTGACGTTCAGGCAGATCCCGGTCTGGCCTTCCTTGCAGTTGCGGCAGCGTCCACAGGAGATGTTGAACGGCACCGAGACAATGTCCCCGACCTTGAGGAATTCCACATCTCGGCCAACTTCAACAACTTCACCGGTGATTTCGTGGCCGAGGATCAATCCCTCGGGTGCGGTGGTGCGTCCGCGCACCATGTGCTGATCCGACCCGCAAATGTTGGTTGCGATGGTTTTGAGGATGACACCGTGGTTGACCTGGCGACCAATGTTGTCCGGGTGAACTCCCGGCCCGTCCCGGAGCACAAACTCCGGATAGGCCGTGTCAATTACTTCAACTTTTCCGGCGCCTGCATAGCTGACCGCTTTATTGCCCATGTGGAAACCACCTAGCCCTAAAATATTAGTTGGATATTTGTCACCTACAACCCATAGTGTGTCGGTGCTCACATGGCCCTGTCAAGGGGTGCGCCGGAATTCACCAGTTGTGTGACGAGGGCGCAGCGGCTAAAACTCCTCGGCCAGCCGCTCGGCCGAAATCCGCTTGCCCTCGGCCTGCAGGAAGTCCAGCGACGAGCGGATCAGCGGTGAATTGCGTGAACCGCTGCGAACCACGGCCACGATCCTTCTCGCCGGCCGACTCGCCCCCACGATCCGCAGCCGGGAGACCCCGAAACCGCCGCTCAGACTTGCCAGGCGCGGCATCAATCCAACACCGAGCCCGGCGCCCACGAAGGCCAGCATGGTGTCCCATTCCAGGGATTCATGGGCAATCTTGGGGGTGTAGCCGATCGCGGTAAAGGCCGCCACAAACAATGCCCGGTACACAGACCCCGGAGCGTCGGTAATCCACGGCTCCCCGGCAAGCGCCTCAAGGGCGACCGAATGATTTTTCGCCAACGGATGATCCGCGGGCACCACCACATCCAGCGGATCATCCAGCAGGGTCACCTGTTCAAATCTTGCATCATCGTCCACGCTCGGCCCAGCCTGCATGGAGACGATCACCGCCAGGTCGATTCGCTCGGCAACCAGCAGGTCCAGGCATCGTGCCGGGCTGGCTTCAAACACCTCTACTTCAACATTTGGCTGGGTGGTGCGCAGATTCGCCGTCAGCGGTGCGAGCAGGTAGGCCGCGGCAGTCGAGAATCCTCCCAAACCCAGATGCGACTGCACCTGGTCATCGGCATTCAGCGCGGCGGCACGCAACCGCTCCCAATCGGCCAGCATCTGGTCGGTCCCCTGGATGAGCTGCCTCCCGGCGGCGGTCAAGCGCAGGCTCCTGCCGTCGCGGACCATGACGGTGAAACCGAGCTCCTTTTGCAGCTCGCGAAACTGCGCGGAAATGGCCGAAGGCGAGTATCCGGTCAGCTCTGCCGTGGCGGCAATCGTGCCGCAGCTGGCGAAGGTTCTCAGGGTGATGAGGCGATGATCAATCATGCAGTTATTGTGCACGATTAACCTCAATAATTTGCGCTTTTCATGAATTCTTCCGCGTTCTAATGTGATCTGTATAACCTTCGTCTCCCAAATTCCAGATTGACCGTCCTGAGCAGCGGCTCTCACCACACCTTGCCGAGGAGCAACGACATGTCTGTTTCCACCCCCGCGTCACGATTTTCCAAAGGAAAGTTGGCCTCAACCCTGCCAGCCCAACAGCTGAGTGAGATCAGGGATCTTTTTGACAATCGACGCCTGGGATTCTCCCTGGATGCTCCGTTCTACACCGATCCGACGGTCTTCAAACTGGATATGGAAGGGATCTTCGGCCAGCACTGGCTGTATGCCGGCAGCGTCGCCGAAATCCCTGAAGCCGGAGATTACATCACCATCGATTACGGACCGACCTCCCTGATCGTTTCCCGCACCGATGACGGCGGCGTCAACGTGCTGCACAATGTCTGCCGCCACCGCGGGGCCCGGGTCCTCACCGAAAAGTCCGGCTCAACCGGAAATATGGTCTGCGGTTACCACTCGTGGACCTACTCCCCCGACGGTTCGCTGATTCACGCCTCCGCCCCGGGAGAGACCTCCTTCGACAAGAGCTGCTTCGCCCTCAAGCGCGCCCACAGCCGTGTGTATGCAGGACTGGTTTTTGTTTGCGTCGCCGAGGAACCACCCACCGATTTCGACGAGACCGCCAAGATCTTCACTCCTTACCTGGCTCCGCACGATCTCTCACGTACCAAGATTGCCTATCAGCAGAACATCGTTGAAGAAGGCAACTGGAAACTGGTGATGGAAAACAACCGCGAGTGCTACCACTGCGATGGGCACCCGGAACTAGCCTGTTCGTTGTTCCCAACCTGGGGCTTGACCGATGAACTGGTGCCGCCGCACCTTGAAGAGGTCTGGGACCGCAACAAGGAGGCAGAGTCATCCCTGGAGGAGCGCTGCCGCCGCTACGGCCTGCCCTACGAAGTGGTTGAAGAGCTGGACACCCGCATTGCCGGCATCCGTATTTCCCGCGAACCACTGGATGGCGACGGAGAATCCTTCTCTCCCGACGGACGCCGCCTGTCCAAGAAGCTGCTTGGCGACCTGCGCGACTTCCGCTTGGGCCGCTGCTCTATGCACCTGCAGCCAAACAGCTGGTTCCACTTCCTCGGCGACCATGTCATCACCTTCGGAGTTTTCCCCATCAACGAGCGCCAGACCCTGGTGCGCACCACCTGGCTCGTCGCAGACGATGCGGTGGAAGGCGACGACTACGATTTGGACAAGCTGACCCACACCTGGAAGCAGACCAACCTGCAGGACAAGGCCTTTGTGGAGCTGTGCCAGACCGGCGCCGCAAGCCCCGCCTATGAACCAGGCCCTTACATGAAGAGCGAATACCAGGTTGAGGCATTCATCAACTGGTACGTCCAGCGTATGCAGGAGCACCTGGCATGACCGTAACGACAGTCAGCATTCAGGCCCCGGAGACTCAACGCATTCGGGGTTTGGAAATGCCATGGAACCGTGTGCTGCACGGTACCGACCAGGCCGCGGGCGCCGCACGTGCGCTGGGCCCATGGCATCCCCAGGAATTCACCGCGGAATGTGTCGAGGTCATTCCAGACCTCGGCGACATCATGACCTTTGTTTTCCGCCGCACCGATGGCGCACCCTTGGCTTTCCGTCCGGGGCAATACCTGAACTTCGCTTTCCCGGTCAACGGCGAAGACGAAGATCCGATTGATCGCAGCTACTCGATTTCCAGCGCTCCCACCGAGCCTTGGACATTCAGCATCAGCGTGAAACGCGACCAGATGGGTGTGGTTTCCCCGTGGGTTCATGAGAATGTGCGGCCTGGCACGGTGCTCGAAGCCCTGGGACCGGTGGGGGCATTCCACCTTCCAGATGTTGAGCGCCGCGCCCGGTTCCTGTTCTTGGCTGCCGGTGCAGGCATCACACCAATCATGTCCATGCTGCGCACCATCCACAGCCTGCCGGGCCAGGCAGATGTTGTGGTGCTGTATCACGGCGCCCAGGCGGGACAGTTTGCATTCGCCAAGGAGCTTGAATACCTCGCCTCGGTGGATGAGAGAATTCAGGTTTTTTGGTCCCTGGGAGACCGCAACGTCCCCGAAAAATGGGAATGGATGCTGGGCCGGCTGACCAGCCAGATGATCGAGCAGGTGGCCCCGGACGCCAATGGACGCCAAGTTTATGCGTGCGGGCCGGAAGGATACCTGAACAACGCCGCCGAGCTGCTCAAGCAGGTGGGAGTCGATGAAACCTCCATCCACATGGAGTTCTTCTCCGGCGACCGGAAAACCCTGCTTGAATACCAGCAGGAAGTTGCGATCGCTGAGGAACTCGCGGGTGAAATTGCCGAGGAAATCGCGGATTCCGCTGAAGAGTACTTTGAGAATCAGCCGGTGGAATTGGAGCTCTATGAGCCTGCCCTGGATCAGGACGGGCCGATAGAGGGAATCGGACTGCCCCTTGAAGTAGCGGAAGGCGGAGCGTTCCCCGACGAGACCGGGAGCGGGGATTCCACCCCAACCGAGGCTTCGGGGTCTACCGATGCCGATGGACCGGTGGATGATTCGGCATTCAAAACCGTCGGCGAGGGAACCTTGACGCTCTCTTTCCTCAAGACCGGCTTAAAGGTGAAGATCAACCCCGACCAAAAGATCCTTCCGATCGCAAAAAGTGCCGGGGTGCGTATCGCCACTAACTGTCAGGAAGGGATGTGCGGGTCCTGCAAGGTAGTTAAGGTCTCAGGTGAGATTGAGATGAACCACCAAGGAGGAATCCGCGCTCGCGAGGTTAACGCAGGCAAGTTCCTAGCCTGCTGCTCGACGGCAAAAACCGATCTGGTGATCGATGCCTGATTAGGCAAAATTCAGCCCCGCTTCGTCCATTGTGTTGAAGCGGGGCTGGACTGCGTTTGCGGTGTACCAATGTCGAACGATTCTAAGCCTCAGCGATCCGGCCGCTAAGCGCCGCATATTCCGACCACCCACCAGGATAAAGCCGCCCAACACCTAAGCCCGCGTGTTCCATGGCCAGCAGGGTGTGGCACGCAGTAACACCTGACCCGCAATAAGAAATAACCTCTGCCCCGTCCGTAACGCCAGCTCGGCTGAAGGCTTCACGCTACTGGTCAACGGGCAGCAATCGACTATTGGAGTCAACGTTACGACGACAAGGTACGTTGACAGCACCAGGAATATGCCCCGGCTGGGGGTCGCTGGAAACTTGCAGGCTCCCGTGAAACCGGTCCGGATTACGTGCATCGAGAACTGGTCCGGCCCAACGGTCAACGACGTCAGCGCTCACCACCAAGGAAGTTGGCCACGGTACCACCGAAAACTCGACCGGCCGCAGCAAGACAGCTTCCGTTTCCAGGGTTCCTTGCCATGCAGCCAGCCCACCGTCAAGCAACGCGGCTCTTTTCCCGATCGAGCGCAGCATCCACACGAGTCGCGCTGCGATCACCCCGCCAGCGTCATCATAGGCAATCACCGTTGAATCATCTCCAATACCCAGCAACCCCATCCCGTGCGCAAACACTGATGGGTCTGGCAATGGGTTGAGTCCGGCCGGCCCCGACGGTGCAGAAAGCCAAAGATCAAGGTCGACAAACACTGCACCCGGTATATGCCCGCTCTGGTAGGCGGCTTCGCCGGAGGAACCGTCAAGATACCACCGTGCGTCGGCGATAATCACTTGATCTCGGTTGGCTTGCACCCATTCAAGATCCACAAACGGGTCCAGGTAATTTGCTTGCCGATGCGAATGACTCATGACTCCAGCATAGATATCTGTCCGTTATTCAAGAAGGATCGTCTCGTTATATGAGACATTATTTTCTGCCGCGCGTCGTCGACACCCAACGCTTTCAAGAATTCCAAGCCCAGAAAAGCTTCTCCAAGGCGCATTCGGAAACTTCACGGTCAAGCATGCGGGTCTGACTCCACTCGATTTCACTGGGTTTTCTTCCTGCTCTATGGCGCAGGCTCCTAAGCGCAGGACATTGTGGATTGGCGTTCCTGCCTGTGTTGCCTCACGGAGTGACGTTGGGGTCGCGGTTGATCCACTCACCGAACTTCCGCCAATGATGACTCTTTTCCGGTGGAATGATTGGCGCGTCGATCCAGACCAGATTAGTTTCAGCGCTCAGCAGGCCTTGCCGGCGCAAACATTCCTGGACTCGTCCAGAAGTGTACTTTCGTGCATATAGATACTTTTAAGTCCATACAAGTACACTTTCGTGTATCAGCATCTTCAGGCTTAGCAACGAAGGAGGTTCCCGTGCGATTACAGAACCCGTTCGCAGTCCTCAGCTCGACGGGTATGGACTCTCAGGTCCTTACCGTCTTGGCACGAAGCGAACAATACCTGACCATTCCCGCCATCCATCGGCTCCTACCCGAAGCAGGCTCCCTGGCAGGGGTGAGAAAGGCTCTTGGCCGCCTGGTGGAACAGGGGATCGTTCTCGAACAAGTAACGGGCAGAACCCACTCCTACGCGCTGAACCAAGACCATCTTTTGGCCGAAGTCATCTCGAAAATCTCTGAAACCAGAGGGGAACTGACTTCTCGAATACAAAGAGCAATTGATCTCTGGCCGATCAAACCTGTCACGGCGAAAATCTTCGGCTCAGCCGCTCGAGGAGACATGCGTTCGGACAGCGACATCGACCTTTTCGTTGTCATGCCAGACGAAACTCCGGATGGGGTGGATGATGAGCTGGCCGGTAACCTCGCGGCCCAAATTGCTCGCTGGACGGGAAACGATGTTCGGCCATTGTTGTACCGTGCGGGCGAGGTGAAGCCGGCGGCAATCATCGACTTCATCATCAAAGATGGAATCGATGTTGCTGGCGACCCGGCTTGGCTACGGCGGACGGTCCGCGAGAAGAGCCATTCGGCATGACACCGCGAAACGACAAGAGAAAAACGGTGGATGCGGGGAAAATGCAGTGGCAGGGCCGACTCGTCAAAGCGCAGCAATTTCTTCAAGCTGCCGATGACCTTCGGGAACTCTACAAGGACGATGCGAGTATCGCCGACGCCGCGGTAACACTGTACGTGCACGCAGGGATCGCAGCAGCGGATGCGCTGTGCGCCATTTCCCTGGGCAAGTACGCGCAGGGCGAGAACCATCAAGATTCAGTAAGGCTGCTGGCCACGGTGGATTCCGCCGCCTCAAAATCATTGGAGACCCTACTGCACATGAAAACCCGCGCAGGTTACGGATACGATCCAATCAGCAATACCAAGCTGCTCCAGGCAGAGCGGGCCGCACGTGCGATAGTGCACAAGGCCTCTACGCAGTAACCCGCCCCCGGCATTCCAGTCTCTTGACCATCGGCGCCATTCAGCCACCCAACAAAAAGAAAAACCGTTGTGAACCTGCCCCTTCCCAAGAAGGTTCACAACGGTCTTTCGGTCGTTCTGCCCGGCGCACTGCTCGCACTTGATGGAATCCCCCAACGGCTGGCGTGCCGCGGGTGGGTTCCGAAGAACAAGGAGGCAAGCGATTGGGTGCGCGGCCAGAAATCTAGGCGGGCACCACGCTACGCTCAAGCGCGGATTGTGTGGTGCGCAGCATTAACAGCGCGGTGGTGACAGTTCCTACCCCGCCTGGCACCGGTGTCAGCGCCCGGGCGATGCTCTGTACGCTGGCCGCGTCCGCATCCCCCACAAGGTTGCCTTGATCATCCACGTTGGTTCCAACGTCAACCACCACACTGCCCAGGCCCACGTGTTCACTCCGCAGCAATCCCGCTCGGCCGGCGGCAACCACCACCACCGAGGCTCGACGAGTGTGGTTGGCCAAATCCGAGGTGCGTGAATGGCACAGCGTCACCGTGGCATCGCGCTGAAGCAGCAGCTGCGCCAACGGTTTGCCCACCACCATGGAGCGCCCGATCACCGCTACGTCCTCCCCCGCCAGGGGAATCCGGTAGTGGTCCAACACCTCGATGACCGCTTGGGCCGTGGCGGCGGCAAAGGCCGGCATGCCGGCTGCCAATCGGCCAAAACTCAGTGGATTGGCCCCATCAACATCTTTCTCCGGAGGAATCAACCGCACCAGCTGGGCGGCATCCACCCCCGCAGGCAGCGGGGTCTGCAGGATGATTCCGTGAACCTGGTCATCGGCTGCCAGCGCACGCAAGGCCGCCGTCAGTTCCGCGGCATCGGCCTGGGCTCCCAGATCCAGCACATCGCAATGGATCGAAGCCTTGGCCGCCTGCTGGGCAATCGAGCGGACGTACCATCCGGTGGATTCGTTGTCTGTGGCAACAACCACCGCCACGCGCGGAACGATACCGTCACCGTGCAGTTGGGCCACATTCTGCGCGGTCCTCTCACGCAGCGCGCGAGCTACCGGAAGCCCCTGAAGCAACTGGGCACTCATGCGGCCAACACCTTTCTGACTTCCGCCGAAACCTCGTCAGCCTGAGCCATGACCGCTTCGGCTTGAACGACCGCCTGGGCCAGAGATTCCACCACGTCGGTGGTTGCCAGCGATCGGGCATTAATTTCCATGGTCACCACCGCGGTGCCCAGCCCGGCACGAGCCGCATCAGCGGCCGCGGCAACATCGCTGAGCACCATCCGGTTGCCAAACCGCACCAGTTCCGCCGCCAGTTCGATGACCTGGGTGCCGATCTGAAGCGCCTCCAGCTGCGGCTGGGCGGCGCGGATGGTTGCCTGCTCGATTTCCTGCGCCCTGAGGCTGCGCTGCCGCTCGTCCTCACGCGGCAGCTGGTAGGCGCTGATGACCTGGGCGAAAACCACCGCGTCTTGCTCGGCAAGAGTTACGGAACGAGCACGCAGCTGGTCGGCCTGTTGCGCAATGTCCTCGGCACGCTCCTGGACGTGAACGTATTTTTTCCCGTTGGTGAAACGGGCGACCATGGAGAGCAGGGCCGCCCCCTGGGCGAGGTGCAATCCGCCGGCGGCCCCGCCCCCAGGAGTTGCTTCCCTGGAGGCGAGCCGCTGGAGGTAATCCTCAACGGTTGATTGAGCGATCATCTGCCGGCTACACCGAAACCTTGGCGTGAACCGGTGCATCCTGGATGTCGCGCAGGCGGTTCATCTGCGGATCGTACAGCGGATCCTGGGTGACCGTAGCCGCCAGCCGCTGCCCGAAGTAGTCGATCTCGACCTTGTCGCCAAGCTCGTAGCTGGCCGGCAGGTAGGAGTAGGCGATCGGGCGTCCCACGGTGTAGCCGAAGGCGGCGCTGGTCACGTAGCCAACCACGTCATCCCCTGAATAAACCGGTTCCTTGCCCAGGACTACCTGGTTCGGGGAGTCCAGCACCAGGCAGCGCAGCTTTTTGGTCACCGGCTGCGCCGCGATCTGCGCCAGCGCGGCCTTGCCGACAAAGTCCTCTTCCTTCTTTTTCGCAATGGCGAAATCAAGGCCGCACTCGTACGGGTTGTATTCGGTGTTCATATCCGAACCCCACGAGCGGTAACCCTTCTCCAAACGCAGCGAGGCGAAGGCGGCGCGGCCGGCAGGCACAATACCGAACTCGCGGCCAGCCTCGAACAACACGTCCCACAGGCGCTGCCCGTTGTCCGCGGTGGTGTAGATTTCCCAGCCGAGCTCGCCGACGTAGGACAAACGCCAGGCGCTGACCGGCACTCCGGCAATGTGCGCCTTGGTTGAGCGGAAGTACTTCAGGCCCTCGTTGCTGAAGTCGTCATCCGACAGCTTCTCAATGACCTTGCGGGCGAACGGACCCCACAGGCCCACGCAGCAGGTGCCGCCGGTGATGTCCCGAACCTGCACCCAGCCGCCGGGGACCGCCCCGGAGTTCTGCGCTTCGGCCTCAACCGTGAAGTAGGCCAGGTCGATATTCCCGTTGGCACCGACCTGGAAGGTGTTCTCCTCCAACCGGGCGATGGTGATATCGCTGCGGATGCCGCCGGCTTCATCCAGCAACAGGGTGTAGGTCACCGAACCAACCGACTTCTTGGCGTTGCCGGTGCTCAGGCGGTGCAGCATCGCGGCGGCGCCCGGACCGGAAATCTCGAAACGCTTCAGCGGGGTCATGTCGTACATGGCCACGGCGGTGCGGGTTTTCCAGGCTTCCACCGCGGCGATCGGAGAGTGGAATTTCGCCGCCCAGGTGTCGCGCAGCGGTTCCTTCCAGTCCTCCGGCAGGTCCTTGAGGTACTTGGCATTGGACTCGTACCAGTACGGGCGTTCCCAGCCGCCGCCTTCCAGGAAGAATGCCTGCTGCTCGCGCTGGCGGGCGTGGAATGGCGAAACTCGCAGGTCGCGCAGGGCCAGGCGCGGCTCCAGCGGGTGGCGTACGTCGTAGATCTCCACAAAGTTCTGCGCCGAGGTCTCGTTCACGAAGCTCGGGGCCAGCTGGACATCCTCGAAACGGTTGATGTCGCTGTCACCCAGGTCGATGGAGCTGCGCCCCTGGACAATCAGTTCTGCCACGGCACGGGCAATACCGCCGGAGTGGGTCACCCACACGGCTTCGGCCATGTAGAAACCTGCAACCTTGGGACTCTGGCCGACCAGCGAACCGCCGTCGGAGGTGAAGGAGAAGATGCCGTTGAAACCGTGCTCGATCTGCGTCTGGGCCAGATCCGGCAGGATCTCCTGCGAAGCCTCCCACGCCGGCAGGAAGTCTTCCATGGTGAATTCGAGGCTTGAGGGCATATTCTCAGGCGTGTAGTCAGCCGCGGCGATTTTTGGCAGGTTGCTCACCGGAGACGGCATCGGCTTGTGCGCATAGGAACCGATACCGTAGCGGTCCCCGTGCTCGCGGTAATACAGGTCTTGGTCCTGGTAGCGCAGGATCGGCAGGCTTGCGCCGTTGGGCTGCTCGTTGCGCCCCTCAAGGCCAGCGACCTTGGTGGTTTTCGCATACTGGTGGGCCAGCGGCAGCAGCGGGATGTCCACCCCGACCATTTCACCGACGTTCACACCCCAGAACCCGGCGCAGGAGACCACGATGTCTGCCGCGAGGAATTCGTCGCCCAGCCAGACACCGGTGATCTTGCCGTTTTCCTGGGCAATGCCGGTGACCTCGGTCTGCTCGCGGTAGCTGACTCCCGCGGCGCGGGTGCTCTCGATCAACGCGGCAACCTGCTTGGTGGCAAGGGCCAGGCCGTCGGTTGGCACATACAGCCCGCCAAGGACCTTCTGGGCATTGAGCAGCGGGTACTTTTCCAGGCATTCCTCGGCCGAGAGCAGGTGCGCCTCGATGCCCGTGGACTTCACGTAGCCGTGGCGGCGGCGCAGGTCGCGCAGTCGGGTTTCGGTGGTGGCGATTTCCAGTCCGCCCACCGGGTTGAAGCACTCCATGGCCTCGAGCTTGTCGCGGGTGTAGGTCGCGAACTTCATCATCGACTGGGATGGGTTGGCCTGGAACACCAGACCCGGAGCATGCGAGGTGGAACCGCCGGGAAGGGTCAGCGGACCCTGTTCCAGTACGGTGATGTTGGTGTGGCCGCGCGCTACCAGTTCGTCGGCGAGGTTGGTTCCGACAATACCTGCGCCGATGATGACGATGTGCTGCAAAGTGGACACGATTTCTCCTGTGAGGCTGTGAGGTTCTGGCGAGATAAGGGGGAACTGCTAGCGGAAAACGACGGTGCTGGAGCCGTCGAGCATGACACGGTTTTCACAGTGCCACTTCACTGCCCGGGACAGCGCCTGGGACTCCGCGGTCTGCCCAACCTGGGACAGCGCCCGTGGATCATAGGTGTGATCCACCCGGATCACTTCCTGCTCAATGATCGGCCCCTCATCCAAATCCGCGGTGACGTAGTGCGCGGTGGCACCGATCATCTTCACCCCGCGGTCGTGCGCCTGGTGGTAGGGACGTGCACCCTTGAAACCTGGCAGGAACGAGTGGTGGATATTGATGGCTCGGCCAGAGAGTTTGGTGGTGAGATCGTCGGAGAGGATCTGCATGTAGCGGGCGAGCACCACGAGATCGATATCGAATTCGTCAATCAGCTCCAGCAGCCGGGCCTCGGACTGCGGCTTGCTGTCCTTGGTCAGCGGCACGTGGATGTAGGGAATTCCGGCCCCTTCAGCCATCTGGCGCAGGTCCTCATGGTTGGAGACCACGAGGGCAATCTCGGCGTTGAGGTTGCCCTGGCGCCAGCGGAAGATCAGGTCGTTCAGGCAATGCCCGCTCTTGGAGACCATCAGCAGCAAACGAGTTGGCTTGGAGTTGCTCAGCTGGTAGTTCATGGAGAAACGCTCGGCAACTGCGGAGAACTCCTGCTCGAGCTCGCCGCGGCTGATCGGCTGCGGCGTGGTGAAAGCCGTGCGGATGTGAACCCGGCCGGCGCCGCGGTTGTCGAACTGCTGATGTTCCTTGATATTGAACCCCCTGGAGGAGAGGAATTCCGCCACTCCGGCGACAATTCCTACCTGATCCACGCAGGAAGCGGTGAGCACAAATTCAGTATCAAGTTCGGCTGGAAGCTCGGTGAGCGCAGCGGCGTCTTGTTCTGTCAGGTTCAGGGGGCTCATGGTGACTCTCTTTCGAAGTGCACGAATAAGTATCCAACTAATATATTAGATTGCTTTGTAGCCTAGATCACAAGATGGCCGACGGTCAAGAGTTTTCCCGAAGTCGGCGAAAACCGCGTCACCGAACCGCAAGGCAACGACAGGTCCAACAGGCCGCATCGCAAGAGGTTCGCCCATATCAAGGGAGCCAATGACCGCCAAGGCAACCGATCGCTCCAGCCATCACCGACAGATATCTGAACAAAAATTTTGATCAGATCCCCCAAGGTTTCTTCGCCTCACCCCCTCCAGCGGGCGAACCACCATGGAATTCCTTGGGTTTACCCCGGCGCGAACCCGAACAAAAAATGATCAAACCGTCAACCGCGCCGCAGCAGAACCACAAGCCGCAGCTATCACCGCACGGGCTCACTTGAACAAAATTTTCGATCAGATTTCACCACAGATCCACCCCTAATCACCCGGAACCAGCCATCGAAGCCCACCAACCCCCAACTCTCACAGACCCCGGGCCACGAACATCCTTGAACCGGACCCAGCACTAAGCAGGTTCTGCTGACCAAAAATTTTGATCAGAATCCACGGCGCACAATCGAATGCTTCCCCAGCAGGCCACTGGAAGCCATTCGATGAGATTTCTGACCAAAAAAATTGATTAACTAACCACCAGGCCCCTAACGAACCCATTAGCACCGACCCCCACTGCCTTGGTGAACAAAATTTTCACTCAAGATTCACGCTTACCCTCAACCCGAACGCTGACCAAAAAAGAATTGATCAAATCCCCAACCATGGCACGACAGGACCAAAAAAAGCTACAGCTACCACCGCACAGGCTCCCTTGAACAAAATTTTCGATCAGATTTGACCACAGATCCGCCCCTAGTCACCCTGGGCTGGCTACCGAAGCTCACCAACCTCGCACCCCAGTTCCCGGACCACGAAAACCCTTGAACCGGGCCCAGCACCAACCAGATTCTGCTGACCAAAAATTTTGATCAGAATCCACGGCGTGCAATCGAACGATCAGCCAGCCGGCCACTCACCGATACCCGATGGAAACTCTGACCAAATAAATTGATCAAATCGCCAACTGCACCATGGCCGGGCCAAAAGCCGCGCCCACCCAGTGCAGGCAAAGTTGAACAAATTTTTCGATCAATTTCGGACTCGGTAGCCGCTCGACATCCCATTAGCTAGTTCCATCCGAGATTCCCCGGATTACTGACCAAAAAAATTGATCAAATCGCCAACTACTACACACAAGTTGCGGCCGCGAGAACGGGCCAAGAGTGTGAGTGCTCCATTGCTTCGACACTTCGAATTCCACAGCACGGAGATGCAATAGACACGCAGAGCTGTCCGATCCCGCATCTGTCAGCGCGAGGATCTCTCGCCTCAGTTGCTACGCGGCACCGGGGACCGAGCCGCGACTGGCACTAACCATTCGAAGCCTGGCCTCAAGAGCATCCATCATTGGGAATTGAGGGCAGGGTCGCAACTCCCAGGGAGTTCGTGAGGGCAATTGCCCCGTTCGCCGCACCGCAGGCCAAGTCGGTAACCTGAGAATATTTCGTTGACATAAGTGACCCCCACCACTAGCATTCCTGATATATAAGTTCTATACATCAAATAATCGCGGGTCACTCCGGACCGTCGCAGCAGCTACAAGCCACGGGACCCGCGCAGTAAATTGCACGTACCACTCGGCACACAGCAGTCCATCGTGTAGCCCAAAACATCGACCGCGCGAATGCGCTGGGAACCCGGAAAGCCCCCAGCCGACCACACCCCCGTTATCGGGGATTTCGTAGGTGCATCAAGGATAGAGACAATGAATCTCAGCACGGCCATGGACAACGCAAAGATGTCCAAGTTCCACCGAAAGTTAGTCACCGGTTGCATGGGCGGCCCGTTCCTCGACGGGTACATGCTCAGTATTATCGGTGTCGCAATGCTCGGCATCACCACTCAATTTCATTCTTCCGACATGGAAGTCAGCCTGATTGGCGCTTCAGCGTTGATCGGTATCTTCTTCGGAGCAATCCTCCTTGGCCCCCTGACCGACAAAATTGGTCGGCGCCTCATGTATACGATCGACCTTTGGGCTCTGGTTATCTGCTCGGTCGCACAGTTTTTCGTCCAGGACTCCACCCAGTTGATCATCCTGCGTTTCATCATTGGTGTGGCCATCGGTGCGGACTACCCCATCGCCAGCGCGTTGTTGGCAGAATGGCTGCCTATCGCCAAACGCGGGCGGATGCTGGGAATGCTCATCCTGGGCTGGTTCTCCGGTGCCGCGGTGGCATCCTTGGTGGGATTTGGCATCGCCGAGCTTGCCGGCGACGAAGCTTGGCGTTGGATGCTTGGCAGTTCTTCCGTCTTCGGTGTCGCCATCCTGTTTTTGCGCCATGGAATCCCGGAATCTCCGCGATGGCTCATCCAGCACGGAAGGCTTGATGAGGCGCGTGAATCACTGCAGATCGGCCTCGGCGACCAGGTAGACGCCAACGCCGTGGTTGATACCGAGGCGCAAAACGTCGTCCCGGGAATGAAAACCCACATCAATTGGTCCCTACTTCTTCAGCGCCCGTACTTGCGACGACTGATTTTCTGCTCGGTGTTTTACATCCTGCACGCGGCTCCTCTATTCGCCCTCTACACCTTCGGTCCGGTCATCCTGGAGTCCTTCGGCCTCAATGAGGGGAATCTAGCCAATCTGGGCTCCGTGGTCATCAACCTCGTTTTCCTTCTTGGTTGCATCCCGGCCCTGAGTCTGGTTGAGCGCATCGGGCGCCGTCCGCTGATTGTCTGGAGCTTCGCCCTCATGGCCCTGCCGCTACTGGTTTTGGGCTTCGCCCCTGGCGCACCGGTCGCAATCGTCATCGCGTGCTTCAGCCTTTACGCGTTCTTCTCCGGCGGACCGAACATCCTCGAATGGGCGTACCCCAGCGAACTATTCCCAACCCAGGTCCGAGCCAGTGCCGTCGGAATCTCCACCGGCATGAGTCGTATCGGAGCCGCCGCAGGTACGTTCCTGGTGCCATTCTCGATCAGCGGTTGGGGTATCGGACCGACCATGCTAATCGCCGGAGTGTTGACCGCACTGGGCTTTATTGTCTGCCTGTTCATGGCAGAAGAAACCAAGGGCACCAACCTTTCAGAGGTCATCGATCCATCCGAAGAGTTGCGTTCCCTGAACACAAATTCCGAGCACCCAGCACCACGGGTGAACTAGGACGCACAAGAAAGCGGGCTGACTCGAACACCCGCTAGACGATGATCTTAACGTCATCGCTGGCACCGGAGGACCCGCCTGCGACGAATCACCAGCCTTAGGCTAATGCCCGAACGGCAGCTTGAAGTGGATAACTTCGAGCTGCCGTTTTGGTCTTCTGCGTCTTCCCATAGCATCATCAACGAGGACAATAGTGAAAACGAGCATGCAGACAAGAACGTCCATTGCGGAAGTAAGACGAAAAGCGACCGAGTAGCAGAGCGGTTGATTAATACTCAAAAAGCAAACCTGACAACAGAATAAGGAAGTGCAACACCGGGTTACCAACGTAGAAAATCCCCGCTGAACGTGTGATGTCTCGACACATCGGTGACATTCAATGTATCGAGACATCGGTAACACTTACTCACCAACGGGCATGTTCTGGAGCTTCGCAATAGCGTGTTTCAAACTCAAATACGTAACCACCTCAGGGAACTGGCAATCGTAGCGAGCGATCAATTCACCGTCCATCGAGATCACCATCAACTCCGCCTGACCCCAAAGGACCCTGACCATCGTGGGGTGCAACAGTTTACACAGATACAGCTCCACCCCCAGCAACCCGCAAACAAAGTTTTTATTCACCCTACTCCAACGATTCCGCCAACACAGCGATACCCCAAGCCCCCTGCGGTGTGCACTGAGGTCCATCAAGCTCACGCAAGGCGCGGCTAAATGGAAAGCGAACTGATTTTTAAGCTGATTTTTAAGCCTTGCAGGCGTATCATCGAGAAATTTCTGTGAGCAAAACCGTGGAGTACCTAGATGCGTTGCACCCTAGTCCTATTAATATAGACACTCTTATATAAGTTCTCTTATAATTGAAGTGAGGAAGTTGCAATCGGGAGAACCGTGGAGGAATCATGGGGCAGATTACGGATCGTCCGGTGGAGCTTCAGGAGCTTAAGCGGCTTGGTCTTCGAAGGCAGCTTAATGAGTTGGATTACAAGCGTGCACTGAAGGCTGCGAGCGCAGTTGCAACCCAGGCGACGATCGGCAAAGTTCTGGGGATGTCGCAGCCCGCTGTTCATTCATCGCTAAAGACAGCAGCGACAGTTGATGATGTTGTTGCCGATTTTGGCTCAGGGAGTCCCACCGAGGCTTGTAAGCGGTATGCGGCAGGTCTAATCGGCCGGGACGAGCTGGTGCGTCAACTGAAGGCCTGGCCATACAAAATGATGCCTGAGCCAAATGAGCATGGTGAGTATGAAGAAAGTACGGATGGAACCTTCAATGAGGTTATTGTCGCCAGCTATCTTGGGCTCATCGATGATTCTATCTATAGCGAAGTATCCAATCATTTCACTAAGTAGGGTCACCTTGGAGATCGCTGACTCGTGAATATTGATCAGACAGTTGAGCGGCATCGACAAGTATTGAGGAAAATGAATGCCGATAGTCGTTCGACTGTTGACGGTCCATTTGCGACCGTCAGCAATCCTGAATATTTCACACGTGATCCGATTCGTGGCTTACAGCCGACTGATGTGCGGAAAGAACTGCATCAACGATGGATCACTGAAGTAGTTGACGCTGCTGGCGGTGGCGTCGAGGGGCGAAGAGCGGTGGTTATGGCCGGTCCGCCAGGGGCGGGTAAAGGAACTATTCAAAGGGAACTGCTGAAGCTGGACGGGTATGTAGTCTGTGATCCCGATGTGTTCAAAGTAAAGATCATTGATCATGAGCTACGCCAGGGCAAACTGGAGCTTTTGAAGTCGCCGGAAGTTAGAGTCTTGGAAGAGCACGGTGAAGTTTTCGCTCCCATGGATTTTTCCTCTTTGGTGCACAAAGAATCAGCGATGCTGCGCGACACTTTGCAAAAGTTCTTGATGGGTCAAAACCTTAATCTTGTCGTGGATACGGTGTTGGCTACCGATGGTGCAGTCCAAAGCGTTAAGACCATGCTGGACAGCCGCAACTATACCTATGACGTCGTGAGTGTTCAGACATCTAAGGAGCTGACGAAGTCGGGGATCCAAGACCGCTGGGAAAGTGGCTATCGTAAGCACCTAGCGGGTGAGGAAAGCAGAGAAGGCCGACTGGGCGGGCGGCCTGTACCCTCGGAGTTCGCTAATAATATGTATGGTCCCGATGGTGTCTCTATTACTGAAGAAACAGCTCTCAAATTAGCCAAAGAGGGAGTAGGAGCGAGAACTCTTCAGCAATACAGGCGACAGGAAGGTCGGTCTTTTACTCTGGAGAAGGATCTGGTAAAGCGAGACGGCATGCTGGTGTCAAAGCTTGTTGCGAGGCACCAGCCGATTTTTCCTCAGTCATCACGGGGTTCAGGAATGCGTCAGGCTCGTGACCCAGGGGAGCCTAGTTTAGGTTGCTAAATGAATCTTGGATGAGAAGGATTGAGGTGGCGTTTTATGTTTGAGTCAGACAGTCCCGCCGGGAATCCCGCCACGCCCTACCCCGCCCAAGAAGAATACGACATGAGGCCAAGAGCCCGGAGCCATTAATGTACTCACGCGTCACTTCGACAGGCATACTCACATTCAATGCCCCAACTAATGTTCGCAAGATATACAACACTGATATATGTTAGCGTTCCAAGGTATTCTAGGTCACAGAGTAATTGTTGCTCCGAGCGGATGAGGCATTCAAGGAGAAGGCGAAATGAGCGAAACCAGCACCGAGGTGACCCGAAATCCCAAGATGTCACTTGCGGAGTTCGCATATACCCAGCTCTGCCAGATGCTGTTGACACTTGTCATTGTTCCCGGAGAACCAATCCGCGAAGAAGCCCTAATGGCCGAACTGGGGATTGGGCGCACACCTTTGCGTGAAGCGCTCAAACGTTTGGAACTGGACAAGCTGGTGGTCAGTTATCCCAAACGCGGAACCTTTGCCACCCGGGTGGAGATCAGCGATCTGGCTTACGTCTCCGAAATCCGCCAGGTCCTCGAACCCATGGCCGCGGCGCGGGCCGCGCGCGTGGCTACCGAAACCACCCGTGATCAATTGCGTGAAGTTGCCCGCGACATTGAATTGCTTGATGAAGAAGCTGGCTCAATCAAAGACCTGCTCACCTTCGACTCCCGGGTTCACCGCAGCATCTACCGCGCCTGCGGCAACCCGCACCTGGAAGACTCACTGATCCGCTACAACAACTTGGGGACACGAATCTGGTGCACCGTAGCCGATCAGCTGCCGCATCTAAACGTCCACATCAAGGAACACCTCGTACTGCTTGATGCAGTCATCAACGGTGACGAGCAAAAGGCGGCCAGCTTGGCGGCCGAACACGTGCGAGCCTTCGAGGTTGCCGTGCGCGAAGCCCTGCTCTCAAAATAGGATCAACTCACTGGCTCCTCGGCAATCCACCACTATCGAGCATTAATCAGTATTGTGTTCTACAACACATGCTTCACTTGATGGTCGATATCCTGACACCCAGGTGGCTAGGTGGCGTTGCCGTGAGGAGAGATGAATGAAAATCGCTGTTCTGATCAAAGAAGTCCCGGACACCGGAGCTGACCGAGTACTGAACTTGGAAACCGGTTTGGCGGACAGGGCAGCGTCCGAAGCCGTTCTTGATGAGATCGGCGAGCGCACCTTGGAAGTTGCGCTCAAGTTTGCCGATAGCGCCCCGGGGACCGAGATTGTCTTGGTAACTATGGGACCCGACTCCGCTCAGGCAACTCTGCGCAAGGGGCTGGCCATGGGGGCGACGTCTGCTGTCCACATCAGCGATGAGGCGCTTCTGGGCGCAGACCTGCTGCTGACCGCTGACACCCTTGCGGCGGCGTTGCGCCGAGATGATTACAACCTGATCCTTACCGGCAATATGTCCACCGATGGCGCGGCGGGGGTACTCCCGGCAATGTTGGCAGAGCTCCTTGGTCTACCGGCAGCGACCGGACTGTCTGAAATCGCTATTGATGCCCAGAGCCTGGAGGGGAAACGTGAATCCGAGGGGGTCTCAGCGCAGCTTCGGGTTTCTTTGCCAGCCATCGCCTCCATCACCGAGTCCCTGCCCGATGCGCGGTTCCCGAACTTCAAGGGGATCATGGCCGCCAAGAAAAAACCTATCGAGGTCCTGAGCCTCGCAGATCTGGGAATCGACCCGTTGCCAACGGACACCGCGCGGACCATCATGCTGTCGGTGTCGAAAAAGCCGCCCCGCGAAGCGGGTACCGTCATCACCGATGACGGGCAAGCCGGCAGCGCCCTGGCGGATTTCCTGATCAAAAATAACCTGGTGTGATCGGAGCAGACTCATGACTACCTTTGCCGCGGATTCAATTCTTGTTGTGCTTGAGACCGCTCCGGGACCCGTCCTGTCCAAAAATCATGGCGAACTGCTAGGGGCGGCGGCCGGGGTGGGAACACCGGTGGCCTTGGTCGCCGGACCCGCCGATTCGCTGGGTTCATTGGCCGCACAGGCCAGCGCTTCCGGCGCGGCGGCGGTGCTAACGGTTGCATTGGAAGGCCGCCCGGTTGTCCCGCTGGTCGACGCGTTGCAGGCGGCGGCCACGCTGGTGCAGCCACAGGCGGTGTTGGTGGCCCACACCGAGTCCAGCCGCGACATCGCAGCTCGTTTTGCGGTGCGTTCGCGTGCCTCACTCAGTGTTGACGCGGTGGGAGTTTTCCGTGATGAGCTTGGTGTGGTTGCCTCCCATTCAATTTATGGCGGCGGCTTCTCCACCACCAGCACCGCGACCTTCGGCGCTCCGGTCATCACCGTACGCGTGGGAAGTATCGAGGCCCGGGCCGCCGCGCAATCCGAAAACATCACAGCATTGGACGTTGCAGCCAGCGGCAAACCGGAGGTTGAGGTCACTGACCTGAAAACGCTTGAGTCCACTTCCGCTCGACCGGAACTACGTTCTGCAAAACGCGTGGTCTCCGGTGGACGCGGTTTGGGCAATGCCGAACAGTTTGTTTTGGTGGAGCAGCTGGCCGACGTTTTGGGGGCCGCCGTGGGCGCCTCCCGGGCCGCGGTGGATGCGGGTTTTGTCCCGCATGCCGCGCAGGTTGGCCAGACCGGTGTTTCGGTCTCACCGCAGCTATATGTGGCACTGGGCATCTCCGGGGCCATCCAGCACAAGGCTGGGATGCAGACCGCGAAAACTATCGTTGCCATCAACAAAGATGCCGATGCCCCGATCTTCGACATCGCCGACTTCGGTGTGGTGGGTGACGTGTTCAAGGTGGTTCCGCAGCTGATCGCTGCGCTGGAAACGGCGAAGGACCGATAGCCGTGAGCACACCCACCCGTACCCCGCGCCAGGGTTTACCTCGGACTCCGGGCGGGGAGCCTTGGCCCCCGGCGGACTATTTGGCCGCTGTGCCCCAGGACCTCCCGGTAGTTGCCGGCGCTCTGGAAGCCGACCCGGTAGTCGCTTCAACACCACTCGCAGAGCCTGCCCCGGCCCAGGTAGTCGAGGTTCCCGTTCCGGGGGCCATGCCGAGCGTTCCTGCCCGGCCGCTGGCGGTTTCAGCGACGGCAGGCACCGTGCGCCGAGGGCTGCCCCGGGTGCCAGGCGGAGAGCCATGGCCACCGGCTGACAACCCAGGTGTGCCGGTTCCCGCGCCGGGCGCTGCTTCGAGCCCCGAACCCGACACCCAGGCGCCGCTAGCTTCCGTAGCATCGGCAGAGCCAGTCGACGATGTTGCGATACCCCCAGCACCGGTCGAGTCCTCCAGCGCTTCAACTCCGGCCGGGGACCTTCGCCGGGGCCTACCCCGCATTCCAGGCGGCCAGCCGTGGCCTCCGGCGGCCAAGGCCCCAGCACCAGCACCAGCACCAGCACCAATGGAAGCTGCACAGCCGGTGCCCGCCGTGGTTGAACCAGTTGCCCACGCAGTAGCCGAGCCTGAAGTAAAGGCCGCACCAGTCGCAGCTCCGGTAGCTCCGGCTCAACTTGCCGCGGCGCTATCCGCTCCGGCGGCATCCACTGCCCCGAAGCCGGAGACCGCCCCGGTGGCGCCACGGCAATCATCCCCACGACCCCAGCCTGGTACGCCGCCTGCACCCGCGTCCGGGTCAACGTCCGCAACCACCAAACCCGAGGCACAACGCCACGGTCCGCTCACGACCAAACAGTGGGTTCTGGCCGGGGTACTCGGAGCCTTTTGCGCGCTGGGCATGGCCACCACCGTTGTGTTGCTTGCCCGGTGGATTCTCGGATTCGAGGCAGTATCGAACTTTGTCGTTCGTTATCCGGGTGAATACCATCTGCCCGAGGCGGCGCCCATTGGGTTCCCCCGCTGGCTTGCCTGGAACCACTTCTTTAATTTCTTTTTGATGGTGCTGATCATCCGCTCCGGGTTGCAGGTCCGGCACCAACGCAAACCACCGGCCTATTGGTCTTCCAAACGCAGTCCGAAGGTCAGCATCAACCTGTGGCTGCATCAAAGCCTCGACGTGCTCTGGCTGGTGAACGGGCTGGTGTTTGTTGTGGTGCTGTTCGCTTCCGGACATTGGGTGAGAATTGTTCCAACGTCTTGGGAGGTTTTCCCGAACGCCATCTCTGCAGCCCTTCAATACATGTCGCTGGATTGGCCCACGGACAACGGTTGGGTGAACTACAACTCGTTGCAACAGCTGGCCTACTTCACCACGGTATTTATTGCCGCACCGTTAGCCGCCCTCACCGGGTTCCGGCTCAGCGCCTTCTGGCCCAAGAACGCTCCGGCGCTGACCAAACGTTATCCAATCGAGGTGGCCCGGGCACTGCACTTCCCCACCATGCTGTACTTCGCGGTATTTATCGTGGTGCATGTGGCGTTGGTGTTCTCCACCGGTGCCCTGCGGAACCTGAATCATATGTTCGCGGCCCAAGGTTCAACCGACCCCGCACAGTTTGCCAACAATTGGACCGGGCTGTGGATGTTCGCCGTGGCAATCTTCGTCACGGCCGCGGCCTGGGCAGCATGCAGGCCGCTGTTCCTCACCTCGATTGCCCGGATCTTCGGAAAGGTCAGTGCTCGGTAGCAAACACCCAATTTTTGCCTGTCACGCAAATCCTCTCGCGCTTACGGCTACTAGTGCCTAGGATCAGTAAAGAGCACACCGGCAAGATATCAGGGGGAATACAGGGAATGGAACACCATCACGTAACCGAAGAACTTCGCGGGGTCGACTTCTGGGAAAACCACTATGGCACATCCGAACGGGTCTGGTCCGGCAAGGTCAACCAGGTGATTGAACGGCTCGTCACTCCCCTGACGCCCGGGACATCCCTGGACCTGGGCTGCGGCGAAGGCGGCGATGTCATGTGGTTGGCATCAAAGGGCTGGCAGGCCACGGGTGTTGATATCTCCCCCACCGCTGTTCAACGCGCCGAAACCGATGCAGCCGCTCATGGGCTAGTTCCGCCGCAGGCAACGTTCATCGCCGCGGATCTCTCCGAGTGGACCAGCACCGAACGCTACGACCTGGTCACGCTGAGCTTTTTCCAAGCGCCATTCGATTTTGACCGGGCTGAGATCCTGCGGAAGGCTTCCTTGTTGGTGGCACCCGGCGGGCACCTTTTGGCGTTATCTCATGCCGCCCGCCCCTCCTGGGCACCACCGCTGGAAGGCAAGGTTCCGCCTTTCCCCACCCCTCAGACTGAGCTTGATGCCTTGGCCTTGGATTCGGATCAGTGGGATATCTTGCAGGCAGAAATTATTGAACGCCAGATAACCGATCCGAACGGCAATCCTGCAACACTTGAGGACACCGTGGTGTTTGTTCAGCGCCGTAATTAGAAGACTAACCAGCAGAGACCCAGAAGTTTTTCGACAACAGTCCAGTAAAGAAATCAACTATCCAGGCCTGCAGTCTGCACTGAGGCAGTTGAAAAATTCGTCGACCTTACTGGATTACCAGAGTTCGAAGATTCGGAAACTTCGAGCGTCTCCGCAGATGAAGCAATGACCGTGCCTCGGGATTGAGGACCACGGTCATGCGTAGAACGCTAATCTCTGCGGCGTTGAGCTCCAATGCTCTGGGCCTCTATGTCTAGGCGAATCGGCCCGATACTCTCGGCCACTGAGTTCTGTTGCTGTTCAATTAAACGACGTCCAGTAATTTTGAGTCGCCGTGAACATCGTCGTGCGACGCGTTCGCTGTGGGTGGCGATGACAAGCATGCTTCCGCGAGACTGCAAGACATCAAAGAGATCGAGCACGTCGTTCTCAGTCTGCTCGTCCAACGCACCGGTAGGTTCGTCTGCCAAAAGTATGGAGGGATTTTTCACAATGGCACGGGCAATCGCTACTCGTTGGGCCTCTCCTCCAGATAATCGACCCACATTTTGGTTCGCATAATCCGCAAGCCCAACCAGTTCGAGCGCTTGAAGCGCAGGTCTACGGTGGGAGGCTTTGCCGTTGCCGAGACCAAGCATGACATTCTGTAGAGAGGTGCGCTCATTCAAGAGATCGTATCCCTGGGTGATGATACCCACTTTTTTACGGCGGAACGCCGACATCAGCATTTCGTTTTGCCGAAGTTCCTCGCCATCTACCCGATATTTCCCAGAGTAAGAAATGTCGAGGCCAGCGAGCACGTTCAGCAAGGTACTCTTCCCTGACCCGCTCCGCCCGACTACCGCGACAGACGAGTCATCTTCAGACAGCAGGAGATCGGTATTCTCAAATAGGCTCCGAATGTTGCCGTTCGGTTCGCGGAATTGCTTAGAAAACCCCTGAAACTCGATCGTGGTCATGCTACTTCCTTCTTCCCATATAGATGATGCCTCAGCGCGAAAGTTGCTGCCCCAACATTAACGACGGCAATAAGAGCGCATAGTAGCCCCATCCAAACGACGACGCCTGAACCAGCATTCGGGAGTACACGGTAGACAAGAGCGAACAAGACAGCAATGAACGCCCATTCAACAAGCACCATAAACGCCATAGACCTTTCTAAGCTTGCACCAGATATTCCAACTTTCCATCGCACATCCATGGCAAGGAGACGCCTACGGTAAACAAAGACTCCAAGCACGACGAGCACGAATGCGCTTCCAGCCCCAAGCGCAAGTTGCAGCAAACCAACTAGCCAAGCATTGTCGATGAGCAGGGATCGAGTGAGCGAGTACTGAGTCAGGTACTGTGGCACGCCAAGCATCGCATAATTCAAGAACCCGCTCTCTTGCCCGATCCCGTCGAGATGGCTGAGTACCTCATCGCTAGAGAGAGATTTTGGCGCGACCAGGTCAGTGTTAATCATCGCGAACGACAGTAGCCCATCGAAGTACAAGGTCTCCGCCGTCGGAAGTGTGAGCTGCGGCGGATAAGGGATGATCAGGTAGTCGTCGAGGAAAAAATTAATAGTGTCCTTATAGAACATCGACGAGTCCGATTCCAGGAACCCCGAAACTTGGAATGTGAATGGTTGAAAATACAGCTGCCCCTCTATCTCGTCACCGAGCTCGTAGGTTCCTAAGTAGTTCGCTCCGAGAAGCACCGGGATTTTTCCAGTGCTGTAATCGATATGTTCCCAATCGGGAAGATTGCCCTTTTGAACTGCAAGATGCGCGAAATCGAATGCTTGGTTATTCATCTGCATTGACAACACATCCCGGGTCTCTTTGCCTGTTTCAGGGTCGAGATAGACGCCAGCTGCAGCGTATTCTGCATCGGCCCAGGCATCGAACGCTTCACCGCCACGGAAATCAGTGATTGCGACTGGTTGAGCAAACGCCGAAATCAAGCTCACAACCTTGCTTTCGTTCAGTGCATTATAGAAATTCCCCACCGTTGCAACCTTGTCGACGCTCCCTCTAAACTCCGAAAAATCATCGTCGGAGGTGAGCACATCCGTGAGGCTATAGAGGTTCTGGTTATTACCGCTACTGAAGCTATGGTTGATCGCGCTCCGCGTCGACTCTGAGAAGCTCACTGTGCTGTAGAGACCTGTCAAGAACAGCACTACAATCAGCGACTTCACCGCAATAATCAGCCAATTTCGTCGTAGATCGAAGACATACTGGTTCATCTTCACCCTCGATTCCTGACTGCAAACGATATACCGAACGCCAACAAGAACACGCCCAGCAACAGCGCACAAGATAGCGCAAAATCATGAAAAAGGGTTCCTGCCGAGTTTAAGCTGCGCAGTACCCCACCTGCGATACTTGCAGCACCGACCCAAACCAACGCATAGATGGCTGTTCGACGAATCAGGATCATCGGACGGCTACGCCCCCAAAGCCGGTTAATCGAATCACGTGCCGCTCCCCATTCATTGGCCAGATACCCCGCTAACGCAGAACCCAAAATAAGCAGAATCAGCGAAAGGGAGACCATTACGGGAGTTACGAAATCCAGGTTGGTCCTCCGCGAAATGCTCTCGGAGACCGGGCGTGCATCATTGAATTTCTCAGCAACAACGGAAGCGTCGCTTCCATCAATCACGAAGCGCTGCATGGTCGTTTCGGTAAAGAAAGTAGGGTCGTAGACGAGAATATCGTCTGCGGCGAGGCTCTGATCTTGGGTACCCAACAGACCAGCGATTGGATAGTCCGTGCCAAGCACGTCAACATGCCCCGAAGCTGGAGCTACATTTGCGCCAGCAAATGCTCCCGGACGGGCGTCTGACACATTCCAACGCACCCTATGCTTCGGGATCATATCCAAATTACCCTGTGCGGAGATTACCGCTCGAAGCTTGTCGTTGTTTTGGATTGGAAGGAAGAGTAATACATCAAGATCATCATGCTGAGCTATAGCCAAGGCTTTCGACGCTTCTCCTGTGACAGCAACCGCGTTACTCGAATATAGGGCATTCGCTTCCCTCAACAAAGCCTCTTGGGCGGACCGATAAGTCAACAGCGCCACATCCAAAAACATCAGCAGGGCTGCGATCAATAGCACCGGAATCACAGGTTTATGACGCACAAAACACGCTTTCGCATAAGACGGGCGGAGAAGCAAAAATGCGTCTCCACCCGTTCAGACTATCTATGTACCGTAGTAGGTCCTGGCCGTGCCTAGGCTTTCTGGATCGCCTCCATTAGCCCCGCTCCACGCGGCCCGAGGTGACCGGTCCTCGGTCACGTCTGTTCCAAAAATGACCAGAATCAGTGACGACTTTCGCATCCTTTTCAACATATCCAAGCAGATCTACTGGCATTGGAGCCAGGAGATACGACACCTAAGACATCCCAGAACAATACTTTTGCCACATCGTTCGCAGTTAATATTTTTATCATGACACCGGATGAATCCTCAACCCGAATCAGGAGCTCCATGACCGTTTGAAGATCGACCCCACCAACTGTAGCTAACCAGCCGCCCACCAGTAACAAAGAAATAGAGACACAGACAGCAACAACTTGAAAAGCATGCTATGAAATTCGGTTCGTAACCACTACCCATCCGAACCAAATTTTGGACACTCGGCAAGCACCACCGCCCATATCAAATATGTAAATCTTTAGATTCTCTATTTATTCTCAAAATTAGTGAAACCATAGAACTTGCCGCAGAACGTAAGAAATAACCAGATGCCACCCATCGGCTACCCAAGCTGGATCGCTGGCAGATGTAAACAACTGGCCCCAGATAACACAAGAGGGAAAGGTCCAGATCTTGTGCGCCGAAGAAAAATGCTCGTCGAGCAAAACCGGTTTGCCCGGTTTTGCTCGACGAGCACTGAGGTCAATCCGCAGAATCAGGATTCAGCAGTACGGAACCGTCACGGCCAGTCCGCCGGATGAGGTTTCCTTGTACTTCGAGAGCATATCCCGACCGACCTCCCGCATGGTTTTCACCGCGGTATCCAGCGAAACGATGTGGGTGCCGTCCCCGTGCAGGGCGATCCGCGAGGCAGTCAACGCGGTAGACGCCGCGATGGCGTTGCGCTCGATACACGGAATCTGCACCAAACCCCCGACGGGGTCACAGGTCAGTCCCAGATGATGTTCCAAGGCAATCTCCGCGGCGTTTTCAACCTGATGCGCGCTGCCTCCGCGGACCGCGGTTAACCCCGCGGCAGCCATGGCGCAGGCCGAACCGACCTCGGCCTGGCACCCGGCTTCGGCGCCAGAGATCGAGGCGTTGGCTTTGATGATCGAACCAATCACGCTGGCGGTTAAGAGGAACTCATGGATCTGCGGCCGCGTCAGGCCTTCCTGGACCAGGTAATACAGCACCGCGGGGATGATCCCGGCCGCACCATTGGTTGGCGCGGTCACCACGCGTCCTCCCCCGGCATTCTGTTCATTAACCGCCATCGCGTAGCTGTTGACCAGTGCTTCCGAATTGCCGTTGGCATCCGCCAGGGTTGAGGAATACACGGCGGCCGCCCGGCGCTTGACCCCGAGCCCTCCGGGAAGGGTTCCCTCGGCGGCCAAGCCTGCCTGGACACAACTGCTCATTTCATGCCAGATACGATCCAGTCCTTGCTCCAAACCATCTGCCGAATGCCAGAAGTTCTCATCACGCCTGGCCACCTGGGCAATCGATTCACCGGATAATGATCCGAGCAGCTCATCCATGTTCCGGTAGCTGCTCACCGGCTGCGGCAAACTGGCCGTCGGCACCATCGGCTGGCCGCTCGCACCATGGGTATCGGTTTGTGCCTGCACCACAAACCCGCCGCCGATTGACAGATAGGTTTGCTGCAACAGCACCTGTTCTGAATCGAATGCCACCAATGTCAGAGCATTGGGATGCCCACGGTCCCTGACCCGGGCTTGGAACTGGATATCGTTTTTGCGCACCCTCACGGAGTCGATCAAGACCTGCTCCCCGGCGGCGAGGGCGGCATACTGCCCATGCACCATTGCCGGGTCGCAATCGTGCGGTTGCAGGCCGGCCAATCCGGCGAGCACCGCATCCGGGGTGCCGTGGCCGATACCCGTCGCGGCCAGCGATCCGTGTAGCTGGATCTCGTACCGATCCACCTGGCTCAGCGCTGAACGGTTCTCCAGTTCATTTCTGAACCGGGCCCCGGCGATCATCGGGCCTACCGTGTGAGAGGACGAAGGCCCGATGCCAATGGAGAACATGTCCAACGCCGAAACGTAAACACCAGCGGTCATTATGCGGTCAACGGGATGGTGGTGTCTCCCGGGGTGCGGGCCGCCTGAAGTTCAAGCAGTTCTGCACGCAACGCCGGGTTAACCGCGGCCTCCAACGCGGTGCGGGCAATGACCAAGGCTCCGTCGATCACCGATTCGTCGGCTTCCGGGCTGGCGGCATCGGCGGCAAAATCCGGGTGGTGCGGAACGGCTTTGGAGTTTCGGATGGCAATCATTCCATGCACCGAAGGAACCACCTGGGACACATTGCCCATATCGGTTGACCCGCCCCCGTAGACCGGCTCCGGGTTGACCGGGCGGCCAATGGACTCCATGGCGCCATCCCACACTTCGGCCAGGCCCGGGTGGGTATTGACCGGCGAGTAGGGGTGTTCGGTCTGCTGATGTTCCCAGGTGCAACCGGTAGCGATGGCGGCCCCCTCGAAGCAGTTCAACACACGCTGCTTGAGTCCGCGCCAGACATCCAGGTCATGGGCGCGGACCTCAACCTGAACGGTTGCCGAGCCGGCAATCACGTTGGTGGCTCCGCCGCCGTCTGAGATGAAGGCGTTGGTGTTGGAGCGTTCTGGCAGGTGCTGGCGCAGAACGGCCATGTTCATCAGTGCCAGGCTGGCCGCGGCACCGGCATTGATCGCTTCGCTGGGAGCCCCCGCGGCGTGCGCCTCACGGCCCTCGAATTTCACCTCGAAGCGCTCAACGGCGGTCATGCTCATCGACTTGACGCTGGTCTCCGCACCGGACATGCCGTGAACCATCAAGGAGAACGCCGCGTCCTCCCATGCCCCGGCGTTCAGCAATGAGATTTTGCCGCCGCCGTGTTCCTCTGCCGGGGTTCCCAGCAATTTGATGCGAAGCCCTGCACGTTCTGCGACCGGCTTGAGGGCAATGGCGGCCCCCACGCCGGCGGCGGCGATGATGTTGTGCCCGCAGGCGTGGCCGACATTGGGAAGGGCGTCGTATTCGGCGCAAATCACCACGGTGAGTTCGCCGCTGCCGTAGGTGGCTTCAACCGCAGTTTCTACACCGTAGGCGGATTCGAGGACGTCAAAACCGTGGGTTCGAAGCAACTGGGCGACGGCCTTGGCGGATTCGTGTTCCTGCCAGGAGATTTCCTGAAGTCCGTGGATGGTGTGGCTGAGTTCCAGCAAGGATCCACGGGCCTCGGTGAGGGTCTGGGAGATCAGTTCCTGCAGTTCTTTCAGCTCGGATACTGTTTGGGTGCTCATCATTTCGCCTTTCAGTTGGTGTGTAGTCAGGTGGTGAAACGCGGGTTTCACTTGACCGATTCGGTGATGGGGGAAGCTTCGGTGGAGCTGGTTGCCCCGGTGGCGGGTTGGCGCATGGAACGCGCAAGGATGGCGAATGCTACACACAGTGCCGCGCAGATCCACCACACCGAGTGGTAGGACAAGGCGCTGGAAACGTTGGCTCCGTCAGCTGAACGTGAAGCGAAAGCGGCCATTAGCAGGGCGAACAGGGCACCGGCTACCGCACCAGCGGCGGTGCGTGCGGTGTTGTACAGCCCGGAGGCAATACCCACCGAATCCTTGTCTGCCCGGGTCACCACAATGGTGGGAAGCGCACCGATCACCAGGCCGGCGCCAAAGCCCACCAGCAGGAGCCAGCAGGTGAAAACGGCCAGGGTTCCCGGGGCCAGGATCATCAGCACATAACCGATGGCGCTGAGCAAACCGCCAATCATCACCGCGTGGTGGCCCCCGACCTTGCGGGCCAACCGGTCGCTGAAGGTGGCTCCGAAGAAACTTGCCACGGCGAAGATCGAGAGCACCAACCCGGCGGTGGTTGCCCCGGCAGAGAAACCGAACCCGGCGCTCTGCGCATCGGTGCGCAGGTAGAGCGAGATGGGAGTTTGCGCGCCAAACATCTGGGCTCCGAAAAGGAATGCCACGATGATCGGCAGGCCGATCCCGCCGCTGGCCAGCATCCGCAGGTCGATCAACGGATGGTCGCTGCGTTTGGCCGAGAAGACCCAACCGGCCAAGAGAAGTGCGCCCAGCAACACCGCGCCCATCGACAGGGCCGGAGCCCAGGAAGCCATGTTGGACACGCCGCCGAGCAACGCGACCAGGCCTGCGCCCAGAAGCAGCGCCCCGAGGTAGTCGACCTTCTGCTTGCTGCGCAGCGTGGTTTCGGCAACAAACAGCGCCACCCCGAGCACACACAGGGACATGAACACCGCGGGAACCAACAGCGTGATGGTCAGGCTGCCGGTGGCATCAAGCACCGCTCCGGAGAGCAGACCGCCCACGGCCGCGCCCAGGGTGAGTGCTCCCACCAGGCGGCCAATGCTACGTCCGGCGTTCTCGGAATCACGTTGATGGACAATGGCGAATTCCAAGGGCAGGAACACCGCCAAAGGAGCTTGGATGGCGCGGGCCGCCAGGAACACCGCATAGTTCGGTGCAAAGGCGACCGCGAAGGAAGCCACGGCAACAATTGCGGTGGCGATCATCAGAATCCGCTTGTGGCCGTAGATGTCGCCCAGCTTGGAGAGCAACGGCACCACCAGCACGGTGGCCAGCAGGTAGGCGGCGCTGATCCAATTCAGCGATGCGGCGCTAACCCCAAAGGAGTCGCCGAGGGAGGTGTACAGCGGGCTGAACCAGCCTTGGAGTATGCCGCTGCCAAATTCCATGATCACCAGGAATCCGACGGCTGCACCTGCAGACCGGCGTTGTGTAGTGGGATGGCCCATGAGAGCTCCATGTGTGTGGTGTGAACGGGATTACTTTTAAGGTAGGCCACCGTGACTCACGGTCTACAAAAATGAAGAAAACTAGGGTAAATTCACGTTCCATGCAGGAAAATCGTCTTAGTGACCTTGATGAGCGAATTATCCATGCTCTTCAAATCAACCCTCGGGCCCGCTGGAGCGACCTGGAACCGGTGCTCGGCGCTGATGCGGTGACCTTGTCCCGGCGCTGGGATTCCTTGGTTGAGCAAGGAATCGCGTGGACCACTGGATTTTTTGTGGACGGGGCCGCTGCCCTGATTGACATCACGTGTGTGCCGCAAATGCTCGGTGAAGTCACCCGGGCCTTGGCGCAGATGCCTGAGCTGGTGACCCTCGACCACACCTCCGGAGAACGCGACATTTTGGCCACCGCCACCGCCCCGACACCAGAGCACATCTGGGATCTGGTGACCAATCAGATTGGCGCCCTGCCAGGCGTCAAACAATCCAAAACCCATCTGGTGACCGAGCCGCTCAGGGAGGCCTCAACCTGGAGGTTGAGCGCGCTGAAACCCTTGGAAGTAGCCGCCATCCCGCGTCCAACCCCGCCACGGGCCAGGGCTCCCCGCTCGATTCACCCCGACGTGGAATATGCCCTGCGCCAGTCCTTGCGTGAAGACGTCCGGCGGCCGGCGCGGCAGATTGCCCGCGACTACGGCCTCAGTGAGCAGCGGGTGTCGGACGGGATAGCCCGGATGATTGAACGCCGCGAGTTGCGGATGCGCACGGATGTGGCACGCTCGGTCACCGGTTGGCCCATCTACGCCTGGTACTTCATGCAGGTTCCCGCCAAACTCATGTCGAAAAGCGGCGACGTGATGGACCGCATCCCGCAGATCCGCACCGCCCTGGCCGTGGCCAGCCAGTTCAACCTGGTGGTTGCGGTCTGGCTGCGGGAGCTCAACCAGGTGCCGCAGTTCGAATCGATTGTGGAAGAGACCCTGCTCGGCTCAAGAATTGTCGACCGGAGTGTGGTGTTCCGGATGAGCAAACATCAAGGGCACCTCATCGATCCCCAGGGGCGCGCAACCCTGGGTTTTGTGCATCCGGAGCGACCCATGCAACCGCCCCGAACCTGATGGGGCCGGAGAAAACCCTGAGTTGTACCACCCTTAGTGCACACCCGCCGCAGCCTCCGCTGCGCTAGGTTGCGGTATCACCGCGGAAACTGCCCGGTACCCGTTTCACCGGCCGGGGAGCCTGCTGTTCAGTGAGTTTCCGGTGAGCGAAGCTGCGCCCGACGCACGTCGGGGGTCAGCATTTCAAAAATTTCATGCAGCTGCTGGCATGCGCGCTGAACCACGGATCTAAGCCATGAGTTGGCCGGATCATCATCACGGTTGGTGTGCCAGAACATTGCTTCAACCAGTGCCGCTTCGTTCTCCACGGGGAAATCCACAATCGCCAGGTTGGTCCCGCGCGAATACTTGTAGGCCAGCATGCGCGGCACCAGGGCCATCAAATCTGTTCCCTCCACCAGCAACGGCAGGGAGAGCAGGCCCTGCACGCGGGCGGCAATGGCCGGAGCTTCACCCAGGACATCCCAGAACTGATCACCCGGCGTCCGGATTTCCGAACCGAAAAACCCTACGGCCTGGGGTAGTTTCACCAGGTCTTGGGCGCTGAGATCCGGTTTATCCAGCACCGGATTGTCGGCATCCAACACCGCCACAAAACTATCGCGGAACACCGGTTTGCCGTGCCCGGGCAGGTCGTATCCCATGGGCCCGACAATCAAATCCCACTTCCCGTAGGTACTGCGATCCCACGACGCCGCGGAGGTCGGGGTGATCTCCACCGAGACCGCCGGCGCTTCAACCCGCAGGATCGCCCGCAGGTGTTCCACCAGCATCGCCGCGACGTAGTCGGAGGCGACAATCACGAACTTCCGATCACTGGTGGCGGGGTTGAACTGGCTCTTGATGGTCGAGACCCGGTCGATGGCGTGCATTGCCGATTCCACCAGCGGCTGCAGATCCTGAGCCAGCGGGGTGAGGTCGTATCCGCGCCCGGAGCGCACCAGCAATTCATCATCAAAATATCGGCGCAGCCTGGACAGGGCCGCGCTGGTGGCCGGTTGGCTCAGCCCCAAAAAATCCGCCGCCCGCGTGACATTACGCATTCGCAGCAGGCTTTGCAGCACCGGCAACAGATTGATATCAAGATTCTTCATGGTGCCACCTTAGACTTTACTTCCCTCGTAGTGCCGGTTTCACCAGCGTCGAGGTGATTCCGCAGGTCACCGGGTGTTGCGCTGGGGGCGCTTAACTATTTATTTCAGTGCATCCGAGATGGATTTAGCCCCGCCATGGGCCGTTTGGCCGCCGTCCACCGGGATTTCGGCGCCGTTGACAAACGAGGATAACTCGCTGAGCAAAAACAGCACCACATTGGCCACTTCCTGGCTGCTCCCGGCCCGGCCCAACGGCGTTTCACGAATCGTCGCCTCACGGAATCTGGGGTTCGCGGCGCTGGTCATGGGGGTTTCGATAAATCCCGGGTGAACCGAATTCACCCGGATCCCGGCTGGGCCTAACTCCATGCAGGCGATCTGGGTCAATCCCCGCAACGCCCACTTGCTGGTGGTGTAGGCCACCGGATAGTGGGCGCTGAGCCCGGCCACGGAACCGATGTTGATGATGGAAGACCCCGGGACGAACAGCGGAGTCAAGACCTGGATCCCCAGCAGGGCCCCGGCCACATTGACCTCATAGACCTGGTGCAGCTGCTCCAGGCTGACCTCTGCCAGGCGGTCGCGCTGGGTGATCCCGGCATTGTTCACCAGCCCGTGCACCTCCTGCCCGGCCAACAACGCCGCCAGCTCTTCCCAATGGGCACGCTGGGTGACATCAAGTTGGCGGTAGATCAGCTCTCCGGGTCCGCTCAGGCCGCGCAATTCGGCCGGGACCTGGGCACAGAGGTCCACGGCGAAAACCTTACAGCCGTGTTCCACCAGCAGCCGCGCTTCGGCGCTTCCCTGTCCCTGCCCCGCTCCGGTCACCACCACGGTTTTCCCGGCCAGGCCCAGATTCATCCCTGGGCCCGCTGGGCCGCTTCGAGCCGCGGGCGCGGTGTGGAGGGGACCCGGGTGATTGCCTCGCGGCGCGCACCCACCGTATTGCTGATGGTGCCAATCCCTTCAACACTCATCACCACGGTGTCCGCAGGCTGCAGCGGCGGCGGGCTCTGGGTTCCGTTGCGCCCCCACAGCTCGGCCAGGCACCCGCTGCCGCAGGTGCCTGAACCAAGCACGTCCCCGGGGCGCACCACCGAGTCGGCGGAGGCATAGGCCACCAGTTCGGCGAAGGGCCATCCCATGTGGGAGAGCAAATCCATCCCGATCTGCTGTTTATTGACGCTCACCGTCATCTGCAGGGCCAAGAATCCCTGCTCGTCGTGCAGGTGCTCGAACTCGTCTGCCGTCACGATCCACGGGCCCAGGGTGCTGGCGAAATCCTTGCCCTTGCACGGGCCCAAGCTCACCTTCATCTCGCGGCGTTGCAGATCCCGCGCGGACCAGTCGTTAAAGATGGTGTAGCCGAAGATGTGCTGATGGGCCGCGGCCGCATCGAGGTTTTCACCGTTGCTTCCGGGAACGGAGCCGATCACCGCGGCAACCTCAAGCTCGAAGTCCAGCTCCTGGCATCCTGCTGGAATCGGGATGGTCTCACCGGTGCCGCGCACGGTGTGGGGGTTGCCGAAGTAGAAGGTCGGCGCCTCATGCCACTGGGGAACTACCCCGGCAACACCATCCACCGAGATCCGCACCCCTTCAACATGCTCCTCGAAGGCCACAAAATCACGGATGGTGGGCGGCTTGAGCGGGGCCAGCAGTTGCACCTGGTCCAACGAGACCCATTCACCCTCCGCGATTGCCTGCTCGGCACGTTCCAAGGTCGCGGCCAGCCCCATGTCGCACAGGTCCTGGACACTTCCGCCATCCGCCAACGGGTAGCAGCGGCCATTGGCCACGAAACCGCTGCGTTCCTTGCCGTTGACCTGCATCCAGCGAGCAATAATCGCCATCAGCTCTCACTGCCTTCCAAAACCGTTGCCGCACTGCGGGCAAGGGATGTCAACCCGAGGTCTACGGCGTTGCCCCGCAGGATTGCCTCGCGGTGTTCCGGCGCCAACTCGGCCTGGTCAACCGCCTGCACCGGATAGTCGCTTCCCATGTCAAAGGGGTAGTCGGAGCCCAACAGCACACGGGAGGATCCCGCGGTTTCCGTCAGCCGGGCAAGTTCCACCGGATTGTGCACCAGCGAATCAAACCAGAGGCGGGAAAGGTAGCTTGAGGGGGCGTGTTCGCAAACCCGCGCCTCGGGACGGACCTGCCAGGCATGATCCGAACGCCCGATCACCTGCGGCAGGTAACCGCCGCCGTGGGCGGCAACCAGTTTCAGTGCAGGGAACCGGTCAAGGACCCCGGCGAAAATGAAATGGGATAACGCGACCGCGTTCTCCGCAGGCTGCGCCACGGTATTGGCCAAGTAGAACTTGTCCAGCCGTGCCTCCAACGGGCATCCGAAGGGATGCAGGAAGATGATCGCGCCCAGCTCTTCGGCCCGCGCCCACAACGGGTCCAGCCGCGGATCGGAAAGTTCAACCGTCCCGCCGTGCGGATCAGGGGCATAGGAGCCAATCTCGATTCCGGCCAGTCCCCGGGTGAGCACCGCATCCTCAAGGGCGGCCACCATCAGTTCCGGGTGCTGCAGCGGTGCCAGACCCAGGCCGTGGAAACGCCCAGGAGCCTGGTCGATGTACTCGCGGACCAAACGGTTGGCTTCTTGGTACAGCGTGGTCGCCAGCTCGGTGCCGGCAAACGCGTAGAAATGCGAGGGAGAGGGTGAAATGATTTGGACATCCACCTGGCTCTTGTCCATGTGCTCCAGGCGTGCGCCCAGGTCGGTGAGCAGCGGCCAGCGTTCGCGGATCATCAGCCCCGAGTTCTTTTGGGACTCTTGCCCATTGCGCAGCAGGTCGGTTTGCTGTTGCTCGGCCAAACCTTCCGGATGCTGTTCTCTGGCCAGCGCCTCAAGCTGCGGGAGCAGCACATGGGCGTGGACATCGATGATTGGCTGGGTTCCGCTCATGCCGGCACCACCAGTCGCGAAGCCAAACCGCCCATCAGGCCCGGGACGTCGGCATTCTTTTCGCCGTCCAAGAGCCACTGGCCCAGCTGCACCGAGGCCTTCACCACCGCGCTGGCCCGTTCAACACGACGGGTGTAGAACTTCTCCCACAGCTCATCATCCACCGTGTGCCCGGCAATCAGCTCTTCGGCCAGGACCGCCGCATCTTCCAGCGCCATGGCGGCGCCCTGGGCGATGGTTGGCGGGCAGGAGTGCGCGGCGTCGCCGATGATGACGGTGCGGCCACGGTGCCAGTTCCCGTCCACCACATGCTGGGTGAAGCGGGTGTAGTTCACCGGGGCGCCGTCAACCAGGGATTGCTGGATCTCATTCCACGGGCCGCCGTAGTTGGCGGCCAGTTCGGCCATGATGGTGGTGTCCTTCTGATCGTGCCGGTCCTGGGCGCGCTCAACCAGGTAGGCGTACATGTCCTCTTGCCCGGTCGGGCAGTACCCGGCGATGAAGCAGCGTCCGCCGTAGGTCAGGTCGGTGCGCACCACCTCGGCCGGACGCGGAACAAATGCACGCCAGATCCCCATCCCGGTAGGCTGCGGTTCGGCGGTGATCCCGATGGCCCGGCGCACGGTTGAATGGATCCCGTCGGCCCCGACCAACAGGTCGTAATCGGTTTGCTCCCCGTCCTCGGTGTGCACCCGGACCGAGTTGCCGAGATCCTCTACGGTTTTCACGGTTTTCCCGTAGCTGATCACCACACCGGCGGCGAGCGCCCGCTCGCGCATGATGGACGCCAGCTTGGGGCGGTACATCCCGAAGGTTGCCGGAAGTTCCGGGCCTCCGGTCTGCATTTCATCAAGAATGGCCAGCACCGTTCCCTCGGGGTTCGGCGCACGCAGTCCCAGGTCGTTGAAGGCATATCCGTGGGCGGAGATTTCCTCCCACAAACCCAACTGGCGCAGGATTCGCAACGCGTTGCCCTGCAGGGTGATCCCGGAGCCCAGGGTGGAGGGGGCTTGGGACTTCTCCAGAATTTCGGTCTTAATTCCCGCGTCAGCCAGGAACGTTGCCAGCGCCAGCCCGGCGGCGCCGGCGCCGACGATTCCAACGGTAGATACTGCGGCCATCTGATTTCTCCTTTGTAATTCTCGTGAACCGTTGCCTATTTGATGGCGAGCGGGTTAACCGGCGAGCCGACGGCTCCCACGATCTTCAGCGGTGCGGCGCTGAGCATGAACTCATACACCCCATCACCAGCGCAGTGCAGCGCCAGGTCGTCCGGATCCCACATCTCCCCCAGGAACAATCCCATGTTGGGGATCGCAACCTGGTGCAGGGGCTGGAAGGCTCCCTCAAATTCGTTGGGGCGGACTTCGAAACCCCAGGTGTCGGTGGCTACCCCGGCAATCTCGTTGCGGTGCAGCCACCCGGCGGTGCCGAAGGACAACCCGGGGGCCGCGCCGCCGGCATAGTCCTGCCAGCCGACACGTTTGGCCCGAGTGTATTGCCCGGTCCGGATGATGACAATATCTCCGCTGCCCACCTGCGAGCTCGTGCCCTGGGCCGCGATGGTTTGCTCCAGATGCTCTTCCGTGATGGCAAAACCATCCGGGAGTTCCCCGTCGGTTCCGAAGACCCGGCCTACATCCAGCAGCACACCCCGGGTGAGAATCTGGGCGGCGGCGGTGTCGATGCCTGTGACCTGATCCCCCTCCGAGGTCACCACGCTGCTGGCGGCACGCCCGTTCCAGGCCTTGCCCCGGTCGAAAATGTGCCCCAGCCCATCCCATTGGGTTGAGCACTGCAGCGGCATGGAGATCACGTCATCCGCGCCGCCGAAGCCGTGCGGGAAACCCTGCATGCCGTGTTCGGCTTCCACCCCGGTGTCCGTCATGGTGTGCACCGGGTTGGTGCGACGGCGCCACCCCTTCTGCGGGCCTTCGGAGCTGAAGGGCTGCGAGAGGGAAAAGGTGGTGCCGCTGCGCACCAAAGACGCGGCCTGGACCCGCTTGGCCTCGGTGATGAAGTTCAGCGTGCCCAGCACATCATCTTCGCCCCAGCGCCCCCAGTTGCGGTAGCGTTCGGCTGCTTGCGCGATCGCTTGTTCCGGGGAAGCACCAACCCAGGTGTGGGTCTCGGTGCTCATACCCGAACCTCATCCCGGCAGGCCACGGTTTGCATGCCCAGGGAGGTGATGCTGCCTTCCATCACGTCCCCGTCACGCAGCAACCGTCCCCAGTGCGCCCCGTTTCCGGCCGGCGAACCGGTCAGCACCAGGTCTCCGGGGAGCAATGGCATGTTCCAGGAGGCGTGGGAGATCAGCTGGGCCACGGTGAAGATCATGTCCGCGGTTGATTCCTGCTGCATGACCTGGCCGTTGAGCTTCAGCGTCACGGTCAGCTGCTGCGGGTCGGAAATGAATTGCGCGGGGACCAGCAGCGGCCCGGTGGGGAAGAAGCCCGGCGCGTTCTTGGCGCGGTACCAATCCGAGCCGATGGCCGGCATGTCCTTGCGGAACACCAGGTCGCGGGTGGTGATGTCGTTGACCATGGTGTATCCGAAAACGTGCTCCAGGGCTTCTTCGACGCTGACCCGGTGGGTGCGCTTTCCGATGACCGCCGCGAGTTCAAGTTCCCAGTCGTGGGACTGGCTGTAGTAGGGCAGCGACAGCTCGTCGTTCGGGGCGGCGATGGCCGTGGGCAGCCCGATGAAGAAGTAGGGCAGTCCCTCTTGGGAGCGTTTGTCCATCATCCGCGCGGTTTGCTCGCGGACTTCTTCTTCGCTCTGGTTCTCTTCCTTGTGGGAAACCGCCAGGTCGATGACGTGGGTGCGGTAGTTCGCTCCGGCCTGGATGATCTGCTGCGGCTGAACCGGGGAGAGCAGTCGAACATCGTCGAGGTCAATCGTGTCCCCGGCGGGCTCGGCGATTAACTGCTCTACCGTTGCCTGCCAGGTGGCCCAGTTCTGCACCAGGTCGTTGATGCGGGCCTGCAGCGGGTGAACACGTCCGTCCGCCAGCACACCGGTCTGTTCGGTTTCGGACCCGAGGCGGGTGAAACGGATCAGCGAGTAGGTCATTGAATTAGCCTCGTCCCTGTTCTGCGTAGGGGTTGAGCAGCGCTGCCTTCATTTCCTCCGAGGCTCCCTCTTCCGTGGCGGTGAAGCCCTCGGCCGGCGGGAAGGATTCGGTCATGGAATGCGGCATGGCGCCGTTGCGGTAGAAGTTGTTCGAGCCTTCGGACGGGGTCCAGGTGTTGGCTTCCCAGTCCGGGACGTAGTTGCGGTAGCCGCCGGAGTTCAGCTCGACACGCAGTCCGCTGGGTTCGCGGAAGTACAGGAAGTTCTGTTCGCCGATCCCGTGGATGGACGGCCCGTATTCCATGGGGGTTCCGTTTTCCATCAGCACGTCGGCGGTGCGCAGCAGGTCCTCGTGGGTATCCACCCAGAAGGCAATGTGGTTCACGCGTCCGGCGGTGCTGGAGGTATCCAGCACCACACCGAGGTCGTGCGACTTTTCATTGGTGGTCAATACCGAGAAAACGGTGATCGGTGCTTCGTCCAGCTCGGTGAAGGCCATGATGCGGAAGTCCAGGGCCTTGTTGTACCAGTCGGCGAAACCGCGCACATCCGAGGCGGCCACGGTGACGTGGTCCAGGAAACGCGGGGCTGCTGCGTGGCTGCTGCGCTTCTCCGGGCGGTCCGGGTAGATGGAAGCGAATTCCTCATCCGCGGTGAATCGCTCGACGTCGTAGACCAGGCGCATGTGGTGGCCGTAGGGGCCGGTGAATTCGTAGGCGCGGCCGTAACCCAGCCCGCCCTCGCTCCAGACACCCTGCACGCCGTTGGCTTCAACCTGGGCGGCGGCGGCTTCCAGGGCCGCTGCGCTATTGGTGCGCCAGGCCATGCGCGCCAGGGAGGCAACCTCGCCCGGGACTACAACCAGGCTGTAGCGGTAGTAGTCGCCCCAGCAGCGCAGGTAGATCTTGCCGTCGGCACGCTCGATGATGCGCATACCGAACTTTTCCTCGTAAAAAGCCGCCGAGGTTTCGACATCTTCGCTGGTGATTTCCAGGTGGGCGAGGTGTGAGAGTGGACGTTCCATGGTGATGCCTTTCGGGTTGATGCGACTACCAACTGTGAGCCACAACACCAGTGTGATCCAGTTCAAGTATTTGCGGAACAGAGATATGAATATGCTTGATATTTGTTTAGCAAATACCTGTGGTGCCCGCCGCACCGGCGGGCACCACACCGGCTACGCCGTCGCGGCCGGTTGCGAGGCGGCGGCCAGTTCGGTGCCGGCCGCCAGGTCTTCGGCCAGCTGCGTGGCCCCGCGCACCGCAATGGCAACACTCATCAGCGTCGGATTCATGGCCGTGGCCGTGGGGATCAGCGCATTGCCGCCCACCACAAGGTTGGCATGTTCCCAGACCCGGGAGTACGGGTCGGCCACGCTGGTTCCGTCATTGCGCTCCCCCATGCGCATGGTGCCCTGGTAGTGCAGGCTGGACCCGTTGGGCATCAGCCGCGGTTCGGCGACAAAGGCGCCCAGCGCGTGGCCGGCTCGCCGCAGCCGCTGCGTGGCCTGCTCGATTTCCGCTTCCTCGGCCGCGCTCAACGCGTAGTCGATCCGCATATTGGGCAGCCCCCGGTAATCCAGCTCCGCCTCGTCGAAGCTCACCGCATCCTCAAAGCGGGGCTGCTTGCGCATGCCGTAGCCCATGTTGACGTAGCCCCAGCGGTTGTTCGCATGCTCGGCCTGCGGGTCCATGGGGAACGGGGTGGATTCGGTGTACATCACCTGGACGGAGAATGGGTGCCCGGGTTCGGAGAACGGAATACGATTCACCGCGGCCACCGGATCCGCCGGGTTCAGCGCCCTGCGGGCAAGTTCGGCGGCCAGGTCGTCCTCGGAGGCGAAACGCCGCATTTTTTCGGCGTCCAGGGCCACGGTGGAAATCACCACCGGGTGCTCGGTCAGATAATGCCCCAGCGCCGCCGGGCGGACCCCCGAGGCCCAGAGCAGCTGCGGGGAACGGAATGCATCAGCGGCCACAACCACCGCATCCGCGGCGAAAAACAAGGTTTCCCCGGTACGCAGATCCTTGTAGGTCAGCCCGGTGGCACGGTGCCCATCAAGCTCGACCCGCAGCACCAAACTCAAATCGCGCAATTCAAAACGCGAAGCCTGCTCGCTGCCCGGGGTGATCAAGGGGCCGAGCACCACATCCGCGCCGGCCCAGCGCATCGATCCATCCGGTTGCGGGTCCCCGGCCACCGGCAGGGTCCCCACCCCGTACCCGTCGGGAAGCTCCGCCCCGAACTCTTCATCCAGCAGGCTGCGGATCGCTTCACCCACTGCCGAGTCGGCAAAGGCCGCGCTCTGCACGTGCAGCAGGTCCCGGGCGCGGGCCATCAGCGCATCCCATTCGCCGTCCGGGATAAATGGGATCTTTTCGCTGAAGGCAGGTTCCGGGGTGGCGCAGGTCCAGTGCGCCCCCTGGCCGCCGACGTTGGTTGCCGCCGCGGCCGCCGGGAAGCTAGGCGCGTGGGCCGCGCCGGGGCCGCCGAAGTCCAGCAGGTGGGTTCCCTGCCGGGCGGTGAACATTCCCTCGGTGACGGTGGCCTCCGGGATCCCCAGGGAGGCCCGGTAGGAGCCGGCCTGCGGCCCCTGGGACTTCTCCCGCGCCTCTTCTTTGGCCTGCGGGTCCTGGATGTTGCGGACACTCTCACCGGGAATTTCGGTCAGTTGCGGGCCTGCTTCAAACATCACAACTCGCGCGTGGGGGTGCTGTTCAATCAGCACTCGGGCGTAGGCCGAACCGATGGGCCCGCTGCCGACAATGGCGATGGTGGGCTGAGACATGGTTTTCTCCTTGATCAAGATTGGGTGGTGACGGGTTTCGAGGCGCCTTGCGACGACCCGGCGGGGGCACTGCTCAGCCGGCCGCGGGGCAGGCAGAGCGCGGCAAGGATCCCCACGGCGTAGGCGATGGCGAGGGCGGTGAACACCGGGGCGAAAACCGAGGTGTAGATCTGCGCCACTTCGGCCTGCACCGCGGCGGGTGCGGCATGAACCTGTTGCGGGGTCAGCGTGGCCGCATCCAGCCCGACCGGCAGCAACCCGGCGACCGAGGCGGCAATGCTCACGCCGATCATCGCCGTGGCTACCGTGGAGCCGATTTGGCGCACCAGGTTCACCGTTGCGGTGATGGTTCCGGTCTGCTGCACCGGGACCGCGCCCTGCACCAGCGCCACGATCAGGTTCATGAACGCACCGGTCCCCACACCCACCACGGCCATGATCACCATGGGGACCCAGAGCGGCTGGCCCACCGGAAGCAAGGCCATGGCAAACAGCCCGGCGGCGCCTAACGCGGTGCCGAGGATCGGGAACATCCAGTATCCGCCGGTGCGGCTGGCCCACCAGCCGGTGAACAGGTTGCTGCACAGCATGCCGAAAACGGTGGCAATCGGCACCAGCCCGGAGACCGTGATGCTGGTCTGGTAGGCCATCTGGATGTAGGTCGGCAGGTAGGCGGTGATGGAGAACAACCCGACACCGATAATTGCCGAGAGCGCCGTGCCGGCGGCGACGGTTCGATTGCGGAAGACCTTCAGCGGGATCATCGGCTCGGGCACCCGGGTCTCGATCCACGCAAACAGCACCAGCCCCAGCAGGCCCACCGCTAATGCGAGAACCGTTGCGACCGATCCGCCCTGGTCGCTGGCCCAGGTGATCCCCAGAATCAGCGCCACCAGGCTGATGGTGAAGACCCCGGCGCCGGCAATGTCGAAACCGCGCGGCGTGTGCTGGGATTCCAGCTGCGGCAGCGCGAAGACCGCCAGCGCCAGGGCGATCACGCCGATGGGGATGTTGATCCAGAAAACCCACTGCCATCCCCACTGATCGGTAATGAGTCCGCCCAGCAGGGGTCCAACCAGGATTGCAACCGGGAAAGCGGCGCCGATCATGGCCATGTATCGCGGCCGCTCGCGCTGCGTGGTCACCCGCGCAATGATGGTTTGCGACATCAGCTGCAAGCCAGCGGCGCTCATGCCCTGGACCACGCGGGCGGCGATCAGCCAGCTGAAGTCGGCTGCGAACCCGCAGCACAGGGAGGCAATGAGGAAAACACTCAGGGCGGCGAGGAAAATTTTGCGCGGCCCCAGGATGTCATCCAGTTTGCCGAAGACCGGCAGCAGAACCGTGCTGGCAAGGGTGTATCCGACAACTATCCAGCTCATGTACTGCAGGGCGCCGAGCTCGCCGGCAATGGTCGCCAGGGAGGTGGAGACCACGGTGTGGTCCATGGCGCCGAGAAATGAGACAGCCAGCAGGCAGGTGAGAAGCAACCTGAGCCTCAAGGGTGAAAGTTTCATAGTGATCTGCCCGATCGATCGGGCCATCTACGCGACAGAATGTGCTTGCGCCGGATTCTCCCGGAGCAAACGGACCAGCTGGCCCCTACGTCATTTCCAGAATATCTTCACTTAGGTCTAAAAACAACGAAAGTTTGAAGCTTTCCAACCTTATAGTTCGGGGATACTCTCCCTGACGCCCCCAAGGGCGCACTTTCCACCACCCCGTACAGAGCGTAGGGTTCAAGATAACGCGAGCTCACCGGCGCCTTGCCCGCCAGCACGCACAGGCGGCCCAATAGGTGCATAAAACGCATAAGTTATGTCGTTTTCGACATTAGTTGCCTCCGGAACCTGTCATTTCGCTTGAGATATGCAAGAATTACCAGTTATGGCAACAATGTCGACGCTCCAGTTCGGAGCCCAAACAGACGAAGTGACGAGCCTTCTGCGTATCGTCAACCTGGTGCGCACCGGGGAAGCGACCACACGGCCCGAAATCGGGAAGGTGACCGGGCTCGGCCGCGGTGTCGTCAGCCAGCGCATCGACCAGGCCATCGCGTACGGTTTCCTCAAGGACAGCGACTTCGCCGCCTCCTCCGGCGGCCGGGCCCCGCGCACCTTGCGTTTCCATTCGGAGCAGGGGGTGTTGATCATCTGCGCGCTGAGCGCCCAGCGTATTCGTGTGGGCATCACAGACCTGGACGGCAAGCTGCGCCAGCATGTGCAACGCAAGTGGGACATTGCCCAGGGGCCGGCCAAAACCATCAAGGAACTGTTCAAGCAGATCGACACGATCTTGGACAAGGACTCGGCTCCCCCGGTGTGGGGTGTGGTCATCGGGCTTCCGGGGCCGGTGGATTTCGCCAGCGGACGCCCCGCCGCTCCCCCGCTGATGCCAGGATGGAACGGCTACGACATCAGGACCCCCTTTGAACAGCGCTTCGAGGCGCCAGTCTGGGTGGATAACGACGTGAACCTGCTGGCCTTGGGTGAGCGAGCGCGCCGCCGCGAGGCGAATGTGGATCTGATCTACTGCAAGATCGGCTCCGGCATCGGGGCCGGGCTGCTCTCCCAGGGTTCAATCCACCGCGGGGCCAACGGGGCCGCCGGGGATATCGGGCATGTCCGGCTCCCGGATTCCACCGCCCCCTGCCGGTGCGGCAAGATCGGCTGCCTGGAAGCCGTCGGCGGCGGGTGGGCGCTGGTCCGCGATGCCCAGGAGGCAGTGGACGCAGGCAGCGACGGCCCGCTGGCCGCCCTGGCCAAAAAACAGCCAATCACCCTGGAACTGATTTCCATCGCCGCCCAGGCCGGTGACCCGCTGGCTATTTCGCTGATTCAGCAATCAGCCCTGGTGGCCGGGGAAACGGTCTCCACCCTGGTGAACCTGTTCAACCCCGGGGTGATTGTCTTCGGCGGGGCTATCGCCTCGGCCGGCGAGTTGTTCCTGGCCGATGTGCGTCAACGGATTTACGAACGCTCCATGCCGCTGGCCACCCGCGATATCACCATTACGTTATCGGTGAATGATGAACTCGAACCGCTGCACGGCGGGGTTGAGCTGGCCATCGAGCAGCTCTTCGATGTCACCTTCCCCCGCTGGTTTGCCGACGGGCGTCCCTCGCCGGACCGCAGCACCGTGCGCTAGCGGGCCGCCAAAGCAAAAAACCGCACCAGCCTTGCGGCCGGTGCGGTTTCTTGGTTTGGTGTTATTTGTTTTGGTGCTATTTGGTGCTGAAGGCCGCGTCGAATGCCGCATTCGAGGGTTCGTACGTTGCCAGCTTGCGCACGAAACCCAATGCTTCGGGCGCTCCGACCAACCGGTCCATGCCCGCGTCTTCCCATTCCACGGACAAGGGCCCGGAGTAGTTGATGGAATTGAGCATCCGGAACGCGTTCTCCCACGGCACGTCTCCGTGGCCGGTGGAAATGAAGTCCCAGCCGCGGCGCGGGTCGGCCCACGGCAGGTGCGATCCCAGGCGTCCATTGCGGCCGTTGTCCAGGCGCTTTTTGGTGTCCTTGCAGTGCACATGGTAAATCCGGTCCTGGAAGTCCCAGAGGAATCCCACCGGGTCGATGTCCTGCCACACCATATGGCTCGGGTCCCAGTTCAGGCCGAAGGCCTTGCGGTGGCCAATGGCTTGAAGCGCACGCTGGGTGCTCCAGTAGTCATAGGCGATTTCCGAGGGGTGGACCTCGTGGGCAAAACGCACACCCACCTCATCGAACACGTCGAGGATTGGATTCCAGCGGTCCGCGAAGTCCTGGTAGCCGGCCTCGATCATCGATTCGGAGGCCGGCGGGAACATCGCCACGTACTTCCAGATGGAGGAACCGGTAAAACCGGTCACCGTCTGCACGTTCAGCCGCGCGGCCAGCCGGGCGGTGTTTTTCAGCTCTTCGGCCGCCCGGGTCCGCACCCCCTCCGGGTCCCCGTCTCCCCAGACTGAGTCCGGCAGGATCTCGCGGTGCCGCGCATCGATCGGGTCGTCGCAGACCGCTTGGCCCTTGAGGTGGTTGGAGATGGTCCAGACCTTCAGCCCGTAACGGTCGAGAATCTCAAGTTTTCCCTGAATGTACTTCTCATCGTCCCAGCGGTTGGGATCCAGGTGATCTCCCCAGCAGGCGATCTCCAACCCGTCATAACCCCACTGCCCGGCAAGCCGGGCCACCTCCTCGAAGGGAAGATCCGCCCACTGGCCGGTGAATAGCGTAATAGGTCGTGCCATGTTGTGTGCTCCTAAGCTACGTGGATGTCAGCGGGGTGCGCTACCGATGTCCAGAGCGACTGGTTGGCCGCGCTGCGGCTCACCGCGTCCAGCACCTGCTGGACCCCGAGCCCCTCGGCAAACGTCGAATGCGCCGGGGTCCCGTGGATGATCGCCTCCACCAGGTCTTTGACCTGGTGGGAGAACCCGTGCTCGTAACCCAGCATGTGCCCGGCCGGCCACCAGCCCGAAAGGTAGGGGTGGACCGGTTCGGTGACCAGGATCTTGCGGAACCCCTGGATCTCTTGCGGGTCTTCCCGGTTGTAGTACTGCAGGCTGTTCAGGTCTTCCAGGTCGAAGGCAAGCGCCCCCTTGGATCCGGAAACCTCGATGGACAACGCGTTTTTGCGTCCGGTGGCCACCCGCGAGGCCTCGAAGGAGGCCAACGCCCCGTTGGACAGCCGCCCGGTGAACAGCGCCAGGTCATCCACGCTCACCTGGCCGAAACCGCTGCCGTCGGCCAGCGGCCGGTGTTCGGTGACGGTCTGCAGCACGCCGCTGACCTGTTCGGTGCGCAGCCCGGTGGTGAACTGCACCAGGTCGATGGCGTGGGCTCCGATGTCCCCCAGCGCCCCGGAGCCGGCCTGCTCCTGCTGCAACCGCCAGGACAGCGGGGCGGCCGGGTCTACCAGCCAGTCCTGCCGGTAGGAGGCACGCACCTGCTGGATCTGCCCGAGCACACCCTGCGCAATCAGCTGGCGCATCAAGGTGGCCGCCGGAACCCGGCGGTAGGTGAAGCCGACCATCGACTGCACCCCGCGGGCGGCCGCTCGTTCGGCGGCCTGCGCCATCAGCTGCGCTTCGTCAACGGTGTTGGCCAGCGGCTTCTCGCACAGGACGTGTTTGCCCGCTTCCAGGGCGGCGATGGCGATTTCCGCGTGCGAGGCCCCGGGTGTGACGATGTCGATGATGTCGATGTCTTCACGCTCAATGACCTCGCGCCAGTTGGTGCTGTGAGCCTCCCAGCCCCATTTCACCGCGGCCGCCGCGGTTTTGGCGCCATCGCGCCCCACCAGCACCGCCATCTGCGGGCTGGCTGGCATCTGGAAAACGCGGTGCGCGGTGCGCCAGCCCTGGGAGTGGGCGGCTCCCATGAATCCGTGGCCGACCATGGCCACCTTGAGGCTTTTCACGAGAGCACCAGCTGGCGTTCAACCGCCACGCGGTTGGTCACGTAGCGCATCGGGGCGATCTGCATGTAGAGCAGGCGCATGGTCAGCACCACCTCGACCTCTACCGTGTCTCCTTCGGCCGGCGGGTTCTCCAGGCTGATCACCACGTCCGGGCGGTCGGCCACGAACCACAGGGTGTCCCACTGTTCGGGCAGTTCTTCGATGCGGTAGCTGGTTCCCGCCAGTTCGAAACGGAGGTCCTCGGTGGGTACCGCTACCCCGTTGACGCTGGCTTCAACGTTGTCCACCGCGGAGAGCCACAGGCTTCGGTACCACGGGAGCTGGACGGAGACCGACAGGCCGTCGGGGTGCCGGCTGACATTCGAGTCTTGGAACAGAGAATTATGAGTTGCCATGGGTATTCCTTAACAATCTGGGCCTGGGTTTTGGTTAGGCCGGGACGACGGCGTCTTCAATGGCCTGGCGCATCAGGGTGTGCTGCTTTTTCACCAGGTCGATGGGGTCGGATTCGCCAAGGTCCGCGAAGGCGTGGCCTTCCCATTCGCTGGAGAGGAATCCCTGGTAGCCGCCGCGCACAAACTGGCGCACGATCCGCGGAATATCCATGGCCGGCTCGTTGCCGTCCTGGTCGATGTCGTAGAACTTGGCATGCACGTGGAAGATCTGCGGCATGATATCCAGCCATTCCTCCGGCGGGACCAGCCCGTGCATGTTGAAGGCCAGCCGGGTGAAGGGGCCCAGCCGGGCCGGGTCGAAGTTGTGGGCCAGCAGGTAGTCCTCGAACTTCTGGTTGCGTTCATGCATCGGCAGCGGTTCGCGCCAGATCTGCTGCATGAGAGCCAGATGCTCCTCGCCCAGTCCCATCTGGCGCAGGGTGCGGAACAGGGTCGGGGACAGCGAGTGCATGGTGGAGCTGAAGTCTGCGGTGAAGCCCAGGCGCTCGCTGTCCAGCTCCTGGTACATTTCACGGATCTGCAGGATCTTCGGATCGTTCGGGCCCTGCGGCGCGTGGATCTCATACCCGAGTTTTTGATCGTATTTTTCGGCCAACGGCAGCAGGCTGCGCAGCAGCTCCTTGCCGGCCGAGCGGATCACGATGCGGTTGAATCCCAGCTGGTGGGCGGTGTGCAGCTGGGCGGCGAAGAAGTCGTATTCCTCGCTCGGGGTCATGTCCCGGTCCTTGCGCCGGCCCATGTCCAGGTTGGTTCCCACCGCGCTGGGCACCAAACCGTAGCGGTCCATGCTGGTGCGCCACAGCTTGATGAACTCGTCGTCGACGTGCGGGTAGGTGCGCAGCATCTGCGCGATGTTGAATTCAACCCCCGGCCCCAGCCCGTGATCGGCGGCGGCCTTGATGAGGGTTTCCTGGGTGTACTGTCCCGCGGCGAATTCCGAGGTCAAGGAGTACAGGGTGATACCAAGCTCGATCCCCGAGCCTGCAATGCCTTCTGCCATGATGTTCCCTTCCAGAGTTTTCAGCCGCGTGCAGGCTGGGCCAGGTGCGCGTGGAGCAGTTCACGGGCGCTGTGCGAATCGGTGATCATGCTGGAGCCGGCGTCCTTGGCCGCCGCGCGCTGCAATGCGTGCTCGCCGCGGATGATTTCAAACGGATCCTGCCAGTTGTTCCAATGCCAGCCTTCGTATTCGCTGGAGATGGCGCCGTGGTAGCCGTTCTCCACCAGCTGGGCGATCAGGCCGCGGACCGGAACCGATGGTTCTTCGCCGGTCTCATCGATCCCGAAGAACTTGCCGTGCACGTGGCGGATCCAGGGCATGATTTCCTGCCAGGTGTCAATGGATGCCGGTCCGAACAGGCCGGTTCCGTTGATGGCGAAGTCGATTCCGAGCTCCGGGCGGCCATAGCGGGCGGCCAGGCCGATGAATGCGCCGAACCGTTCGCCGTGCACCTTCTGGGTGATCGGCGGGCCTTCGGCGTAGAAGCCGTCCCACAGCGCAACCACCGCGGCCAGCAGTTCCTCGCTGGCCCCGCGACGGCGGTAGGCTTCCAGCAGCGAGGGTGCGAAACCGGTGACGGTGGCACCCCAGTCGGCGGTGAAACCCAGCAGCGGCGAGTTCAGCTTTTCGTAGCGGTCACGCAGTGCGAGCACCCGCTCGTGGGCGCCGTGCTGGTCCGCGTGGACCTCCAGGGCAAGGGTCACCCCGTACTTCTCGGCCACCGGCAGCAGGCTCTCCATGGCGTCCGGGGTCAGCGAGATCTGCACCCGGGCGATGGGGAATCCCAACCGGGCGGCCACCTCGATCTGGGCCCGCATGTATTCAACCATCTCATCGTGGGTCATCAGGCGGTCGCGGCGCAGCCCGGTGTCCACATTGACCGCCAGCGAGGTGGGGACCAGGTCCACTTCCTGCACCAGCTCGCGGAACTTGCCCACAAAACTGTCCTCGATGCGGTTGGGGAAACCGCGCAGGCTGGAGAAGCCGATCAGTTCAAGCCCCGGACCGAATCCTTCGGCCGCGACCTTGCGGATCAGGGATTCAAGATCGTAGTGGCGGGCGTGGGAGGCGCGGGTAAAGCTGTAGAGGGTGACCCCCTGGATTGGTGTTCCCAGAGTGCTCATCGCTGTGCCGCCTTCATGGTTTTGGTGTCGCTTTCTTCAATGTGCAGCACCCCGTGATCGGTGATGATGTACGGGATGTAAACCTTTAGTTCCACACGAACTTCGTGCTCGGTGATGTCCTCGCGCAGCGGCAGGTCCCCGGTCAGGGTGGCCGAATCCAGCGGGAACCACCATTCGTCGGTTTCCTGGACCAGCTCGCTGAAGCTGAAGGTGCGTCCGTTCATGCCCCAGCGCAGGCTGTCGGCCGGTGCTTCGACGCCGTCAACACTCAGTGTTGCGCCGGCAATGCAGGACCCCGGCAGGGCCCGGTACCAAGGGATTCGCACCTCCACGGCCGTTTGGCCTTCATGGGTGGTTAGCGTCCCCTGCTCGATTATGCGATCGGCAATCATCGGGTCTCCTTGTCTAGGTTCGTCACAACTGACTTATTCCTTATTCACTCATTCTATTGTCTGATTTCGACATAAGTAAAGAGTTGTTGAGTTTTTCTGCGATCCGCCGCGCACCGCGCACGGCCAGGGCGACGGAGGTGAGGGTGGGGTTGCAGGCGGTCGCCGTGGGGATCACGCCGTTGCCGGCCACAAACAGGCCGGGAACCTGCCAGACCTCGCTGTCCGGTGAGCACACGCTGGTTCCGTCATCCGCGGTTCCCATCCGCGTGGTGCCCTGGTAGTGCAGCGACGAGCCCGGAGGCATGACGAATGGGCGCTCATCCAGCGGGTCCCCCACTGCGTGCCCCAACCGGACAATCTGCTGCTTGGCCCGCTCGATGACCTGGTGGTCGGCTTCGCTGAGGCGATAGTGGATCCGCATCGAGGGCATGCCGTAAAAATCCGGAACCTGGTCGTCGAACTCGACGCGGTCCTGCGCGCTCAGGTCCTTGGCGCAGAACAGTCCAAGACCGACAATCGATCCAGGAACCACCGGATCGTCATCTGCCAACGGAACCGGCGAGGCATCCAGCTGCATGATCTGCCCGTGGAAGGGCTCCTCATCCGTGTAGGGCACCCAGGAGACACCGCTTTGCTCGCTCAGCCCGGCACCGGGTGCGCCGGCGCCCTGCGATGCCTCAACCCCGCGCAGGCGGCTGGCGAAAACCACCTGCGCCTGGTCGTTCAGGTAGCGGCCCAGGGCTTCGGGGCGGATGCCCGAGGCCCACAACAGCTGCGGGGTGCGCAACGCGTCGGCCCCCACCACCACGCAGCGGGCGGCAACCTGGTACTGCTGCCCGGTGAGCTGGTCGCTCAGCTCAACCCCGCTGGCCGCCGCGCCGTCGGTGAGCACCCGGCGAACCAATGAATTGTCGAAAAGGGTGAAGTTCTCATTGTTCCGGGTCGCCTCGCCCATCACCACGTCGGCTCCCGACCAGACCAGCTGCCCCTCGGGACGCCGGTGCACGGCCAGCGGCATGGGCTGCACCCGGTATTCGGCCACACGGTCCTGATCCACCTGGGCCGCCAAAAGCTCCCTGACCTTCTGGGGCAACGGGGCCTGTTCGAAGGCCTGGGTCGTCACCCCCAGCAGCCGTTCGGCTTCGGCCAGCAGCGCATCAAGGTCATCGAGGAAGCCGATCCGTTCGGCGCCGCCGGGCCGCGGGCACGCACCGGTCCAGTGCGCCCCCATGCCCCCGACGTTGCTGGACATGGCCGCCACCGGCAGCCCGTCTTCCCCATCAGCCGCGTAGCCTTCGGTGAGCAAAAACGTGCCGGGGCGGGCCTGCCGGGTTCCGGCTTTCACTTCCCCGGGAGAATTGACCGTCGCCGCGCCGGCCCCGGGGCCTTCCGAAGCCCGTTGGGCCGCCGCGCGTGCGGCCGGGTCACCGATGTTCTTGACATGGGCACCGGGTGGATTGCTGATGCTCGGGCCCACCTCGAACATGGCGATCCGCGCCTCGGGGGCCAGTTCGCTCAGGATCCGGGCGTAGGCCGCGGAAGTCGGCCCGCTGCCCACAATGGCGACATCTACCTCCAGCGGATACCGGTTTGCGCTCATGGTGCGGCCACCAGTTCCTGGATACGCTTCACCGACTGGGCGGAGCTGATGGTCGGATAGTATTCCAGACCGATCTCACCGCGGTAGCCGCTGGTGTGCAGCTGCGCCAGGCGCGAGGTCCAGTCAATCAACCCGGAGCCCGGTTCGCCGCGGCCCGGCGCGTCGGCAATCTGCACATATTTGATCAGCCCCGCCGCGTTGGCCAGTTCGTGTTCCACGTCCTCGCCCTCAACGGTCGAGTGGTACAGGTCGTAGAGCACCCCGAACTGCGCCGAATCCACGCCGCGGGCCACGTACACCGCTTCCGAGGTGCGGTCCAGCAACGCTCCGGGGTGATCCACCCGCACGTTGACCGGTTCCAGCACCAGGGTGATGCCCGATCCGTCGATGAGGCTCACGGCCTTGGTGTAGATCTCGATCAGTTCATCGAGCTGGTCCTGGCGTTTGCGTCCGCCAAAACCGGTTCCCGAACCGACAACAATCCGCGGGCAGCCAAGCTGCAGGGCGACCTGCACGCCTTCTTCAAGCCCGGTGTAAAACGGTGCATGATTTTTCGGTGGAATCATGAACTGGGTGCGCGGCTCGGCCAGCTGGGCGGTGAGCTTCACCCCGGTCTGCTCAAGTGCATCCTTCAGTGCCGGGATGTCCTTGCCCGTCGGTCCCCACATTTCCACGGCGCTGAATCCGGCGGCGGCCGCCGCACGGACCCGGTCCGCGGCGGATTCGCCGGCTTCAGCAAAAAGCAGGTCGATGTTGGGGGCAAGCTCGTACATGGGAACTCCTGTCACAAGGGGTGGAAAATGGTGGTTTTGATGATGCGGACCCTGTTTTTGGGCGCAGCGGGTCACCACGACAGGTACGGAACCTGTCTGGATGGGTGGGTGGGGCGGGGCCTTAGCCTTTCAGGCCGCCGGCGAATCCCTGGATGAAGCGCTTCTGCGCGAAGAGGAACAGCACCAGGATCGGGATCATGGAGACAATCACGATGGCGAAGATCGAGTTCCACTCGGACACCAGGGAGCCGATGTAGTAGTACATGGCCACCGGCAGGGTCTGGTTCTCGGAGCCGCCCAGGAAGATCAGCGAGGTGAAGAAGTCGTTCCAGACGATCAGCCCCGCGAAGATCGTCACGGTTCCGGTGGCCGGGGCCATCATGGGAAGCACGATCTTGGAGAAGATCTGGAAACGGGTGGCCCCGTCAATGGTTGCCGCTTCCTCATAGGAGGTGCCGAGTCCGCGGAAGAAGTTCGAATACAGGAAGATGGATACCGGCAGCAGCATGCCGGTGTACAGGATGATCATGCCCCAGGACGAGCCGGTCAGGCCGATGGCACGGGCACCCATGTACAGGGGCACCGCACCCAGCTGTCCGGGCAGGATGATGGCGATCAGGAACAGGTAGTAGGCGGCCTTGCTCCAACGCCGGGTGTTGCGGGCAATCACATACCCGGTCAGCGAGCCCATGATGATCAGCAAGACGATGCTGCCGGCGGTGATAATCACGCTGTTGAGCAGGCCGGTGAGGACGTTCGAGTTGCCCGTGGCGGTGAGCACATCAACAAATGCGCTGAAGTCCAGGCTCTCAGGCAATGCCAGCGGCGAGGTGGAGTACATTTCGGTACCCGACTTCAGTGCCGTGGTGACCAGGAAATAGAAGGGCGCCAGGAACACCAGGGCAAGGACCCAGAGCCCAATTTCTCGTAGCAGCGTCAGCTTGGTGTAGCGGAACATGAGCTTAGTCCTCCGGGTTCGAACGGGTGAGCCGCTGCTGAAGCACGGCGAAGAATAGGATGATGACCGCCAGCACCAGTGCCAGCGCGGCGCCGCCGCCGAAGTTTCCGAGCGCGAATGCCTGCTTGTACACCTCGGTGGCCAGGGTTTCGGTGGCCCCGGCGGGGCCGCCGCTGGTCAACGCCATGATCGGGTCGAAGACCCGCAGGCCCTGCACGATGCCCAAGGTCATCGCGATCGCCACCGCCGGCCGTAGCGCCGGCAGGGTGACGTGGCAGAAACGCTGCCAGAGGTTGGCCCCGTCAATCGCGGCGGCCTCTTCAACTTCATTGGGAACACTGGTCAGCCCGGCCATAAAAATGACCATGGCGAATCCGGTGGAAGACCAGGTCAGCACCACGAGAACCGTCCAGACTGCCCACTGCGGGTCAGCCAACCACGGTTTGGCCAGGTGTTCCAGGCCAACCGAGGTGAGCAGGACGTTGATCGGACCGTCGAAGTCGAAAATGAACTTCCAGATATAGGCCGTGGCCAGCGGGCTGAGCACCACGGGCATGAAAAACAGGGTACGCAGCGCGTAACGTGTTTTCACCACCCGGTTCAGTCCCAATGCGAGCAGCAGGCCCAGGATATTGCCTAGGAGCACCGAGCCGAAGGCGAAAAAGAGGGTGTTGCCCAGGGAGCGGATTTTGGTGGGGTCGCTGAAAATCGCTTCAAAGTTCTTGAACCCGATGATCTCGAACGAGCCGATGCCCGACCAGTTGGTGAAGGCGAAGAACCCGCCGATACCGGTCGCCACGTAATGGACGGCGAAGACCAACACAATCCCGGGTAACGCCCACCACCAGTGTCCAAACTCCAGGCCCCATTGCGGCCGGGAAGCTTTTTTCGAACCGCTGCCGCGCCGCCCGGGGCGGCTAGCTTCGGTTTTCTGCCCGATGGGCGCTTGACCGCTCGCCGGCTCGCTGGCCTCGCGATTGGTCGATTGTGATGTCACCGTCATGATAATTTCTGCCTATTCTTCCGAAACCAAAAACTCAGAGACCAGTGGGTTACTGCTCCCAGGCGACGTCCATAGCTTCCAGCACCTGGGCCGGGGTCTGCTGCCCGGTCAACAGGCCCTGCACACCGGTACCCAGCTCGTCATACACCGCGGCATTGGACCATTCGCTGTTCGGCAGTGGTGCGTAGCGCTTATTCAGGATCAGGTCGGCAACGTTTTTGTAGGCGCTGTTGGCGAAGTCGAAATCTTCCAGGCCGGTCACCGGCAGGGCTCCGTCGATTTCAGCGAAAGCCTTGGTCTGTTCCGGCTTGGCCAGCCATTCCAGGAAGGTTGTGGCGGCATCCTTGTTCTTGGATGCCGCGTTGATCGAGTAGGCGTAGTTGGCGCTGGCGTAGATGAAGTCTTCTTCCGGGCCGCCTTCGCTCGGCAGCACCCGGACCTCGAAGTCCTGGTCTTCGGCGGTGGTTTTCAGCTGCATGTTGCTCGGGCCTGGGATGAAGGCCGCCAGCGAGTTTCCGCCAACCAAGGCCTTGGTCACCACGTCGAAGCCGGCGCCCTCGGCACCCTTCTGGAAGCATCCGGCATCCTTCAAGACGACCACTGCTTCCAGGGACTTCTGCCAGCCTTCGGTACCGGCGAAGGTCACCTCTCCGGCGACACGCTTGTCATTCCAGTCTGGATCCGTGGAGTACACACGGGTCGCGGCCAACTGCATACCGAGCAATCCGGTGTTCGGGGCCGCGGTGCCTGCCACCGCGAACATCGATTTGTTATCGGAGGCCAGCGCCGCGCACTGCTCAAGGACACTGGAGAAGTTTTCAGGGAACGGGTTGATCCCGGCGGCGGCTGCCGTCGTGTCGTTGGAAACCAGGCCGACCACGGTGATCTCCGGGGCCAGGCCGTAGACCTTGCCGTCCGAGCCGAACAACGCCTCGCTGCCCTCCGGGACCAAGTCCGCGGCCGATTCACCCAATGGCTCCAGGAAGCCGGCTTCCACCAGCGGCAGGATGCTGCGCCCCGAGGCCGAGCCCGGGGAGGTTACCAACACGTCGGAGGCATTGCCGGCCTGCAGCTGGGTGCGCACCACCTGGTCGTAGGAATCGTTTGGCTGCGGGTTCAGGGTGATTTTTACGTCGGGGAACTCTTCCATGTACTGCTTCGCCAAAGCCTCGTAGGGGCTCTCAACGGTGTTGGAGGTTGCGAAGGTGAGCGAGAATTCCTGGCTGCTTGCCTCGGATGCGCTGTCGGAAGATCCCCCGCACCCGGTCAGAGCGAGTGCCGCAACGGTGGGAATAGCCAGGGCTGCAAGCCTAAAACCTGCGGAGCGTCGGTGCTGAGTCATGACCAGCCTTTCAAACTTCATTGTGAGCGTATAACCGAAGGGTGATCCCGGTCACTCATAATTATGGATACATGTGCCAGAAAAGTACATAAGTTTTGCAGATAGTAGACATAAGTAAGTATTTGCGCGACTTCTACGCGCCCCTGCTAGCCTCATCCGCGCCCGTGATATAAGCCGACGCACCGTGCGCACCCCGATGAAATCGAGGTGCGCACGGTGCGTCGCAAGACGGAGCTTGGCCTAGACTGCGGCCGTCAGCGACCGCATGCTGCGGCGAATCAGGTCGTGCTGCTTGCGCACCAGCGCCAGCGGGTCCACTTCCCCGAGCTCGGCGAATGCATGGCCCTCCCATTCACTGGACCAATAACCGCGGTATCCGCCGTCAACAAAAACGCGCACGAGTTCCGGATAATCGATGGCAGGCTCATCACCCTGCTCGTCGATGTCGTAGAACTTGGCGTGGACGTGGAAGATCTGCGGCATGATGTCGGCCCACTGCGCCGGTTCGATGTGCCCATGCATATTGAAGGCCAGGTGGGCGAAGGACCCCAAGCGCGCCGGGTCGAAGTCGCGGCCACGCAGGTAGGCGATGAATTGCTCCTGGCGTTCACGCATCGAGGCATCGGTAGCCCAGATCTCCTGCAGCCGCCGCACGGCCTCATCATCCAGTCCCGCCCGGCGCACGGCACGCAGCAGTGTGGGAGACATGCTGTGCATGGTGGATGAGAAGTCGGCGACAAATCCAAGCAGCGGCGAGTCCAGTTCCTCATAGACATCCCTCACCCGCATGATTTCAGGTGAGTTCGGCCCCATGGGAGCATGGATCTCATAGGCAAGTTTCAGCCCGTGCTCTTCAGCCACCGGGAGCAGCCGTCGCAGCAGCTCCGGTTTGGCGCTTTGAATACGGACCAGCGGGAATCCCAGGGTTTTGGCCCCGTCGAACAGTGTCCTGCTGAACTCGAATTCCTCGTCCGGTGTCATGTCGCGGTCCCGGCGCCGACCCATGTCCAGGTTGGCGCCGAAGGAGCTGGCGGTGAACCCGTATTTATCCATGGCCCCCTTCCACACCTTGGTGAATTCGGGAGTGACCCGCGGATAGTCCGGAAGCATTTGCGAGGCGACCATCTCAATGCCGGGGCCGATTCCCAACTGCGCAACACGTTCAAGCAAGCTGTCGAAGTTGTACCACCCGGCACGGTATTCAGCGCTGGCCGAATACAACGTCAGCCCGAGATCAAACGGGTCTTCCTGCGTTTTCGGCGCTGGCGGTTCGACGGGTTCAATCTCAATCTGCGCCTGTTGCGGGCGGTCGGTTGCCTTCAGCTCCAGCTGCTGGTTCACGAAGTTCGGGACATACATCCCCGGCCCGCCATCAGCACCCGGGGCGATCTGCATGTACGGCAGGCGCAGTTCCCCCAGGATTCGCACGGTGTGCACGTTTCCCAGTTCAATGGGTTCGGGCAACGCGGCGATCAGCAGCGGGTGGTCTTGCAGGAACCAAAGGACCTGGTCCTGCTGGGGCAGCTCATCCAGGGAGTAACGTACACCGTGAAGTTCAAAACTCAGGTCCTCGGCTGGAATTTCGGTTCCGTCCACGGTCAGCTTCAGGGAAGTTACCGAGGACAGCCAGAGGCTACGATACCAAGGAATCGTCAGGGCTACCGCAAGGCCGTCGGGGTGGACGCGGAGGCTGGATTCGCCAATGAGGCCGTTAGGCATGATTTTCTTCTTTCTGGAACGTTGTTAGTTCACTGTCCGAGGCAATGGAACGCAGCAGGGTGTGTTGCCGCCTGATCTGTTCAATGGCGCGCCAGGCGGTGCGTTCGCCTTCGTATTCGCTGGAAAGATACCCGCGGTATCCGGCGTTTTCCAAGGCGTTGATGACCGGAACCCACGGGATCTGCTGATCCTCGAGGTCGGTGTTGATGTCGTGGAATTTGGCCTGGATAAAAACCACGTACTTGGCAATCTCGGCAAAGTCCTTCGGGTCCACCCCGATGCCATCCAGGAATGCCGGCCTGGTTTCGCGGCTTTCACCCTCACGCAGAGGAATGGGACGGTCCTGGAAGATTCCGGTGTCAATCAGCAATCCGAAGTTTTCGGTACCGGTGCGTTCGATGAGGCTAATGTAGTCCTGGACCACCGGATGCTTAATGGGTGTCGGCGAGTGGATCTCCGGGCAAATAATGATCCCGAGGTCGTGGGCCAGATCGAGATTTCGTTCAACCGCGCCCTGCCAAATGGGGTCGGGCACCAGGTCGTCGGAGACGACACCAATTTTTGGCCTGACAAATTTGAATCCGAGCTGATGCGCGAGCTTGAGGTCGCGTTGCAACGCCTGCGCCCCCTCTTGCTCGGTCAGCCCGCGACCAGGATGCAGCCGGGTATCAATCCAGGATCCATAGTTGGTTGGCTCCAGCGAGTAGCGCTCCAGCAACGCGAACCACCGGTCAATGAACGCCGCGGACGGGTTGGGGTATCCAGGGATATGCCCCTCTCCGAGGATTTCCACGCCGGTGGCGCCGATGTCATTGATGGCCGCCAGCGAGGTTTCCAGATCCATGACCGTGCCATAGTCTCCCATAAAGCTGTAGAGAGACACCCCGTATTTAAACTGTCCGCCGCCGTCCTGCGGCGCCAAGGTCACCATCCGAGTTTCACGGAACAACGAGGGCTGATGCATCAACGGCACGTAGGACATCCGCAGCCGCAGTTCGATGCTGACCTCGTGGACACCCGCAGGCAGGCCTCCTTCCAGCGGCACGGTAACTAGCGCCGCTTCTTCCAGCGGCCACCGCAACCCTTCGCTTTGCCAGAGCTGCTCAAGGGTGAAGGTTTTTCCCGCGAATCCCCACAGCGGAACTTCCGGGCCCACGGTGAGAAGATTCCCCACGGAAACCGAGATCCCGTCAATCAGCGACGCGGCCATCCCTCGATACGAGGGCATTCGAACCCTGAATTGAAATCCGGTAACGCGCCCATCCTGGTACACATTCCGGAAACCTACCGATTGGATCAGGCTTCTCTCCAGCAGCATTGTGACCCACCTCTCTCTCGATCTTGCTCAAGAGTAACAGCATTATGTCGTTTTTACACCAAAGGTTGGTAGATTTTGACATAAGAAATTTGGATGACCACCATGCTGGAACTTGCTTGACGCCCGACAAGGGGATGGTGCGCTATTTGGGGAGATGCATGCCGACCGTAGTTCATTCCAGCAAGACAACGGCAACCAACAGCAGATTGCCACCTTCGTCGCCCACTCCAAAAATCGCTGGAGGTCGGCAACCTCCCGAACCTGGAGGCAATCCACCCCAGTCATCTTGCGCCTAGGGGGTCGCAAGGCTGTGATAACGTACCTATGTATAGGTACAAAGATACAAAGATTGGGTCTAGAAATGAATAACCTGATAGCGCCTATCGGCGCAGTTATCCTCATCATTGGCGCCATTCTTCTCGTTGGTATGCCTGCAGCACGAAGGATGGCACCTTGGATGGGTTCGTATGTAGGAGTCAGGAACGATGCGGATCTGATCGCTACGCGCGCAGCTTGGCACCGAATGGGCCTATTTAGCGGCGGCGTCTTGCTCGTCCTTGCAGTGGCGCTGTTCGTTAGCGATTTGGATCTATATTTAGCCCCGGTGGGCTATGCAGTGGCTATTATCGCCGGCTCGGCCGCCAACGTGGGGGGCGGAGTGAAACGTCGAGCTGAGTTGGTGCACACCGACAGAGAGCGAATCACATCGACAGGTTTGCTACGCGCATCATTAGCGATGACCGTAGGCATCATCATTGCAGCAAACCTCGCCTCATTTAAACTGTCCAACGAAGCCAATCATTGGTCAGGCCTGCTCTCATTGCGCTCAGCACTATGGCCGTTCAGCCTTGATATGCGACAGATACTCGTCATCGGGCTTGTCTCGGTGTTCGTATCAGCGCTGGCATGCGCCTGCCAATGGGTACAGACGCGGAGGCAGTCAATCGCAGGTGTGTCGGCAAGGGTTGATTCGATGATCAGGGCTCTCACTTCCAAACGAATCGCGCTTGCAGCGCTGGGAGCACAGATCATGCTTGTCGGCTCCATCTTTCCTGGACTTCAAATCTTTACTTTGAATGTCATCGGGTATGACTACACGGTCAATGCCCAAGCCGATGTTGTTGGCTCACTGCTCGGATTGGCAGTATTCACGGCGGGCATGGCGGTTTGCCTGCGCGCAGTACTGTTTCCGCTGTGGATCAGGCCACGAAACATTTTCAGAACGACAGCGCTAGGCAACACTCAGTCAGATTCAGATACGATCAATCTGCGCACCCCCGCCGACGCCCACGCTGAAGAGACGGACGTATGGAACTCGAAGTAGACACCCGAAGCCCCGTCCCAAGTTACGAGCAAATCCGGCATCAAATCACCAAACTGGTCCTGACTGGTGTTTTGCAGCCGGGGATACAGTTGCCACCCATCCGGCGACTAGCTGGACATTTGGGGCTATCTAACGGCGTCGTAGCACGTGCATACAAAGAACTTGAGCGTGAAGGCACCGTTATCTCAGAAGGGAAAAAGGGGACCACCATCGCTCCGCGACGAATTCCTGCCGATTCTGGAAATCAAAACCACGAACGAGATCAGCTGCTTCTCGAAGGAGCGGTCAAATATGCCGCCCTAGCTCACTCACTTGGGTTTGGAGCTCCGGACGCTCAAGACGCACTCAAACGCGCCTTGGATCCAAACTTTCTAGGCGCGCCAGGAAGCGGGATCCTGGACCAAATCGTGGACCAAGTTGGGCCGACGCTACGACGAACAACTAGCCCCATTTGATACCCCTGAAAGCATAAGTTGATGAGAGTTTTCTAGGTTCTCTCATTACGTTTATTCCTTGGATGCTTACTAAGCCTCCCTCCTCGTTAGCTTGTCAGCCACATCACGACGCTGATACCCATGATGAGAAAACATTTCTCAAGCACCAGTGACTACAGGTTGAGAATTTCAAGGTAACTAATACGAAACCTCGGAATTTTCCCCGTCGGCCGCAAAAAGGCTGCCAGTGAGCGATTGCTCGGTGGCAGCCTTTTCAGAAGAATCAGAAGACTTCTTACGAGGAAGCTCCCGACGAATAAGCAGGAGATATCTCCATGATTCCCTCTGGACCTTCCTGAACCGACCATTGCTGATCAGCCGGGAATGCCTTCGAATAATCCAAGTTTTCAGAGCAGAAATCAACCTTCGACCGGGTCAACTCAACCGACTGCGCATCATCCCCTTGCCCGAAGACCAGCCACTGTCGCTGGTCTCCTGAATCAGTATCGAGCTGTTCCACCACCCTTTTCATCGGAGCAGGCAGATCTGCAGAAGCCGAGGAATACGGGCACACTACGGCAACGTGTTCCCAAGATTCCATCGGTAGATCCCGTTGAGGGAGAACGATATTTCCATGGGGCTTAGCCTCAGAAATCAGCTTTCCCTCATAAGATCCGCCTTGCGCGCAGCCTGTCATCACCAGGCTAAAAGCAGCAAGGCAAACAATCTTCAAGGACAGTTGTTTAGTAATTTTCATGCTCGCATTCAACAATTTTTAGAGGGTGACCAGCTTGTTCTGGTTGGCCAAGGACTTGCACTTAGCACTGCTCTTTGAAGCTGTCTTCTGCGCCTTGCCGACCGATCGACCAGTCTTGTTGTTGGCTAGATCCATCTTCTTCTCACGCGCAGGTCCGTTACGGATTGCTTCATGGTTTGAAGCAATCTTCATAGCACCGTTCTCTCCAATGCTGATGGTCATCAAGGCATTCCAGTAGCAGTGGCGGTATGCGTCTCCCTTGCCATTATGCAACGAATTAGGGAAAAGCTTTTTTGCGGATGCTGAGGCACTGTTCGCGTCCTAACTAGCACGGTTACACGACACTAGATCTACGTGGATGACGCAAGCGGCCTTTTCAAAAAATGACCAAACAATATCAGAATATGCGGGACTCGCTACACCCAACACCCCAGCTTCAGCCGCGGAGGCAACCGAAATTTCACCGTTGGGCGCAAAAATCTCAGCTACCCTCTCCACTTCCATTTCCTCAAACTCCTGCAACAGCGCTTCCTGATCAGATTCGCTCATTTCGTCCAGTTCAGCGTATGGGTCTGCCGCCTCCTCCAACCGCTCCAGTAAGACCAGCTGATCAGCAGCATCAGCATTCTCAGAAGCATGAGCTGCTGAGGAACCGATAACAAGGGCAATGGTGACCACGCCAGACATCAACACAGAAGATAACTTCTTCAGACCTTCAACTCTCTTCATGGGCAATATACCCATTCTAGTGAATATATCACCACTATTCAAAAGAAAAAAGCCAAGAAATATGATTCCCGGAGTCATGAGGCTGATTCTAGACATTTCCATACCATCGGAACATCCTGGCGCACCGGCGAGTCGTAGTCCCAAACCGAACCATCCGGTGAAATCAGTTCCCCATCAACGGGTAGAAGTAATCAAGCATGCAGGAAGCCATATCAGGGGCGCCGTCCCACCGCATTTTTTCGAAGCTCAACCACGACGCAGTGATCAGCGTGATCTCTTCCTCATACCGATATGAGCCTGGGAGTCTACAGAACGTATGCAGCTGTAGGCTTTCCCATTTTAGACTGTCTGCTATTGGGATCTGTCCGAACTTTGTTCTCCCATAGACTCAATTTGCCATGCCCAAAAGAACCGCGCGGACGTACTAGAAACTCAATTTGGTTCCTTGCATCAGCCAACACACCAAGGGGCTCCGCGCGGCGCTAAATACACACATCATGAATTTTCGACGTACATGCGGCAAGGACCCTAGGCGCGTCCCGCGACGAGGCAAGTGTCCGTAAAACGGGCCTAACGGGCGCTCCCGATCCGGCACATGCAAAAGCTGCGCTCTTGAACTTGGACTACTCAACGGTACAAGGAGCCCGGGGTGCGTCCGAATGCGGCCCTGAATGCTGTGATGAATGCGCTTGGCGAAGAGAATCCACTCTCGTTCGATACACGGGTCACGTTATGCCCCTCCGCAAGTCGCAAAGTCGCGCTATGCATCCGTAGCTGGTTTCTCCAGGTCACGAAACTCATGCCGGCTTCCAACCGGAACAATCGGTTCAATGTCCGCTCGCTAGCCCCCACCTCCCGACCAAGGGCCGCCAGCGTCAGGTTTCGACTCATCTCCGCCTCAACAATTTCCTGCAACCTGACCAGACGCAGGTCGGTGAACACCGGCAGCATGCTCGAATTATGGTCAGAGGCTACCAACTGGTCGCCTAGTACTTGAAGCAACCGACGAGCCTGGGGCGTTTTAGATTTTCCCTGATTTGAGCAAGCGATCAGCAACTCTCTGACCAATGGAGAAACCGTGATTAGTGAAGGTTCGTGGCCCAAATTCTGTACAAAAGACGTTGGTATCCCGATCATATGCACGGTGGACACACCGTGCACCTGCCAATGATGCATCATGCCTCCTGGCACCCACACTGCACGGACTGACGGGGTGTACCAGGTGCCGCTTTCGACAAATACCTCCAGCACACCGGAGCTGGCATAAATCACTTGATTATCGTCGTGCACATGCGGCGTGACTTCATCGCCGGGCAGGAGAAAACGCGTTTCAGTGGGAGCAACAGACTGATGGCGGATTTTCGACATAATATGTCAGTTTAGCGAAAGTACGACGTATCAGTATCGCGTGAAAATTTAGGTATGAGTTCTACAGTTTCCCGTTCAGCTCGCCACGGAGCACGACTCTTGGCGTACTCGCATGTGACGGTTGATTTCTATCAAGGCGCCATCGCTGCGCTAGTTCCTTTCCTGGTTGTCGAACGTGGCTACAGTTACGCCGCCGCTGCAGGAATTGTGCTGGCCAGTTCTCTCGCATCATCCATTGTCCAACCTCTCTTTGGAGCACTTGGCGATAGGTGGCAGATGCGTTGGCTGATTCCAGTCAGTATTTTTGTTGGCGGCCTTGGTGTTGCCGGTATCGCGTTCGCCGATTCATTGATTGCAACCTCGCTCATGGCCGCTCTTTCTGGGATCGGTGTTGCGGCCTATCATCCAGCTGGCGCGAGCCGAGCTCGAGTGATCAGTGGTAACGATCAAGTCGTCATGTCATGGTTCTCGCTTGGAGGCAATATTGGCTTTGCCATCGCTCCCTTGGCCGTGGCTGCGACCGTTGGAGTCTTCGGCCTCAGGGCTAGCCCACTGTTGATGGTTCCAGCGCTGACGGGAATGCTTGCGGTAGCACTTATTGGAAGTGTCTACACACCTTCATCGGCGAGACTTGCGTCCAAACAGGTTTCCGGAATTGATGACTGGCGCGGGTTTATCCGCACTTCAATAGCGATCATCCTGCGTTCGGTGGTGTTCGTCGGCATGGGCTCGTTCATCGTCCTGTTCATGCACCAGTACCGTGGAGTGAGTGAACCTGTCGCGGCCGCTTCGCTCTTTGTTTTCTATTTGGGTGGCGCGTTTGGCACTGCATTGGGCGGTTACCTAGCGAAAAAATGGCAACGCACGTCAATACTTCGCTGGGCTTACCTGGTCTCCGTGCCAGTCATTGCCGGAATGCTACTGGTTCCTGGTCCAGCTGCCTTTATCTTCATCGCGTTGGCTTCAGTTGTGTTGTATGTGCCGTTTTCACTGCATGTCACCCTGGGGCAAGACTATTTGCCACGACATATGGGGACTGCGAGCGGTGTGACGCTGGGGTTAGCCGTCTCATGCGGCGGCCTAGCATCCCCAGCTATTGGTGCGTTGGCAGACAACGTCGGCTTGGAATACGCATTACTGCCGCTCATTGTGCTTCCGGCGATTGCATTCGTTGTCCTTATAGGGCTCAAGGACCCCGAACTCACAAACAGTCATTCAGTGGCTGTGGCGCCATCTGACAGCAAGAATTCAAGCTCATGATGAGAATGCTATGCCCACCAGAATCTGGCCATAGCATTCCTAAGCTCTGAGCAGTTTCAACCGTGTCCACTTGCCACAGGAAAGTGTGCAATTTTCATTGGACGGTACCCGCTAACGCAGGGAGTCTAGAAAGATACTCGAAGAACGCGACGAGCTACTTAGACAACTTGGAGATATAGGTTGACGAGAGTACTGTAGGTAGCACAGAAGGTGAGGACAAGGTCCCTCATCATGAGTTTGGAAGTCTACAGAACGTATGCGTCTGTAGGCTTTTCCATCTTAAACCGGTCGGTTCTTTAGAACTGTTGGAACTTTGTTGCCTCCAGAGACCCAATTGGCTACATCCGAGTCAATACTGCGAATGATCCGCAATGAATCTCTAATCACGTCCAACACGTCAATCTGGAATAGTGGCTCCATGTGTGAAACGCGGTTTCTGAGCCCGTGAATGTGATTCACGCGCCAGTAGGTCATAGACCCGTCAGCATCCTGAACGTTTGGGAAGGCATGGATGAGGCAGTCCTTCCACATCCGCTCGCGATTGTTGTTCTCCTGGGAGTTTCCAGCGTTGGGCGCATGATTGGGCAAAAGATCCTTCCACATTCCGAACATCACCTGCGCGAGAACATCGTCATGGGTCACTGGGGCTCCGAATCGCCGATGACTTGGAACGCGGGCAATGGATTCTTTGCTCGCTCGGCTCAAAGCGCTATTTCTCTTGCCGGCAATCAACGCGCGTAGCGGGGTTTCTGGCTCCGCAAGGAGCCAACTTGCGCTACCACCATTTGCAACGTTCCATGTTTGCAGCTCTCGATCCATGGCGTTGCGCAAGACTACTTCGGTAATACCAATGATCGACTGTGTCGCTGCAGTCAGATCAAGATTCCATTGATACAGCTTGAGAGCCTTATCTTGGTTGCCTGCAACGGCATCAAGATAAGGCTGCATACGCGAAATGTGCAGACAATTGATGATTTTCTGCCGAGTAATATATGTGGCCACCAGATAATCATCTTCCTTTGTCTTGCTGTAATGAAATGCATGCAACGATAGCAGTTCATTTAAGCCCAAGGCCGGGCCTCGAGCCGTTAGACACCCGAGAAAATAACAGACTCCCCCTGTTCATCAGCAAGCAGGGCTTGATCATCGCGCAGCAGTTGCAACGCATACTCTGCACCAAACGTTTCCAGCGTCTGATCGATCAGCGCCGAAGGGTAGGGCGGCAACTTACCGTCAGCATGCGGAATGACGGTCGCACTCACCAATCCCAGACCTTTTGTATCATTCAGAAGTGGACCGTCCTCCGGCGAATCCATCAACGTGGCGGGAGCAACATCCGGTCCGGCAATAATAGAACCAGCGCTGCTGCCGATATAGGGCAATCCTGACTTCACATGCGACAGGACGATCTCGTCATTTCCCGTAACCCTCAGTGATTCCAACAGCGCAAAAGTGCTCCCGCTCGCCACATAGATCGCGTCCAGAGCCTCAAGCTCGGCGTCCAATTGCGCGGGTGCCAGCTCGCGAAACATCAAGGGAACTACCTCGTATCCAAGAGAACAAATCCGCTCACGCTCCGCCTCCACAAACGGCAACCCCAGGTAAGCAGCTTGGGCGTCGAGCGCGTAGCCGACCCTCAGCGCCCGGTCAGTAACGCTGACAGCCTCAGTAAGAAATGGCGCCACAGCACCTGTGTTTAGCGATAAAAGCAGAATCTTCACTTTTTGATCCTATCGGTGGCCACCGACAGCTGCAGCTCCGCAGAAACAACGCAATTGGTTTCGCGCTGAACGGCGGCAAAAGCAGTTTCCAGACCCACAACGTAAAAAGGTCCACCACCTTTCGTTGTGCGAAAGGTGGTGGACCCGAAGCCGTCACACCATCACATGTAACGACGTTGGTCTAGAAGCCCACACGGATCTAGACCAAACTTGCAGTGCTCTGCGGCACGTACGTTGTGAGTTGAACCGACGCGCTGACCAGCTCGCGCAGGTCTGCCAGGTTCACCTCGGAGCCAGCCGAGGCACGCTGCTGCACCAGGACATTGCCCAGCGCGGTGCATTCAACCGGTCCAGCAACTACCGGCACCCCGGCATGATCTGCGGTGCGCTGGCACAGCAGCTCGCCTTGCGAACCACCACCAACAATGTGGATGGCCTGAGGCGCAAAACCGCCAAATTCCGCCGCCGCAAACGCCTGGGAGGCGAAGCTGGCAGCGAGCGATTCGATGATCACCCGGATCAGTTCGGCGCGGGTCGCCGGAATCTGGCCTCCAGCGTCACGCACCGCTTCACCCACACGCTGCGGCATCTGCCCTGGAGCCAGGAAACGCTCGTCCTGCGGATCGATGAGCACCGGTGGAACAGGAAGCTTTTCGGCCTGCACCAACAGTTCTTCAAGGCTGGTTTCTGCCTGCCCTGAGGCTGCCGCCTGCTCGTTCCAGAAACGGATCGATTCGCTGAGCAAGAAGGTTCCGGTCACGTTTTTGAGGAACCGCACACTCTGGTCCACCCCGAGCTCATTGGTGAACCCTGCGCTGCGCGCCTTCTCGGTGAGAACCGGAGCCTGGAGCTCAACACCCACAAGCCCCCAGGTCCCGCACGATACATAGGCCGACCGGGCGCTGGACAGCGGCGTGGCGGCCACCGCGCTGGCGGTGTCATGCGAAGCCACCGCCACCACCTGCACCGATTGACCGGCACCCAGTTCCTCAGCGAGTTCTGGGCGCAAGCGGCCCACAACTTCTCCCGGGTGGATGATCTCAGGCAGCTTGTTAGCCACCCCAAGATGCTCGCTCAGCTGCGCATCCCAGGTGCCGGTGCGCTGATTGAGCAGCCCGGTGGTGGATACGTTGGTCCATTCACTGCGGGCGACTCCGGTCAGCAACCAGTTGAAGTAGTCAGGGACCAGTAGCACCGTATCCGCCGCGGCCAACCGTGTGTGCGCACGCTCAGCCTGAAGCTGGTACACCGTATTAAACGGCAGGAACTGCAACCCGTTGCGGTCGAAAATTTCCGCCCGGTCGAACTTTGCTTCCAGCTGCGGGACCGCCAGTTCGTTGCGCGGATCCCGGTAGTGTCGTACCGCTCCCAGGCGTTCGCCCGCAGCCAGCAGCGCATAGTCGACAGCCCATGAGTCCACGCCAATGGAGGCGATATCCGGGCGCTGCGCGAAGGCAAGCTTCAGGCCGTACCGGATCTGGGTCCACAACTCGTCGATGTCCCAGGCCAGGTCATCCGGCCCGGCCCCGTCTTCCAGGTTCGCCAGCGGCACCGGGCCGTTGGCGAATCGGTGCACCAGGTGCAGCTGCACCTTGCCGTCGATAAGTTCGCCGAGCATGACCCGGCCGCTGGTGGCTCCCAGGTCCACCGCGGCGACCGGGGCACCGTGTACTAGATGGCTCATCGCAGGAATGCCGCGGCCACACCGGAGTCAACCGGGATGTGCAGGCCGGTGGTGCGGGTCAGTTCCGGGCCGGTGAGCACAAATACCGCGTCGGCGATGTTTTCCGGGATCACTTCACGCTTGAGGATGGTGCGGTTCGCGTAGAACTGGCCCAAATCCTCCTCTGCCACGCCGTAGGTGGCGGCGCGGTTGGCACCCCAACCCGAAGCGAAGATGCCTGAGCCGCGCACCACGCCATCCGGGTTGATGCCGTTCACGCGAATGCCGTACTCGCCCAGTTCCACGGCCAGCAGGCGAACCTGGTGAGCCTGGTCTGCCTTGGTGGCCGAGTAGGCGATGTTGTTCGGACCGGCAAAAACCGAGTTCTTGGAGGAGATGTAGATGATGTCTCCGCCCAGCTTCTGCTCAATGAGCACCTTGGCGGCGGCCTTGGAGATCAGGAATGAGCCCTTGGCCATCACGTCATGCTGCAGGTCCCAATCCGCCTCGGTGGTGTCCAGCAACGACTTGGACAGCGACAGGCCGGCGTTGTTGACCACCAGGTCCAGACCGCCGAAGGCCAGCACGGCCGCGTCAATCGAGGCCTGCACCGCGGCGGCATCCGCCACGTTGGCGGCCACGCCGATGGCGACATCCGAGTTGCCCAGCTCCGCCGCGGCGGACTGGGCCTTGGCCAGATCCAAGTCTGCAATAACCACGCAGGCGCCCTCGGCGGCCAAACGGGTGGCGATTGCCTTGCCGATGCCGGAAGCGGCCCCGGTCACCAGGGCAATACGCCCGGCGTGCGACTTGGGTTTCGGCATACGCTGCAGCTTGGCTTCTTCCAGCGCCCAGTACTCGATGCGGAACTTCTCCGCGTCGGAGATCGGGGTGTAGGTCGACAGCGCCTCGGCGCCGCGCATCACGTTGATGGCGTTCAGGTAGAACTCGCCGGCCACCCGAGCGGTCTGCTTGTTCGCCCCGTAGGAGAACATGCCGACACCCGGAACCAGCACGATCAGCGGATCGGCACCGCGCATGGCTGGGGAATTCTCATCCTTGTGAGCCTCGTAGTACGCCTGGTAATCCGCGCGGTACTCAAGGTGCAGTTCCTGCAGGCGGGCCAGCTGCTCTTCAACCGTGGAACCGGCTGGCAGGTCCAGCACCATTGGCTTGACCTTGGTGCGCAGGAAGTGGTCCGGGCAGCTGGTGCCCAGGGCGGCCAGGCCGGCCAGCTTTTCACGGGACAGGAAGTCCAGCACCCGCGAATCGTCGGTGAAGTGGCCGACCATTGGCTTGTCGGTGCTGGCCAAACCGCGAATGGTCGGCGCCAAGGCGGCGGCGCGGGTGCGGCGCTCAGCTTCCTCAAGTGCTTCGAAACCGGCGACTACCGGACCGAAAGGTTCTGCGGAGCCGTGCTCCTGGATGTAGGCGGCCGCGGTGTCAATGATCCACAGCGAGTTCGCCTCAGACTCTTCGCTGGTTTCGCCCCAGGCGGTGATGCCGTGGCCGCCGAGGATGCAGCCCACTGCCTGCGGGTTTGCTTCCTTGATGGCGGCAATGTCCAGGCCCAGCTGGAAGCCCGGGCGACGCCAGTCAACCCACGCAACCTTGTCCCCGAAGATCTTTTCGGTCAGTTCGCGGCCGTTGGCCGAGGTGGCAATCGCGATACCCGAATCCGGGTGCAGGTGGTCCACGTGGTTGGCGTTCACCAGGCCGTGCATGGCGGTGTCGATGGACGGCGCGGCACCGCCCTTGCCGTGCAGGCAGTAATCGAAGGCAGCGACCATTTCATCTTCACGCTCAACACCCGGGTAGACGTTGACCAGCGAACGCATGCGGTCCAGGCGCAGGGTGGACAGGCCCTGTTCGGTCAGGGTGCCCAGGTCTCCGCCGGATCCCTTGACCCAGAGCAGCTCGACCTCTTCCCCGGTGACCGGGTCGGTGGCAGTGCCCTTGGCCGAGGTGTTGCCGCCGGCGTAGTTGGTGTTCTTCTTGTCAGCGCCCAAGCGGTTTGAGCGCTCGATCAGTTCCTGTGCGGCGGTACGTGTCGCGGTGCTAGCCATGAGGTGTCCTTCGTTTTCACGTTGTGTAACTAATTGTTAATTATCACAAAATCTAACACGCTTCGCAAGATCGTTCACAAAATTTCCACGAGCTTCCGGAACGGATCCAGCAACGGGTCATGCGGTTCAAGCTCGGTGACTAGTACGTCCACCTCACCCCACCCCAAACAACGCACAGCGTCGCGTCGCGAAAGTTTCGAAGAATCCGCAAGCACAACAACCCTGTCCGCGGCGCGGGCGAACTCCTGCTTCACCTGAACCTCGGCCAGCGAGACGTCCATCATGCCGGACTCCACATCCACACCACTAGCTCCCATGAAAAACGTTTTGTACCCGAATGACGAAGCGCAGGAGCAAGCAACCGGACCCACGAAGCTATCGGTAAGCTCGTCGAGCTCACCGCCAATCAGGATTGTCGACTGGCCCTCGGCTCGCGGCAAGGCTCGAAATGTCGTGTAAGAGTTGGTGGCCAACAATAATCCAGTCGCTGGTTCCAACGCCTGCGCCAGTAGCCCCGAGGTCGACGAAGCATCCAAAGCTACCCCGCCGGCATCCGGGAGCAGCGTCACCGCCTTAGCCGCAATCACTTCCTTGGCTTCTCGATGTTGAGCACTGCGCACCGCATACCGGCGCGGCCCGGTGATCTTCATGGCACCGCCGCGCACGCGGCGCACATACCCTTCCACTTCCAGGTCCGCCAGGTCGCGACGCACCGTCATCTCCGAGACCCCGAAGTGCTCGGCGGCATGATTCAGGCGCACCTCGTTTGAATTTTCTAACCATTCCAGAATGACGCGTCGACGCTGTTGCGCGCCCAGTGATCCACTAGTTGACATGCCCTAAGCTTGTCCGATTCGGCACATCGCCACAACTCGACGCCGTCAAAGCACAATTTTCCTTCTTGACATTTCTGACAATTTCTTACATCTTTTTACAAGATGCTTTTTTGCACACTACACTCGGCACCAGAGATTCAAAGGAGAACACAGGTGACACTTTCCCCCTCCCCTGCGCGTAACTTCATGGGCTTATCTAAGGCACTCATCTGGGGTTACGTCGCAATTGCCTTCTTCATGACCGGCGACGGCCTAGAACAAGCATTCCTCTCGGACTACCTCGTCACTTCCCAAGGGTTCTCCACCTCTCAGGTTGGCACCCTCTTCACCGTGTACGGTTTCATCGTTGCGATCGCGGCCTTCGCATCGGGCGTATTAGCCGAGTACTACACTCCCAAACGCATCATGGGTCTTGCGACCATCGGCTGGATCGTCTTTCACGCCGGTTTCCTGTTTTTTGGAATCATGGCTCACAACTATCCAATGATGATGCTCATGTACGCCATCCGTGCGATTGCCTATCCCATGTTCGTGTACGGGTTCGTGGTCTGGATTTCCTATGCCGCGCCACAGAACAAACTCTCAAGCGCAATGGGCTGGTTCTGGGCATCGTATTCAGTGGGTGTCGGAGTCTTCGGTTCATACCTACCAGGCCTGACGATCCCTTTGATCGGTGAGGTCACCACCATGTGGGCCGCTTGCATTTTCATCGCAGTCGGCGGATTGCTGGCCTACTTCATGGTTGACGGCAAGGGCCCCGAAGTTCAAGGGCCACGCACCATGACCGGGTTGCTGGGTGTACTGCGGCACACAATCTCGCTGCCCTTCCACAATCCACAGCTGGGTTATGGCATGATCCAGCGCGTCATTAACCAGATCTCGCTCTACGCCTTTATCGTGATGCTGCCTATCGTATTCGTGCGCGACATCGGCTTTGAACAGGGCGAATGGCTGAGCCTCTGGGGACTGGTGTACCTCGTCACCATCTTCACAAACCTCATGTGGGGCGTCTTGGGTGACAAGCTTGGCTGGATTCGAACCATTCGTTGGTTCGGCAGTATCGGCATGTTCATCGCCACTTTGGTGATGTATTTTGTCCCTGCCCTGGTTGGGCCAATTCCATGGATTGCCGCTTTCGGGGTGATCCTCTTAGGTATCGCCATCGCAGCGTACGTGCCGTTGTCGGCACTCATGCCGGCATTGGAACCGAAACACCGTGGCGAGGCCGTGGCACTGCTGAACTTGTCGGCAGGGCTTTCACAGTTTGTCGGTTCCCTATTGGTCACCCTCTTGTGGGGTTGGCTGGGCACCGCGGCCACCGTCATCGTCTTGGCATGCACCTATCTCATTGGCTTCGCCCTGACCTTCGTAATGAAGGTAGATCAGGACGCGCTGGCCAAGTATGCGGTGTCCACCGCCGAGTCCGCCGAGCGAATTAAATAACCCGAGGAATGAGCTTACGCATGCCATCCAACGCCCGGTGCTGTGGATCGAGGTCCGTGGCCAGAGTGTGGATGGCTGAGGTTTCCAGCGACTGGGCCAGTGACAACTGGTCCAGTTTGCTCGCGTCGACACCTACAACCACCTGCGCTGAGCATTCAGCAAAGGTCTGTTTGATGTGTGCCTCTTCCAAAGTGTCGTCGAAACCTCCGCGTTGCTGATGCAGCCCAGCCTGCGACGCAAAAAACATCGAGTACCCAAACCCGCTGGCGCAACGCGCTGCCAACGGCCCGATTAATGAATCGCCACGGCTATCGAGCTTCCCTCCCAACAGCAACGCCTCAATTCCAGGCTTGTCCTGCAGGGCGCGCAGGGTTTGCACCCCGTTGGTCACTACCGTCAGGTCCGTGGCATCGCGAATCATCTCGGCAAGCAAGGACATCGTCGAGGAGGAATCAATGGCAATGATCCCTTGACGCGGAACCAAGGGCAGCAGCTTCGCGGCAATAAGGCGCTTTTGCTCCGTATTTTTCGCTTCGCGGCCACGAAAACTCACAGGGGCCGTTGATTGGGCTCCACCTCTCACCCGCCGCGCTAGACCTTGACGTTCCAACGACATGACATCACGTCGAACCGTCTGCTCACTGACGCCCAGCGACAGGGAAGCAGATGCCAGGGAAACGGAGCCGTATTCGCTTAGTGCGGAGAGGATCCAACGTTCCCTGTCTTCGGTCATCAAATTAGCCATATCCCAATCATAAAGTTTCCACCTAGTTTCCACTTAAGAAGGAGCACCATGACTACCGTTCTAGCCGCCGGCGATCGGTTTATCCTCCCTCAGCTGTTTAGCGAGGAGTTGCAGGCTGCACTCGATACCGAGCTGCAGGTCAAAACCCTCGAACTACCATGGCCTGATGTCCCCTTCGCAGCGGTGGGAAATGTCAACGAAGCCTCCGGTGATGAACAGCTGTTGATCGACGCACTAGTTGGCTGCGACGCAATGGTCACGCAGCTGGCCCCCGTCACTGAGAAGGTACTAGCCGCTAGTCCACAGCTGAAATTCATCGGTGTGTCCCGAGGCGGCCCAAGCAACATCGACTTGGAAGCTTGCGAACGACACGGCGTGACCGTCTGCAACGTTCCCGGACGTAACGGCCCGGCCACGGCTGAAATGAGCCTGGGTTTGCTCTTGGCTGTCTTGCGACGCATTCCGGCGACTCAGCGCACATTGGAAAACGGCATCTGGGAGGGGTCCTTCTACCGGGCAGACCAAGTCGGGTTTGAAGTCGAAGGAGCAACCATTGGCTTGATCGGTGCAGGCGCCGTCGGTTCTCGACTTGCCACCGCGCTGCATGCCATGGGCGCCACCGTGCTGGTTTATGACCCGTTCCTTCCAGAACAGGCACTTCAAGGAGTTGTTGAACGTGTCCAGAGTGTGGAAGAGCTGCTTAGCCGCAGCCAAGTTGTCTCAATCCACGCCAGGCTGAACGAACAGACCGCCCACGTCATCAATGCACGGTCACTGAGCCTGATGCCGCGTGGCTCCTATTTGGTGAATGCCGCGCGCGGCGGGCTTGTAGACTATGACGCAGTAGCCGAGGCGCTCGAAACCGGCCAGCTGGCCGGCGCAGCTTTTGACGTGTTTCCCACCGAGCCGGTGGACTTTTCCCATCCGATTTTCGAGGCCGCCGCAAAGGGACTGAATGTGGTGATGACCCCGCATATTGCCGGTGCTAGCACGCAGACAGCTGTCCGTGCCGCCCGCGGCACTGCTACCGAATTGGCACGTTTCCTCAATGGGCAGCCGCTGCTAGCTCCGCTAACCGAATCTGCAAAGGCACAGGCATGAGTGAAGTATTTCTTGGCATCGACGTCGGAACCAGCTCCGTCAAAGTCGTCACTACCGATGCACACGGAAAACTCGTTAACGAAGGCGCTGCCCCGTACCCAACGTCCACCGATCGTGACGGCGGCGCAGAGCAGGATCCCATGGCCTGGTGGGAAGCCATCTGCCAGTTGTTGCCCTCAGTGCTCGAAAAAGACACCGTACGCGCTCTGGCAGTCACTTCGCAAGCACCCACGCTAGTTCCTGTCGATGCCGCAGGCCTGCCAGTGGGTCCCGCGCTGACTTGGCTCGACCGCCGTGCCCAAGCAGACGCCGCACAAATTGCAGAGCAGGCCGGAGGACGCAATGGGGCGGACGCCTTTTTCGGAACCGCAAAGCTTCCCTGGTTATTACGTGAACGCCCGCAGATCGCCGAGCGTACCAGCGCGGTGCTCACCGCCAACGGTTTTATCGTTGCCCAACTGACCGGGCAGTTCACGTTGGATGACAGCTCTGCCTCGCTGATGCAAGGTTTCGACGAGTCCACGGGCGCTTTCCCTCCCGCGCTGGTTCAAGCTGGTCTGGGCGTTGACCTGCTGCCGGAGGTTGTTCCTTGCCGCCAAATCGTCGGACAGGTCACCGCTGAAGCTTCAGTACTCACTGGCATCACTGCGGGAGCCCAGGTAGCAGCTGGCGCCATCGATTCGGTGGGTTCAGCCATCGAAGCAGGTGTCTTGGGTCTCGGCGGGCCCTTGGTGGAAATGACCGGTTTCTCCAATGTGGCTATTCTGGCAGTGAAACCCGGCACGACGGTCCCAGGTTTCATTCATGCACGGCATTGCATTGAAGGGGTGGACTTGTTGATCACCGCCCAGGTTACTGCGGGTGCGGCGATCGACTGGGTCAACAGGCTTGACGCGTCTCAGGACCTGCGAAACGTTGCAGAGCTGGCTTCGCGCGAACGCCCGTCACGGTTGACAGTGATCAGTTCACTCGCCGGGGAACGCACCCCGCGGTGGAACCCCGAGGCACGGGGAATCATCGACGGCATAGATCTAGCCACCGACGGATATGACATCATGCTGGCCACTATGGAAGGAAACTCCATGGCACTGGCCGAAGATGTCTGCACGATTCAGCAACATGGTTATCCGGTGGATCGTATCCTTGCCACCGGCGGTGGAGCCAAGTCGGCCATGTGGTTGCAAATCAAAGCCGACGTAACCGGTATCCCGGTGCACCGCCCGCGCAGTGGACATGGCGCGGCGCAAGGAGCTTCCTACCTAGCCGGTTATGCGGTGCAAGCCTACCGCTTGGCGGACATCGTTGCCGATGAAGTGCAGATCGATGCATCTTTCACACCAGATCCCGAGTTGCATGCAGCTTATGAGGTACGCGCTCAGTGGGCATCTCGGGTAGCCGAGCTCAACCTTGCACGAAGGGAACAGCGATAGTGCGCACAGCCGAGCTTGCCGGTCGTGTTGCCGTAGTCACCGGCGGAGCCAGGGGGCTAGGACTGTCCATGGCCACCGTGTTAGCGGAGCAGGGAGCCCGCGTCGCGCTCCTTGATTTGCTTGACTCGGTGTCCGAGGCGGCCGCTGGCCTACAGGAACACAGCGGTACGCAGTGCATTGGCTTGCGGGTAGATATCACGGACGAAAATTGGGTGACCCAAACCTTGGCTGAAGTTGCTCAGCGCCTTGGCGAAGCTGACATTCTGGTCAACAGCGCAGGAATTACCTCGGGAACCGAGCTGCTTGAAACCAGCCTCGATGTGTGGAACAAGCTGATGCAGGTGAACCTTTCCGGCACTTTCCTCATGGCGCGCGAGTTTGCCAAGCGCCATCAAGCCCGCGGAGGGGAGCACCGTGCTTCGATCGTGAATGTCTCCTCGATGTCTGCTTTCGCAGTCAACATTCCACAGACTCAAGCGGCGTACAACACCTCCAAGGCCGGGGTATCAATGTTCACCAAGAGCGCTGCAATTGAATGGCTGCCGCTGGGAATCCGGGTTAATGCAATCGCTCCCGGTTACTTCGCCACTGACATGACCAAAGATTTTGTCGCTGAGAATCCGCAAAAGGCTGCCCACTGGATCGGCAAGATCCCCGCAGGCCGGATGGGCCAACCCGAGGAACTCGGTGGACTGCTAACGTTCCTGGCTAGTGAACAGTCCTCCTACGTGGTGGGGCAGACCTACATCATCGATGGTGGATACACTCTGGTTTAACTGAAAGTAGGGCTGTGGATTTGCATCGCAAAACCACAGCCCTACTTACTTCCTCAGCGACTAGGCCTTGGTAGCGCGCTCGGCATAGCCGTAGCGCTCGAGTTCGATTTCTTCCAGCGTCTTGCCGCGGGTTTCCGGGGCCCAGATGGTGCCGATGAGCAGTGCTGCAACCAGCAGGCCGATGATCAGCAGGCCGAGCTTCTCCAAGCCCATGCTGGTGAGCAGGACCGGGAAGACCAGGGAGAGCAGGCCGACCAGGACGCGGGCGAGCATGAACAGCACACCCTGGGCGCTGGCGCGGTACCGGGTGGCGAACAGTTCAGCGGTCCACAGCCCGTAGAACGCCTGGGCGCCGATACCGGCCGAGATGCCCCACGCCACGGCGTAGAACAGCAGGGAGAAAGCACCTGGAGGGGCGAAGATCAGCACAACCCACGCCACCACACCCAGCGCGGCGCCGGCGAAGTACAGCCAACGACGCGAAACCTTGTCCCCGTACTTCATGAAACCGAAGTAGGTGGCAACCGCCGTCAGCACCCACACCAGCACCTGCAACAGGTTCTGCTGGGTTGCCGATTCCACACCGGCTGCCTCGTACACACGTGGCTGGAAGATGCCGGCCTGGCCTGCAACGGTGTTCCACAGGCCGTAGACACCCAGCAGGAAGAACAGCGCGGTCCAGTTGCGGCGGTCGGCCAGCAGGCCGCGCATGCCGGAGAAGAATGAAATCTTGGTGCCGGCGGCGATTTCCGCCTGGCGCTGTTCCTTCCACCGGGTCGATTCCGGCAGGCCGCGGCGGACCCACCAGGTCACGGCGGCAATGATGAACAGGTGGAAGAAGATCACACGCGATCCGTTGACACCCCATGGTTCAACCAGGATTGCCAGCGCGAAACCGATCGCCGGGCCAACCGACCAGGCCAGCTGCGCGGTGCCCACGTGGGCTGCGCGGTGCTCGCTGGGGGCCTCTTCGGCAATGTAGGTCCAGGAAGCCGGAACACCGGCACCCACGGCGATGCCCATCAGGATCACGCCGATCACCAGCAGGGCAGTCCCCGAGGTGAAGGTGATCATCAGGGCGCCGATCATGAACACGATCAGGTCATAGGTGTAGATGAACTTGCGGCCCAGGCGGTCGCACAGCGGACCGCCGATGAGCGCGCCCAAGGCGGCGCCGAAGGCATTCGCGGAGACCGCGGCGATGACGCCAACCAGCGCGTCGTCAAAACCAAAGGCGCTCTGCCACAGGCTCAGGCTGGTGGCCAGGGCGATAATCGCGCCGGCCTCGATGTAGTTGCTCATGGCCACCGCAATGGTGGCCTTCCAACCGGTAATGCCGCGCTTCTTTGCAACGGTAGTCATTTTTAGGCTCCCCAACCGGCCTGGACGCCACCGGCGCGCTCGGCTTCGATGGTCGACTGGTAGTCCGAGGTGCGGAATGCCTGCATCGGGTCAGCTGGCAGGCCGCGCGAATCGCGCCATGCAGCCAGTTCGCCGCGGACGTCGGTGTAGTAGGCGTCCATGAAGATCTCGTTGGCCTTGAGCACGTCGCCGGAAAGCTGCGCCTCGGTGAGGGCAACCCGGTCGATCAGCAGGGCGCGGGCGGTCATTTCCTGCACATTGAGCACACTTCGGATCTGTCCAAGAATCTTGTCTTCTACATTGTGGCACTGATCGAGCATGAAGCTGATGGGGGTATCCACCTCAAGGCCGCCACCGCGGTGCACCTCGGCCATGATGCGGAAGAGCTGGTACGGATCTGCGGTGCCGACAATCAGGTCGTCATCTGCGTAGAAGCGCGAGTTGAAGTCGAAGGAGCCAAGCTTGCCCAGGCGCAGCAGCTGCATCACGATGAATTCAATGTTGGTGCCCGGTGCGTGGTGCCCGGTGTCCAGGCAAACCATTGCCTTCTCACCCAGCGCGGCGACCTGGGCGTAGGAGGTGCCCCAGTCCGGAACATCGGTGTGGTAGAAGGACGGCTCGAAGAACTTGTACTCCAGCACCAGGCGGTGCTCGTCGCCCAGGCCGGCGTAGATCTCTGCCAACGAGTCGGACAAGCGGTCCTGGCGGCCGCGCATGTCGGCCTGGCCCGGGTAGTTGGAACCCTCGGCCAGCCAGATCTTCAGATCACGTGATCCGGTGGCGTTCATGACGTCGATGCACTCAAGGTGGTGGTCGATTGCCTTGCGGCGGATCTTTGGATCCTCGTGGGTCAGCGCACCGAACTTGTAGTCGTCGTCCTGGAAGGTGTTGGAGTTGATGGTGCCCAGCTGGACACCCAGATCCTCGGCATGGCGACGCAGAACCGAGAAGTCTTCCACCTTGTCCCACGGGATATGCAGGGCAACCGACGGTGCCAGCCCGGTCAGGCGGTTGACCTCTGCGGCATCGGCGATCTTCTCGAAGGCATCACGCGGGGTTCCCGGGGTGCCGTAGACCTTGAAGCGGGTGCCGGAGTTGCCATAGGCCCAGGAAGGAACCTCGATGGCCAGGCGTTCAAGGGTGGTTAGGATCTCGGGACTCAGCTTTGCGCCCATGGATCTCTCCGTTCTTCTCTTGCGTTGGTACGTGCGGGGAAAATTTGTGGTGTGGTGTTCAGTTCGCCGCGTTGGCGGTGGCGGTCAGCTGGTCTTCGAGGTTGAAGACTTCGCGCAACCGCGGTGCGCCCTGGTCGGCTCGGCCATCCAGGGAGACAAAAAAGTCGGCCATGTCCGCTTCCCAGGCTGCGGTGCGGGGATCCGCATCCAGCGCCGCCTGCGCGGCTTGGTCGTCTTCCGTCTCGTAGTAACCGATCAGCAGGCCGTCCTCGCGCAGGAACAGGGAGTAGTTTTTCCGCCCGGCGTCGTTGATGGCTTGGAGCATCTGCGGCCAAACAGCCGCGTGGCGGCGGGTGTACTCCTGAATGCGGTCAACCTTGACCTGAAGTTGGAAACAAACTCGCATGAAACTCGGCCTTCCCCGTTCAGTGCATTCGATCGGGCCGGTGAAGCCCTGCCCTGTGAATTGAAAATGAATCGTTTCAATTCAACTGACTTCATTGAGTGTAGAGCAGGTGTCGATGGAAATTCAAGGCGAAAAGGTGATCCGGGACAAGGTTTTTGAAACCTTTCAACTCATCGCGGATTTGTCGCTCCCCCGCCAAGGAGAAACCCTAAAAGAAGGCTTCAACGCAGGCGCATGCACTCATTGCCCAGGAGCATCTACCCCTGCGTGGCCCAGAGGGCCTGATTATCAATGTGGCACGCGGTCCGATCATCAAGGAAAAAGACCTCTATGAAGCCCTCAGTTCGGGAATCATCGGTGGAGCAGCCTTGGACGTGTGGTGGAACTATCCTCAGGCCGGTGACTACGGCGAGCCCTCGCAGTATCCGCTGTCCGAGTTTCCCAACGTCCTGATGACCCCGCATTGTTCGGGAATCACCGAGGATATTTTCCGCTCTCGTGCCATCGATCTTGGTCGCAATGTTGATCGTTTTGCTCAAGGCCTGAGTTTGTTACGTCCCATGCAAAGGTTGCGGAACTGACGGTATTGAAACTTAACCCTGCAGCATTTGGCAGGTGGTAAGCGGATTTACTAGAAGGAAAAATGACCAAGAAATAGAGCATGTGTGTTGGGAAAACTTCAATCGCCCAAGAATTACCCAAGGCCAAGACGATATACTCTCGAAAGATCATTTCCAAGGAAGACAGGGTTAAGGCAGTGAGCGTGAGCGTAAAGGAAGTCGCCGCCGAGGCGGGGGTTTCCGTAGGCACGGTCTCCAATGTGCTCAACCGCCCGCAGGTCGTCGCAGAACGCACCGTCGCCAAGGTCACCGCGGCCATTGAAAAGCTGGGATTCGTCCGTAACGATGCAGCACGTCAACTGCGCGCCGGGCACTCGCGAAGTTTTGGACTCATTGTCCTTGATACCCGCAACCCGTTTTTTATGGACGTGACCCAAGGTGCTCAACACCGGGCCTTGGAAAACGGCTATACCGTGCTGACCGGGACCAGCGACAACTCGCTGAGCATCGAACAGCAGCTGCTTGAACTGTTTGAAGAGCAACGCGTCGCCGGGGTCCTGATCTCTCCCATGCATGAAGACCTCGGCCGGCTCTGGAGGCTGCGCGAATCAGGGACCCCGGTGGTTCTGGTCGACCGCGGCAGCGGGGACCGCAGTTTTTCCTCGGTGTCGGTAGATGACGTAGCCGGCGGACGCCTGGCCGCGGCGCACCTGATCGAGCTCGGGCGCAGGCGCATCGCCTACGTGGGCGGGCCCGAGCGAATCGAGCAGGTACGCCACCGCTTGGAAGGGGCCCGCGAGGTCATCGCCGCCACCGAGGGCGCTGTGCTGGACTGCATTCCCACGGACAAACTGACCGTGCTGGAAGGCCGGGCCGTCGGCGAACGTATTGCGGCCATGGATCCGGAGTCCCGGCCCGACGCAGTTTTTGCGGCCAATGACCTGCTGGCCATGGGTTTGCTTCAGGCCTTTGTGATGTCTGGAAAGATCCAGGTTCCACAGGACATCGCCCTGGTTGGATACGACGACATCGATTTTGCCGAGTCCGCCATCGTGCCGATCACCACCATCAGCCAGCCCGCAGCCGAGATTGGCCGGACCGCGGTTGATGTCCTTTTGCGCGAGGCCGAGGCGGGCGAGGATGCGGTCCGCGAACAGTTTGTTTTCACCCCCAAATTGGTGGTTCGCGCCTCCACCGTGGGCGCCAAAGAGTCCTAGCGTCTTCACACCCTGCGCAAAATAGCCCATTGCCACTGCCACTAGCTACGCTGTAATACATGTCCGCAGTCCAAGCCGCCCTCACCGCTCGCCGCTTACTGGCCGAAAGCCCGGCATGGGGTTTGCTTCGCGCAGACAACGCACCCGTGGCATTTGGTGTGCTGGGAGCCAGGTTTTCGCGCCAACGCCGGCAAATCGCCGCCCCAGAACTGATCGAGGCGGTGGACGCAGACCTTGATGAGCTTCGCGACCGCGGTTTCGACCTGCCGCAAACCGCAGCGAACTACATTCGAGCATGGCTTTCCGACGGCTACCTTGTCCGCCGCCCCGGTGATGCCCGCGAGGAACTTTATGAGCTCAGCGACGGGTCGTTAACCGCCCTGCGTTTCATCGAGGATCTTGCAGTTCCGCGGACCTCCGTCACGGAGTCCCGCCTCTCCACCATCGTTTCCCGGGTCCGGACCTTGAATATCGACACCGACCCGGATATTTCCCGCCGGTTGGACGCGCTGCGCGCGCAGCGCGATGCCCTGGACGCCAGGATTGAAGCACTCACACGCGGTGAAACCACGGATATTGATGAGCAAGGCGCCGTTGATGCGGCCATGGACATCCTGTCGCTAGCCAGCCAGCTTCCCGAAGACTTTGCGCGGGTCCGTGCGGAGTTGGAAACCATCAACCGCTCGCTGCGCGTTAAGTTGGTTGAGGAACCGGCCTCCCGCGGCAGCGTCTTGGATGATATTTTCCGGGGTGTCGACCTGCTGGCGGAATCCGATGCCGGACGGTCTTTCTCCGCGTTCCATGCCTTGTTGCTTGATCCCGAACGCACGGTCGCGGTAGACGATGACATTGATGAATTGCTCAGCCGTCCCTTCGCCCGCAAACTCAATGAAACTCAACGGATGGCGCTGCGCGACCTGTTGCCCGGCATGCAGGACTCCAGCGCTGAAATCAGCATGGTGATGACCTCCTTGGGCCGAAGCCTGCGGCGATTTGTCCAGTCCGAAGAACTCGCCGAAGACCGCGAGGTGCATCGACAGCTGCGAAGCACCATGTCTGCTGCCTTAACAGCCGCTGCGACGTTGCGGCCCTTCACCAAACTGGGGTTCGAGCTGCCGCTCACCGGCCTGCAAACGTCCTCGCCCAGCGCGATGAAGCTGCACAATCCGTCGGAATCCCAAACAAGTGAAGCCTTGGTCATTCACTCTTCAGGCACCGCTGACCTGCAAGCCTTGCGTGAATCCGTGCGCGCTTCGGAAATTGATTTCACCGAAATCACAGACAATATCAACTCCGTGCTCGAAGCCCAGGGTTCGGCCACCATCGCCGAGATCCTTGAAAAATACCCTGCGACCCAGGGAATCGCCAGCGTTGTCGGCCTGCTGGTGCTCGCCGAATCGCATGCGCAGACCGTCAGCGGCACACCGGAACCGGTCAGCTGGGTCAGCGCCGAAATCACCCGCCAAGCCACCGTCCCCCGCTTCCTCTTCCAGGAGAAGATCGTATGAGCGAGCCAACGTTCACCACCGCAGGAATCGAAGACACGGCAAACCGTGATGCCCGGCTATGGCCCGAAGACACCGGCGAACTCTCCGCGGCTTCCCGCAAGGTTTTGGTGCAGTTGGTCAAGGGGCCGTATGTCTCAGCGGAACGCCATTCCGAAGCGTGGCGAGTGCTGCTCACGGACACCACCGCGCTCCGTTCCCGGCTTGCAGACATGTTCCTCGACCTGGTGTTGGACGAAACGCAGGGTGTGGCTTTTGTCCGCAACGCCTCCTTGGAGGCTGGGGCTCCGCAGGTGGTCCGCACCATGGCCCTGACGTTTTTGGACACCGCAATGCTGCTGTATCTGCGCCGCGAGCTTCTGCGCGGCTCTAACACCCAGCGCGTATTTGTCGGCCGTGATGAGGTATTTGATCATCTGAACAGCTATCGTTCCGCAGAGTCCACCGATGAAGCCGGGTTCCTCAAACGGGTGAGTTCCGCCTGGACCAAGATGCTCAAACACAGCTTGCTGCTCTCTTCCAGCGTGCCCGACCGGTTTGAAGTTTCACCGATCCTGCGCCTGATCTTCTCACCGGAGCAGATCCGCGCCGTCGAGGACGAATACCGACGGCTCGCACGGCAAGACAAATTTGATGATGTGGAAACCGAGGAAGACCAGTGAGCGCAGCATTGCCAGCAGGCCAGTGGCGGCTTGAACATCTAGAACTCGCCAACTGGGGCACCTTCTCCGGCCTGCATTCGGTGCAGATTCCACGCAAGGGTTTCCTGCTGACCGGCGAGTCCGGTTCCGGCAAGTCGTCCCTGGTGGATGCCATCAGCGCGGTGCTCACCCCGCGCGGCAAAACCCGTTTCAACGCGGCGGCAGCCGATGGCAGCACCCGTTCCGCGGACCGTTCGGTGCTAACGTACGTGCGTGGCGCCTGGCGGCGCAGTGCAGATGAAGAAACCGGTGAAATCACCAGCCAGTACCTGAGGCCCAAAGCCACCTGGTCCGGAATCCTGCTGCGTTATTCGAACGGCAAGGCGCAAACCCAGACGCTGGTTAAACTGTTCCACGTCAAGGCCGGGGATAATAATCCCGCTGATGTCAAGGATTTATCCCTGCTCACCGGCGAGGCCCTGGGCCTTGCGGAGCTTGAAGCCTACGCCGCGAACGGGCTGAAGGTACGCGAACTCAAAGCGGCCTTCCCGGAAGCAACCGTGGATTCGGAACACTCACGTTTTGCGCACCGCATCTCCCGCGCCTTGGGGCTCTCCGGCGAGCGCGCGGCGCTGCTGCTGCACAAAACTCAATCGGCCAAGAACCTCGGTTCGCTTGATGAGCTCTTCCGGAAATTCATGCTTGACGAGCCGGGAACGTTCGCGAAGGCGGATTCTGCGGTGGATCAGTTCACCGAGCTGAACGCGGCCTATGAGGCGGTGTTGCGTGCACGGCGCCAGGTCGAGCACCTCAGCCCGCTGCGGGCCGCGAATACCAAGTACGAGCACTCAGCGCAGCGCGCCGATCAGGTGCAGTCCCTGCTGGATCATCTCGATGATTTCACCCATGCCTGGCGCCGTGAACTGACAGTAGCCGCGATTGATGACGGCCGCAGCCACCACGGCACCCTGCAACGCCAGCTGGCTGAGGCGACCGAGGAGCTGGACGCGGCCGAGTCGGCCTGCGACACCCTGCGCGCTCAGGTAGAACAGCGTGGCGGGCTGCAACTATCGCTGTTGGAAACCAAACTGTCCGCCGCTCTCACCGGGCTTGAGAATATCAGGGCCGACCGTGCCAGTGTGCAGCGCAAGCTGGCTACGGCCCTCATGGCCATGCCCGAAGATGCCGCGCAGTTCGCTGAACTCGTGGCCGAATGCACCCGGTTGCTTGAGTCCAGCACCGAGGAAAAACAGCGCCTGGAGCAAACGCTGGGAGATGCCAGTTCGCAGCGTCTTCAGGCGGCCGCCGCCGTCGCTGAGGTTAACCGGGACATGAACGCGCTGCGCAGCAGCCGCTCCAACCTCCCCTATGATCTGCTCGCGGCACGCCAGCTGATTTGCGAGGATACCGGTTTGGATCCACGCACGCTGCGGTTCGCTGGCGAACTTTTGCAGGTGCACCCGGACTTCGCCCAATGGTCCGGTGCGATTGAACGGGTATTGCGTCCCCTCGCGCTGGTGATGCTGGTCCCCGCGGCTCATGCTCTGAAAGTTTCCCAGTCGGTGAATGCACACCATTTGGGTACCTCGCTGAAGTACGAAACGATCTCTCGGCAGCAGCCTGAACGGCCTCGGGCGAGCGGAGTGAATTCGCTGGTGCAGCGGGTCCAGGTGGCGGATACTCCCATGCGTGCCTGGCTGGAGCACCGGCTCTCAACCCGTTTTGACTACCAGTGCGTGGACAGCGTTGAAGAACTGCAGGCAACCACGCAGGGTGTCACCCTGGCCGGGCAGGTCAAACGCTCCGCGCATTCTTTCGAGAAAAACGATCGCCACAAGGTCAATGATCGACGGCACTGGGTCCTTGGTTTCGACACCGATTCCAAGCTGGAACAGCTGCAGCTGGAGTTGAAAGCCGCCGGCGGCGCACTTCAGCGTTGTTCGGCCACCGAGCAGAAAGCCAAAGCCGCCCTGGACCTGCACAACGCACGGTGTTTTGTGGCTGCAGACATGGTGGATCTGCCGTGGGACAAACTCGACCAGGACCGGGCGGCCCGGCAGATCACCGAACTTGAAAATGCCAGGGCTACCCTGCTGGCAGATGACTCTGATTTGCGTAGCGCCCAGCACCAGCTGGAACTGGCCAAGGCCCGTGAGACCACGGCACGCGGTGCTCAACGCGAAGCGCAAAAGAACGAGCTGTCCGCGTTGGCCACGGTGGAAAAACTGCAAGCCGCCCTGGCTCAGCTTGATGAGTCGCCGGCCGGTGAGGTGCCGGCGTCCGTCGCCGGTGCCCTGAAACAGGAATTTGTCAGGGTTCGAACCCAGCGGACCACTACTCCCGAGTCGATTGAAATCGACGCCCGCCGGGCGCAGTCGGCGCTTTCCCGGACCAAGGAGGAACTGCGCGGTGCCATGGCGGACCTGCACCAGCAGATGTCCAAGATCATCACCGCATTCAAACTTGGGTGGCCTGAGTCGGCAGCGGATCTTGAGGATTCGGTGGATGACCGTGCGGGATACCTGCAGGTGCTCAGCGCGTTGGAAGCCGACCGGCTTCCCGAGTTCGAAGACCGCTTCTTCGATATGCTGCGCACCCAAACCCAGCAGAACATTGCTCAGCTGCGCGAACAGATTCAACGCGCCGCCAAAGAAATCCGCCGCCGCATCGAACCGATCAATTCCTCGTTGCTGCGCAGCTACTACTCCCCCGGCCATTACCTGCAAATCCGGGTGGAAGATGCGCGGCCGGCCATGGCCAACGACTTCCTGAAGGATCTGAATACCGTCACCACCGGTGCGCTGGCGCCGGAAGAAGACCGTGCCGAGGCTGAGGGCCGGTTCAAGGTGCTCGCCCGGCTCATGACTCAGCTGGGTTCCTCGGAACCTGCGCATCGGTCCTGGCGCCAACAGGTGCTGGACGTACGCAACCATGTGCGGTTTACCGCCATTGAAGTTGATACCGAGCGCAACGTCATGGACGTGTATGACTCGGGTGCTGGGCGTTCGGGCGGGCAGAAACAGAAACTGGTGGTGTTCTGCCTGGCGGCCGCCTTGCGCTACCAGCTGGCGGGGAATGCAAAGTATCCGACCTACGCCTCCATCGTCATGGATGAGGCTTTTGACAAGGCAGATACCAAGTTCACCAAAACCGCCATGGATATCTTCACGGAGTTTGGTTTCCATATGATTCTGGCGACCCCCATGAAACTGCTGCGCACCTTGGAAGACTATGTTGGCGGTGTCGCGTTGGTGACCTGTGAGGATTCCCAAGCTTCGCATATTTCGGAAGTTCCTTTTGAGCCTACGTCCGAAGATGAAGCAGAAGAAGCTGCCGAGCCCGTTGCGGTTGAAGAGATCGTTCCCGAAGCCCTGTTTTAGAAAGTCATGCCATGATCACCGTCAGTGAAGCACGGACACGTTTGGGGCGGATCTATGACCGCAAGTGCTCGGCCTGGGCGGTAGTACCGTTCATGCCTGGCGACGCGGTGCTTTTAGGTCTTCAACCTCCCACGGACCGGCAAGCGGCTAGCGATCTTGGGCTGGTGGCAAGCTGGCTGAGCGGTTGGAGCAAGATCAACGTCGCGGGCCTTGAGATCATCTGGGAACAGCGCCATTGGCCTAACAGCGGGACTCAGCTGATCCCGGTGAAATTGGAAGCCCAATCTCCGCAGGCGTTGGCGAGTTTTCTGGGCCGCGCCTCGGCATGGGAAATCCACCATGCCAGGGCGCAAAGATTGCTGAACTTGGGTAGTGGCAACCCACCGGAGGCATCGGCTTTTGCCGCGGTGGTTTCCAAGCTCATGAACAAGATTGCGGCCTTGGAGAATGATGATTTTGACAGGGTTTTTGATGTCCTTCATTGGCTGCAGCAGCATCCGGGCTCAAAACTTTATCCACGCCAGTTACCGGTCGAAGGCATCGATTCCAAATGGCTCGAACGCCACCTGTCGGTGATCAAGGCACTGCACGTGGCATTGGGCGGCGCCGAGGACCTGGGCTTAGCCAGCGCGCCAAAACATTACCGGGTCCGCTTTCTTGATCCTGTTTTGGCCCCTGCCGGACTATGCGATGTGACCGCTCCGATAGAGCAATTGGCGAAGCTTGGCGTGCCTGCGCATACCGTCATCGTGATCGAAAACCTCCAAACACTGCTTTCACTGCCCGAGATTCCTGGCACCGTGGCGCTGCACGGCGCAGGATACGATGTGCGCTGGTGTGCTCAGCTTCCGTGGGTCCGCGCCGCTACGTTGCTGTACTGGGGTGATCTTGACGCCGATGGGTTGAACATTCTCGCGGCTTTACGCAGCGTGATCCCCGAGGTCCGGTCGCTGATGATGGACGTGGAAACCTTCACCAGGTTTGCTCAGTTTGCAGTCCCGGATCCCAACGGCCCGGGACGCTCGGCGCCCACGGCGCTGACCACCGGTGAAACTGCCGCCTATGAAACCTTGCGGGATTCCGGTGGTCTGCGCCTAGAACAAGAACGAATCGATTGGGCCCACGCGCTGCAGGTCCTGCACCAAACGCTGGATGAGTATCCCGCCTAAAATTCGTCCATAAATCGGTCGTTGACCGAAACTGCATAAAATTCCGAGGCGTCTGGAACTTCAAACGCGGTCTCCACCAGCCACTCGCGGACTTCGTCGTATTCGGGGTGCTTGGGATCCTGCATGACCTGCATTTTGTACTCCCACCCGCCAATTCCTCCCGAGTCCTCCACGGGAGCGAATCTGCGACCGCCGGTGCACCGCGGCAGGAATTCTTGATTCGCTTCAAGCACTTTCTCCACCTCGATACGCACCTGCCAGTCATCGCCAAAGTCGTAGGTGTATTCAAGCCGGTCCTTGACGTTGTGCAGCACCTCGGAAATCGGTGTCGATTCCTCGTCTGCGTCGTACGTCATGGCACCGAAGAGCGCCCCATAGGTTTTCCCACTCCGTAAACCTGTCTGGAACATATGCTCATGGGAATCGGTCCACATGAAGGCGGCCTGAATGATGTCGTGCAGGTCCCCCAGGTGCAGATCCAACGGCACCAGCACCCGACGCCAGATGGGAGGCTTGGCATCGCGGAGGCTCAGCTTAAGCTGCAAAACTTCACCGGCATACCACGTAGTTCGTTCGGGACGTTTAGGTTCGTCTTCGTCCCACCCAAGTTCGGGTTCAAAGGGTGAGAACTGGTCGTCATCCTCGGGGTCGTAACTCTCCTCTGCTTCCAAATCAGCGAGGATCGCCGCCACTACGGGTGGAACCGAGTAGTGGTCACCGGATTCGACAATTCCCAATGCCACCAGTTCACGCATCTGTTCGTGAGCCTGATTCCAGGTGTCTTTTTCCACGAGAGGAGGTGGCTTCAGGTCCGTTCGAACCGGCTCCTGGACCTGCGCCGCGGTTAACCATCCGAGCGTCAGCTCCCACACTTCCTCCTCGTTCGGGGCGTCCGGGGCGCTTTCAAGTTTGGTCTCCAGCAACAGCTTTAGCACCCAGCGGACCAACGTGCAGGTTGCCTCGAACGCTTGCAACCCCTCACGCTGTGCGAAGGCCTCGGCATTCTCCACTGGTTCAGGCTGCTCAAAATCCAGATTCAACACCCGGGCGATGCCTAGCGAAGCGAAAACAAGTCCAACAATCAGCTCCCACCGTTCACCGCTGAATCCGGCGGGTATAGAGGAGTCCAGTTCCTGCACCGCGGATTTGATCAGGCCTTGGCCATCTTCCTTGCTCCATCGCCGCCCCTTGGATTCAGCCACCCACTGTGCCATGGCGTGGCCTAAAGCAACCACGGGCATTTGTTCGAACTGGGCCAGGGCGGCCTCTACACGTTCTTCATCGGTCAAACCGTCGTCAAGCTGCGTGTCGTCCTCCAGCACCCCGGCCAGGCCGGGCCCACCATTAAACGAGAACTGCGAGCTGCGCAGGCCTTGGCGCAGCAATTCAAGTTCTTGCTCGGGATACTTCCAACGGCCGGAATCCTGCAGGAAGAGCGTGTAGGCACCCCATGACTCAGTAAAAATTTTGGCGAGATATTCCTTGTCCTCACGGTGTTCCTCGCGGTCTACGAGCCCATGGACAATGGCGAGAACTGTCTGCGGATCAAAATCCGTGACCGATTCAATCTCGAGAAGATCGGCGTAAACGCTCATCGAATCACGAACCGCCGCCAAGGTGATTTCCACCGACCCGGGGCCTACATAAGCCAGTTCGAACCACCGCGCGAAGTCCGGTGTCAGGTCATCGATTCCACGGTTGACCTTGCTGTGCGCCAGGGAGATGATGTTCGAATTAATCTTTGCTGGGTGGCCCTGTTTGCGCTGCGGTTTCTTCTTCTTTTTGGACACGGTACTGCACCTCTCCAACGGTTCGTTGTTTACTCTCAAGATTACGACGTATAGGTGCCGATACCGGTTTACCCCTTGAACCTTTGTGTTTCGGAATCCGCATCCGGACAAGGGCACGGCTGGGTACCGGGGCCGTGTGTCCGAGTTTGGTGCATACACCCACGTCGCAGATGGTTGATCCAGTTGATCCGCAGCATATGGCTTCTGCGGCACGGGAAGAACCACACGTAACTTCCACCGCTGGCGCATGAGCGAAGACCTCCGGTTCACTCTGGATGCACGCACTATTCTGGCAAAAGACTGATAGTCCTTGCGAAGCTCGTTCAACTATATTAATGAGCCATCCAGAGCAAACAAGATATCCGGATTGACCTGTGCTTTTAGTGCAACCAGTGGGTTCTTGGCACCTATTTTGCCGCCATGATTCCGGCGCCTGATGACTCTTGGAAACGCCAGCAGTTTTCAAAAACATTCGGGGATCTGATATCCCGAACTACTTGTCGCAAAATCACGTAGAGTGGCATAGACACTGTGGCATCGCAAAACCATTGAAACTCGAATCTTGCGATGCTCACCGTGACTGATGGGGTCACTCGGAAAGTTACGAACAAGGTGGAGGTAGTACACATGCCAGGACGCATCGTCAGGACAGAAACTGCTGAGCGTGTCACTGAACTTTTGAGTTCACGGGAGGGACGCAGTCATCTCAGCGCCCATGGGTGGATTCAGAATATGCCGGTCGTGATGACGGCTGCCAAGGAATCCGCCAATGATGTCATGGGTCTCGTATCGATGCATGGACGAGCCGTTCTCGTTGCAATGATCGATCCGAGTTCCAAGGAGCTCAAACTGATCCACATTTCCACACCCAATCAGGCATTGAAGCCTGTGCCGGTCGAAGCGGATTCGGTTCCCATCGGCTCCCTTTTCGAACGAGCCGAACGCGAAGGTACGGTAACCTTCCGGGTCAAGTATTGGGAATACAGCGCTGTCGCGCATCCAATCCCAAGTTTCCAATCAATTCCCAGCTCAGCAAAAATGAGTTATTCGCGTAGGGTCACCATCTAGCCTTACCGACAGCAGCAAACCTTCGGTGCCGTACGAGCTGCGGCGAACCGAGTCAGAGGCCGTTTCCTTACTGAAGGGGACGGCCTCTTTGCCACTCTCCTGACAGGGCCGTTTGAACCTCACCTTGAAGCGCTCTGGCACATCAAAGGCGCTGAGCTGAAAGGTGAATTTACCGGCAGGAACTCGACGCATCCCAGGTGCCGAATCGAAGTTCAGGCGATATCTTGTGTTGCCGACCTCGGCGCGGGCCACCGCGGCGGCCCTTCCTTGCACCAACTTCGGCAAATGAATCGGCGTACCGAACACCCATTGCGGCTACGCAGTAGGTTTGGGGTGTATCCCGCGGTTCGAACCCCCGTTACCCCTATGGTCATACGAACGGACGCAGTTCAGCAGGTCTTGGACTTCTTCGGCTCGGCCATTCCAATACCCTGCGCCTAACCCGAATCCATTAGCGGCCTCGCCGGCCATCTTCCGCAAACCGTCGCGGCGGTCTTCCAAAGCGGTTGTCAGGTCGTCATACTGATCAATCGTCAGCGACAAGGACAGATCATAATTTTTGCGTTTGCTCCCATTCACCCTGAGCTCCTCGTGGGTCCCATCGTTCAACGTTCGTCCCGAGACTACGCCGTGTTGGACCGAACTTCGATCAGACCGAGGATTCATCCAGACTTTTCCTAGGAGAAGTATTCAGGGGTGCGCCTTCAAATCCTCGCCAGATGGTGTTCAGCGCGCAAAACCGGCGAGCACCACCGACCTGTACATCTCGAAGACAGAGGTGGAGCCGTACTGCAACAAGCTCACCGAGCGCGCTTAAGTTCTCGATACGCTTCAATCGACCCGTTGTACCGGCGCAGCAATTTTGCAAAGGTGTTGACGTCCTCGGCGGACCAGTCGGCCGTAATAGCATCGAGGTCACGGATATACCCCGCGCGGTCTTCCTCTAACAGTTTTTGTCCATGCTGGGTGACACCGAGTTTCCGTGCGGCACTTCCGCTTGGATCCAGGCTGCGTTCCAGCAACCCCTCCTGAACCACCGCAGTAACCTGACGCTGCAGGGTTGAGGCGTCCAGGCTCAGCGCGGCACTCAGCTCGCCAATGGACATCGGTCCCCGGGCAAGGATTTGGCTCAGGATGAGGTAGGCGCTTCGGTCCAAACCGTTACGACGTCGGTGCTGGGCAACAAAAAACCGGCTCAGCATCATCTGCTCGTACTCAATAACCGCGGTGTCTCGCTCGATGTAAATCACGCTCCAATCGATCTTTAATGCTACCCGAGATGTGTATGATGAATATCGTATGTATCTTACACATTCCCCGGAAAGGCACCCTTGACCAACCGCGCCCGAACATCCGCCACCCGGCCGGGAACTACCGTCGGCATCCTGGCAACCGCCGGTATCGCCTCGGCATTGACCCAGACCATGGTTTCACCGCTCATCCCGCAGTTGCCGGAAATCTTCAACACCTCAGCGGAGAACACAGCGTGGATTATCACGGCAACTCTGCTGGCCGGCGCGGTGGCAGTTCCCGTTTCCGGACGGCTGGGCGACCTCTTCGGCAAACGACGGATGATCCTCATCCTCGCGCTGCCGCTAATTATTGGCGGTCTCGTCTGCGCGGCGGCTCCCAACGTCACGATCATGATTATTGGCCGCGCTTTGCAAGGTTTCGGCTCAGGCATGATCCCCTTGGGTATCGCCATGCTGCGTGACCTTGTACCCAAGGAACAGCTTTCCTCCGCCATCGCCACGGTCAGCGCCACGCTGGGCGCCGGAGGCGCCATCGGCCTGCCGGTCTCCGCGGCGGTCATTGAGTTTTCAAACTGGCGCTGGCTGTTTATTGGCGGCTCCGTGGTCTCCCTGATTGTTGCGCTACTGATCTGGAAATTCATCCCCGGAAGCAAAGCCGGTGCCGCGGGGCAGCGCTTCGACTGGCTTGGCGCCATCGGCTTGTCCGCAGGCATCTTGTCATTGATGCTGGCCATTTCAAAGGGTTCATCATGGGGTTGGGCTTCGCCGCTGACCCTTGGTCTTTTTGGCCTGGCGTTACTGGCTCTAGTCTCCTGGGGGTTCTGGGAGCTTCGCGCCACCGACCCATTGGTTGATTTACGCACCGCAGTGATTTCCCGTGTCCTGCTGACCAACATCGCTTCGATCTTTGTTGGTTTCGGCATGTACGTCAGCATGTTGTTGATGCCCCAGATTCTTCAGCTTCCCGAAAGCACCGGATACGGACTGGGACAGTCGGTTCTGGCCGCTGGATTGTGGGCGGCACCAGCTGGATTCATGATGCTGATCCTCTCTCCGGTGGGAGGAAAACTCTCCGACAAACGGGGCGCCAAATTCACCCTGCTCGTGGGCATCATCATCCTGGCGGCTGGCTACCTGGTCGGCCAATGGGGCATGGGAAGTACGTGGGGTTTGCTGATCACCGCGGTGATCATCAACAGCGGCGTGGCCTTTGCCTACGGCGCCATGCCATCTCTCATTATGAGTTCGGTGCCGCGTAGCGAAACCGCGGCCGCCAACGGCTTCAACACGTTGATGCGTTCGCTGGGCACCACCGGTAGCGCCGCCGTCATCGGTTTGGTGTTGGCGCAAATGTCAACCGACTTCCACGGCACACTGATTCCTACCGAACAAGGATTCCGTACGGCGTTGATCCTCGGAGCGGCGTTCTCCCTCGCCGCCGTGCTTGTAGCCATTTTTATTCCAAAAAACGCACCACGCAGCGAGCTGGAACCGGTTGATGTTCCGTTGTCGGCCAATACCAAGTAATTGTCCGGGCTTTGCCGACGCTCTACATAGGGCAGGCACAGTCCCCCGGATTAGAGTTATAAGTACCTCATAAAGGTGCGAGTGATGATCGAAAAGATCCCCGCCGGGTTTCCCGGCGGGGATCTTGGGTTAACGGTGGGTGCCGGACAGGCTAGCGCCTCGCTAGGTCAAGGGTCAGCACATAGCACCGCCGCTTTCACTGCTCCATATCTGCACGCCGGCAGCCGAAGTCTGCGTACCTAGTCATCAGAAGCCGTTGAGCACATGCGTGGTGTGAACCACCGCCGGTGCGCCGTCCAGATGATCGCCAATAAGCTGCCGCCATTGCCCATAGGCCTGAGAGGAACGGAAATGCTCGGTATGGTGTTCCACCGTTTCCCACCCAACACGCAGCTCATAGGTGGAGGTAGATTCCACCACTCGATTCAGCGTCATTGATAGGGCCCCGGCCGCCTGCTGAAACAACACGATGGCTTCAAGGGCGGCTTGCTCGAATGCTTGTTCATGGCCAGGCAGAACCTTGATGGTTGCAACTTCAAAAATCACTGCGCTGCTCCTGTTGCACTTGGCTGGGTAGGATGCTCCGTATCAATACGGTGCCGGTCAGCCGAGCCGTCCATGGTTCTAGTGGCGTCAATGGAGGCGTAGGTCCAGAAAATTTTCATCTCTTCGATATCGGAGGCGTTGCGGAATCTATGGACAATGTTCGCTGGAACGAATGTTGTTTCATAGGTTTCGAGGAAGAATTCAGTCCCGTCGATGTCCACGTACGCGGTGCCCTCAATGACCATGACCGACTCAACACAATTATGGCTATGGTGCCCAATTGCCGCTCCGGGCGCAAAGGTTGTGATCCCGTTCAGGAACGTTGTCGACCCGACCTCGGCAGTCACCAGAGGAACCGTGACCGCGCCGTTTCCCCGGTCCTTGGCGGGAAGCTGTGATGGACGCAGAATCGCGGCCGGAACCGAGCTGTTTTCAGCATAAATTTTTGTCATGATCAGTCCTTAGGCCTTTGACGTCGGGCCGTACCAAACGGTTTTGATATTGGTGAATTCACGGATTCCGTAGGAGCTCAGCTCACGCCCGTAACCGGATTTCTTGATTCCGCCGAAGGGAAGGCGCGGGTCCGAGGCGACCATGCCGTTCACAAAAACTGCACCGGCTTCAAGCTGTGCAACAACCTGTCGCGTGGTCTCGTGGCTTTCGCTGAAGACCGTGGCGGCCAACCCGAATTCGGTTTGGTTGGCCAATCGGACGGCTTGTTGGATCGAGTCGACCCGGATAATCGCCGCCACCGGTCCGAAGGTTTCCTCATCGAAAGCCGCATGGCCAGGCTGCACGTGATCCAGCACGGTGGGTGCGTAGTAGAAACCGTCCCCCTCAAGCAGTTTCCCGCCCAGTTTGAGCTCGGCTCCCCCGGCAATACTGCGCTGCACCTGGTCGTCAATATCCGCACGCAAATTGGCGCGGGCCATGGGGCCGATCTGGGTGGTGTCCTCGGTCGGATCACCCACTTTCAGGGCGGCAACACCTTCGGTGAAGAGCTTCACAAATTCATCGGCCACACTGTCATGGACAATAAACCGTTTGGAATTCACACAGCTCTGTCCGCCATTGGTGAATCGTGCTTTCACCGCCACTTCGGCAGCTTTGCGCACGTCCGCATCGGCCAAGACAAGGAATGGGTCCGAGCCGCCGAGCTCGAGGACCTGCTTCTTCAAGCTCTGTCCTGCCTGCCCGGCGACGATGGCACCAACCTCAGTGGAACCGGTCAGGGTGACTGCAGCGATGCGGTCATCGGCAATGATGCCAGCGACCTTGGACGAATCAACCAGAACGGTTGAGAACAGGCCTCGCGGCACCCCGGCATCTCGAAGGATTTCTTCGGCCGCCAAAGCGGCCTGCGGCACGTTGTTGGCGTGCTTGAGGATCGCCCCGTTGCCCGCGGCCAAAGCGGGAGCCGCGAATCGGAAGAACTGCCAGAACGGGTAGTTCCACGGCATGATGGCCAGCACGACACCTAGGGGTTCGAAAACGACGCCGCTTTCTTCGGCCTGCGTCTCGATGGACTCCGCAGCGAGATATGTTGCCGCGTGCTCAGCATAGTAATCCAGGGTCAGTGCGCACTTTTCAATTTCCGACCGGGCTTCGGTGATGGGTTTGCCCATCTCCAAGGTGATCATCTGCGCGTACTTTTCTTTGCGCTCGCGCAGCACCTGAGCGGTTTTGGTGAGGTAACCGACTCGTTCAGTCAACGGCACCGTACGCCATTGTTTTTGCGCCTGAGCTGCACTGGTGAGGATGTCATCAATTTCTTCTGCCGTGTGCGGTTCGAAGGCGGCAACCTGCTGGCCGGTGGCTGGGTTCACAGTAGTGATCATTTAGATTCTCCCTAAATTGAGAAAGTGGACTAGAACAGTGGGTAGGCCGCGAAAAGCCCGCCGGCAATGAGCATGGCCAGGGCCACCAAGAATCCGCGCCAGATAACCTTGCGGAAGTGCTCGCCGAGCTGCACATTGGCCATGCCGATAAGCAATAGGAAGGAGGCAACCAACGGGCTGGACTGGTGCAGCGCCTGGCCCATCAGAGAGGCCCGGGCCATTTCTACCGGGGTGATCCCGAAGTGGCCGGCGGTCTCCGAAAGGATCGGCAGGACACCAAAGTAGAAGGCATCGTTGGTCATGACAAAGGTCAACGGGATGCTGAGGATGCCTGCGATTCCGGCCATGAACGGACCCAACGAGGCTGGCAAGATGGACACCAGCCACGCGGCCATGTCTTCGATCATCCCGGTACCGTTCATCACTCCGGTCAGCACCGAGGCGGCAAACACCATGCCCACCACGGAGATCACCGATGAAGCATGGGCCTGGATTTGCTCTGCCTGTTGCGCAACCTTCGGGAAGTTAATGATCAGCGAAACACCCACGGCCACCATGAAGATCAGGGCCGGTTCAACGATATCTGCCACCAGCAGCACCATGACGGCCAAGGTCAGGATGAAGTTCACCCAAATCAGCTTGGGCCGGGCATTGGCGCGCTGGACAAACGTGCCATCTTCGCTAAAGGACGCAGAGAAATCTGAGCCTTGAGCACTTCCCTGCGCCGTGGCAGAAGATGCGGCGCCGTTCTGCGACTTCGACCATCCTCCGCGAACCAAGGCGTCTTCCATGACTCGTTTCCCGGTTGAGCGTTCGTCAAGGAACACCAAGCCCAGGCGCTTCTTTTCGGAGAGTCCCAGGAAGTACGCAAAGAGCAGCACGGCGATCAAACCGGTGACGATCGCCGGGATCATGGGAACAAAAATATCGATGGGCGAGAGACCCAGAGCGGCCGCAGCGCGTGAGGTGGAGCCACCCCACGGAACGGTATTCAGCACACCATTGGACATGGCGGCGACCACGGTCAGCACCACCGGGCTCATTCCTAAACGCAGGTAGAGCGGGAGGAATGCGGAGGTGACGATGATGAAGGTTGTCGACCCATCGCCATCCAGTGACACCACCGTGGTGAGCAGTGCGGTTCCAACTACCAGTTTGGTCGGATCATTACCGGCAAACTTCAGGATCCCTCTGATCAGCGGGTCAAACAGCCCCACATCGATCATGGTTCCAAAAAAGATGATGGCGAAAAACAGCAGCGCTGCGGTAGGGGCAAGCTTGGCGACTGATTCCATCACCATGTCGCCTACCCCCAGGCCGGCTCCGGCGAAAAGGCCGAAGGCCAACGGAACCAAAATGAGGGTGGCGATCGGTGTGAGCTTCTTTGCCATCACCAGGTACATGAAGGTGGCGATCATGAGAAAGCCGAGGAGAACAAGCATCGTTGACGTTTCCTTGCGGGTGAATTCGGGCTGGAAAGTGATTGGTGACACTTACTGTACTTGTATACCTAACGGTACACAAGATTGTACATGTCTTGGTGCACCGGGGCGACGTACACTAGATTCATGGACAAGGACCTCAGCCAGCGCGCACCCGGGAAAACCGATGCCGTTTATCTTCAGCTCAAATCAGACATTGAAGAAGGCGTGTTTTCGCCGGGTGAGACCCTGCCCGAAATCATGCTGGTTGACCGCACTGGCGCGTCCCGGACACCGGTGCGCGAGGCCCTGAGGCGACTCGCGGCAGACGGACTGGTGGAGATCGCCCCGCGCCGGCCAGCCGTCGTGTCACGCATTTCACTCAGGACGGTTCGGGAGCTTTTTGACTTCCGGCGCATCATTGAACCCGCGGCCATCCGGCTGGTCGCGCGAGAAGCGGAGGAATCCGCGGAGATCAGGGATCACTTCGCCGCACTGCAACAGGACTTCCAGGAGATCCTGGACCTCGAATACAACGAATCCTTTGCCGCAAGATTTCGCGCAAACACCCGGCGCTTTGACGACCTGCTGCTGCAGTACACACCCAATGGGCACCTGAGCCGGTCGATTGCCGAGTTGCGCACCCACACGGCGCGCCTGAAGAGAATTGCCCACACCGACCATGCGCGACTGCATGAATCAACCGCGGAGCATATCGCCATGTGCCAGGCGATTATCGAGGGCCAGGAGCAGCAGGCCGCCACCATGCTCGATGAGCATCTGCATCACGTTGACCGCGCAATTTTTGCCGCCCTCCTGGATCAGCAGGAATCAGGCAGGAGCCGCGGCCACGTCGACCTGCTGGGATAGGTAGGCAGCGGGCTACTCGAACCAGCTGAACGAGTTGACCAGCTCCCCCGAAATGTTCACCTGGCTTCCGGGAACAACAACTTTCTGAGAGATTTCTCGATACGTGAAATAGTGCTCAGCCTGCTTGTGCTCGTTTTCAAACGCCTCTTCATCCCGATATACCTCATAGAACGCGAAACGATTACTGTTGCCACCGAGTTCAATCACGTCAAAGCGGTAGCATCCCGCTTCGTCACGCACCGACCTTCGGCTGTTTTCTGCAATGGCAGCCAGGAACTCGTCGCGGTGCTCGGGGATAACTTCCAGGGTGACCCACAAGGAAAACATTAAGGACCTCTTTCGATCGGGCGTACTCTTTGTCGAGTTTTTGATGTACATTTGATTGTATACCTGAATGTGTACATCATTCCCAGATCGGAGCGAGACATCATGGCTCTCAATCAAGACACCCAATCTCCCGTAAAAACAGAGAACCTTCTGTACTTCGCGCAACAAGTACTCCAAGCCGAAGGCCTCAGCCCCGAGCATGCACTGCTTGTCGCCGATTCTCTGGTTCAGGCCGACCTCTGGGGCCATCAATCCCACGGAGTTTTGCGACTGCCCTGGTACGTTGCACGCCTGCGCACCGGAGCCATGAAGGCCTCCAGCGAGGCGGCCACCCTGATCGACACCGGAGCAATGTTGCTTCTTGACGGTCAAGACGGCGTAGGCCAGGTCCTCACCGACCTAGCCCAACGCGAAGCTGTGCAACGCGCGAAAATCCACGGCGTCGGCGCCGTGGGCATCCGCAACTCAAATCACTTCGGTACCGCCATGTACTACACCCGCAAGGCAGCCGCCGAAGGCTGCGTGTCCATCCTGACCACCAACGCTTCCCCGGCAATGGCCCCGTGGGGTGGCAAGGAAAAAGGAATCGGCACCAATCCATGGTCCATCGGCGCCCCGTATAAAGACGGCGCAGTCGTCATGGATATCGCCAACACCGCGGTGGCGCGCGGCAAAATCTATTTGGCCCGCCAGCGCAACGAGGCAATCCCCGAGTCATGGGCGCTCACTCCGGAAGGAATGCCAACCACAGATGCCGCCGAAGCAGTCGACGGCGTCATCCTGCCCATGGCAGGCCACAAGGGTTACGCAATCTCCTTCATGATGGATGTGCTCTCCGGGGTGCTCACCGGAAGCTCCTCAGGCAAGAACGTTAACGGACCCTACCGAGAAAACGAACGCTCCGGCTGCGGACACATGTTTATCGCACTGGATGTTTCCAGCTTTGGTTCCCCCGAAGACTACACAGAGCGCCTGGAACAGCTCATCAATGAGGTCAAAGAGACTCCCTTGGCCCACGGAGCATCAGAAATCTTCATCCCGGGAGAGCTCGAAGACCGGCACGAGGCGGCCCGCAGAGCCGAAGGAACCCTCTTGCTCCCGGAGCAAACCTGGGCAGACTTGGCAAAACTAGGACACGAAACAGATGTAGAGCTGCCAAGCCGGGCCTAGCGCGCTGCTGCGCCTGACCCCAAAGTCGCGGAAATATCGCATGCCGGTTGCCACCTCCTGATTTCTAGACCGACACCGATGTTCCCCTTCCGGAGCACCGGTGCACTTGATGAGAAAGTGCCACCGCTCCGCACCAATGGCCTGAGAAGCAAAATAGCTCGCTTCTCAGGCCATCGGCGCAAAAACGATTGCGTATCCGCGGCGAGTGCGAACAGTTTGAGGTGTTGCAGCAAATCTGGTGACCATTGGCGCTCTCCGCATATCGAAATACCACCCATAAAGTCCAGATGTCCAGAAACCCAGATCAACCGCCACCTTGGCATTGGACCGCATCGCTCAGAATCACCTTCTCCCCAAAGATTTGCGCAACGACCCTACTTCCCCATAGGGAATGAAAGTATGCAGCGAGCCACTACGCCTGGACGAATCACCCCTTTGTGAACGACGATGTTGTTATCAACAGTTGCCAAAACAAGTGTTAACCACGAAACTTGATCTCATGAATGATCCGGCACCTTTAAGACAACAGGTGCCAAGGCAATCATTATCCCACAAAACGATCATAATACTTGCTAAGATACACATTATGAGCACAATTCAAGATATAGAGAGCAAAACTGGCCGGTTTATCCGCGAAGCCCGGCTCGGCCGCGACCTCACGCAAGCTGAACTCGCGCGCCAAAGTGATGTGTCACTCAGCTCTCTGCAAAATCTGGAGGCTGGCCGCGGGGTAAAATTGGAGACTTTTCTCCGGACCCTACGTACACTCGACCGACTAGACATCATCGACGCGTTAGATGAAGGTTTCAGTGAGCTAAGCCCTATGGAGGCCTTGCGTCTCGCTCAAAAAAAACCCGCAAGGCCACAACGGGCCTCAAGACGGAGGAATTAGCTTGCCTTTCGAACATGTGGAAGTCATCGAAGTCAAAGCATGGGGTCAGACCATTGGCGCAATTAACCGTGGAAAAATTCGCAACGCCTTCACCTTCGAGTTCGCGCCAGGGCTAGATGGCAAGGCCTCGTTCTTTCCGCTCAGCATGAACCCAACTAGACAGAAGCGATTGTTCTCTTTCCCTGGGCTCAGCACCGAAACATGGAGCGAGCTACCGCCCGGTATCGCCGATTCGCTGCCCGATAAATTCGGTAACACAATCATCAATGCCGAAATGGCCCGTCGCGGCGCGGATCCCACCAAAGTCTCAGTGCTCGACCGGTTGGCCTACACCGGGCGCCGAGCCATGGGAGCTCTTGAATTTCAACCCGCGAACAGCCCCCTAATGCCACACCCTACGGCGCTGGATTTGAGCGACTTGGTAGTTAAGGCGCGCCAAGCTGTAGCAGGAACACTGGCCAACGATGTCGAATCAGAGGCAGCGCTAGCCCAAATTCTCGCAGTCGGATCAAGCGCCGGTGGCGCTCGCGCCAAAGCTGTAGTCAATCTTAATCCAGTCACAAATGAACTCACACCTGGACAAGAACCATCAGCCGACGCCGAAAGCTGGCTGCTCAAATTCGATGGCGTACAGGATGAAAAACTCGGTGACGGCAAAGCATTCGGACGTATCGAATACGCGTATTCGTTGATGGCGAGGGCTGCGGGGATCAACATGCCCAAAACTCGGCTGCACAAAGAGAATGACCGTGCACACTTCATGATCAAACGTTTCGATCGTCCCGGTGGAACGCGAAAACTTCACATGCAGAGCTTATGCGCCATGAAATTACTGGACTTTAATCTCGTGGGAACCCATGACTATTCGCAGTTCTTGCAGACCATCGATCAACTGAATCTCGGGGATCAGGCCAAAAACGAGGCGTTTCGCAGAATGGTATTCAACTACGCTGCATGGAACTGTGACGACCACACAAAGAATCAGTCATTCCTAATGGACGAACGTGGGCAGTGGAGTCTCGCCCCTGCTTATGACGTCACTTTCAGTTATCGGGCAGACAGCAAATGGGTTGACCAGCACCTCATGGGTGTCAACGGGAAATTCCTGCACGTCACGGCCGAAGAAATGTACCGGTTTGGGGAACAACACGGTGTTAGAGGATACCGATCCATTGTCAGTGAGGTCAACGACGCAGTAGACAACTGGAGCGACTACGCAAACAGCGCAGAAGTCGACACAATCGATCGTAGACCAATCGAGGAGCGCATTGGGCGCTTGATTTGACGATGCACACAAAGACGATCAAGATGCCTACTCAAAAGAGCTGCTTACCGCAGTGGCGCAGCGCACCGAACTAATCCACGACCTTTCCCATCGCTTTTGCAATCCGCAGTTCCCTATGCAGAAAACAACTGTGCGAAGTGACGCTCTAGATCCGCGCCATCTGTTTAGCGCTAAAGATTGTCGCGAAGAGTTAGAAGAGCGATGGGACAGACCCCACTCAAAAGAACCACACAGGAGCGCTCGATACGCTGGAACAGGTTCTGTTAAAGGAACCGCTTCATCAGCACACCCGAGAGACAGAAATCAGGTCATGTCACCAAGCGCCCTTTTTCGCACCGTTGCCCGAGCCGAAGCAGTAACCTGGACGCTTCTGCTGATCGCAATGTTCTTGAAGTACGTAGTCAAGGTGGGCGATTGGCCAGTTTCTATCGCGGGATTCGTGCACGGCTTCGTCTTCTTGTCTTACGTTGCCACCGGTGTTCTTGTCGGCATCAACCAACGCTGGAGCAAACGTTCCATCGTTCTCACGGCAGCCACCTCAGTGGTTCCGTACCTGACAATTCCTTATGAACGCCGGCTCACGAAGTTAGGGCGTTTGGAAGGCCAGTGGCGCACTACCAAGAGCGATCACCCGGATGATGCGAAGCGGATCGACACGCTATTCCGCTGGATGGTCGGCCGTCCCCTGCTAACCGCCGTGAGCGCGGTCGTGATTGTTGGTTTGGTCTTCACCGCCATGCTGATCATGGGCCCTCCAGGTGGGGGCGCGTAGTAACTTAGTCGTCTTTGTATTCGGCTTCCCAACAGTCCTAGCATCAGACTGCACCCAGTGAACCGCGATGCAAGCTTTTACACTTCCATCCCTTCGAAGACGCTATCGTCAGTGAACTCCCCAATGAGACTCCGATGGGCTTCTACCGTACGGACACCGGGGTATAAACCTGTCTGGCGGTGTTCCGGAACAAGCACAGTATAGGCCGCGGTCTCGATTACGCTCGTTTGATCGCCATAAATAATCCTTTGGCCGCCTTTGGTCTGCGAAAGTGCCAAATGGCGTGGCACACGTTTCATAACTATTCCTCCGAGATCCACCACGCAAGCATCGACATCTTGGTTGGGGGCATTATCGAGATAACAGGTTGTTCCTTCGTCCCCGGTAGCTTTTTGCTCTACAAGGCCGTAAGACCAGGCGAAGTTGCAGTTTTGATCCATCCAAGTACGGTGTCACCCATCATTCCCACCCAGATCGAACGAGCTTGAGTTCTATAAAAATACCTCTGTTCTGCGAAACTTCATAGGAAACAGAAGGGCCTATTCCGGCAGCTGCACAAAGCCTTTCATCAATATTCGGGCGGTACGCAACAGCGAAGTGTGCATCAGCTTCCCCGCGGCATCAAAGTGCGCGGCAGCAGACACTGCCCCGGAGGGTGTCCCAAGCCGAATGATCTCCCCCTCCAATCCAGGGGCCACCTTCGCCACGATGCTGCCGGGAATCTGAGCCGCGGCGGCCAAACACATGGCACCGGTCCCCGGGACCGCTTTGTGCGTTTGTCCCATGGAAATCACCCGAATCGCCAGATCCGAGTCTTCGGCCCCGCTCAGTGTTCCGTCTAATAGTAAAGCGGGCGAGGACGGCGCTATCAGCGCAATTTTTGGCACCACGTGCGCCGCCTCATCAGGTGTTGCAGACAAACCCATGGCCACTGCCCCTGCCCTGCGGATCTTTTCCAACCGCTGAATCACCGGTGTGTTCGCGTCGATGGCCTCCGGGCTTTCGGTGCCATCCAGCCCCAGCAGCGAAGCCTGGATCATCACCATGGGAAGCGCCGCATCAACCAGGCTCACCGGATACACCTGCCCGTCAACCTTTAATAAGTCCGCGGGATTGCCGGTGGGCAGCAAACCAGAACTGCGGCTGCCCGCCGGGTCCGGATAACTCAGTTCGATCGGCGCAGCAACACCATGCACACCGGGCAACGACAACGCGCCACGCACGGCGGCCCGACCGCCAACCACCTGAAGCGTCACCTGCACCAGCTTCGAGGTATTTGTATTAAACAGCGTGAATCGTTGCTCCCCTTCCGGGGCCTGAAGCAAACCAGCTTCGAGGGCAAAAGGCACCACACCGGACGACAGATTCCCGCAGTTTCCTGCATAGTCGGTGATTCCTGAATCCACCGCGACTTGGCCAAAAGTGTAATCCAGGTCCACGCCATCACGTTTTGAGCGGGCAACCACCATCACCTTGGACAGCGAGGAAATACCTCCGCCCATTCCATCCAGTTGACGCCCGAAACGATCCGGTGCTCCCAGCGCCTGGGCAAAAATGCGATTACGCTCTGATTCTTCATCCGGGAGCCAATCTTCGCAGAAGAACAAACCCTTGCTCGTTCCACCGCGGACAAAAACCGCCTCAATCCACTGCACACAGACTCCCGAATCTCTCAGCTTGGACCCTTCGGTGGCCCCGGGGCCATTCTAAATCTCGATCACTCATCAGCACGGATTCGTTTCCATGACACCGAACTCGTCAGTCCGTCCAGCTTCGGCGTGCGCCACCGGCAGGAACGTCATACAGTTCACGCTCGATACTAGCCAAATGGCCGATGCACCATCCCATAACCGACTGGCAAGGTGGAGGCATGAGCGAACAACAACCTCGAAGCAGCCACCAGCAACATTTCACGCTGCGCATGGGACTGCCGGCATTAGCCCTTGGATCAGCCGTGTTTCTGGGTGCATGTTCGCAGAGTTCAACCCCGCCACCAACAGAAACCGGACAAAATACCGTGTACCCCCAAGATCAAACAGCCCTGCTACAAACCGCGGTGCAATCGGCTGACGTTGACGCGGCAAAGGCCGCTATCGCTGGCGGCGCCGAGGTTAATACCTCATTGCCTGATGGGACTCCCCTGGTGGTACTGGCGACGAAAAATGAGGACACCGAGCTGGCCACGGCGCTGATCTCCGCCGGGGCCGACGTAAACGCCAAGGATTCCATTGACGATTCCGCTTTTCTTTATGCCGGAGCCGAGGGGCTCAATGAAATCCTGAAACTCACCATTGTCCACGGGGCCGATGTTTCAAGCACCAACCGCTACGGCGGGACCGCGCTGATTCCGGCTGCCGAACATGGCCACACAAAGACCGTCAAAATCTTGCTGGACGCGGGGGTGCCGGTGGACCACATCAACAACTTGGGGTGGACTGCCCTGCATGAAGCGATTGTGCTCGGCGATGGCGGGTCCCGCCAAGTTGAAACGGTCCGTTTGCTCCTGGTCGGTGGGGCGGATCAAAACATCCCGGATGGCAACGGGACTTCCCCGCGTGAGCTGGCGGCACAGCAGGGTTACACGGATATCGTCAGTGTGCTTGATGGCAACAACCGGTAGTCGCTGCCATCAGTCTCATCGGTTGCCGCGGTGTCTCCTGCCGGTTGCACGGTGGCACGTCGCGACCAACGGCCGTTGCCGTGTGAGCGGTTGGAAAAATCACCCCGGGTGACCGTGCTGTGCGCGCGGTTCCCGGGGTGGAAGATGTTCCTGATTATTTCGCTTGGACCAGTGGCAGAACTGCCTGGTAGTCAGCTTCCTGCTTCTGCCAGAACTCGCCGTAGCTCTGGGCGTCTTGGAAGCTAGTCGTCAGTCCGAGGTTATCCATCTTGGTAATCACTTCTTCGTTTTCGATTGCGCTTTGCAGCGCCGCTTCCAGTTTCGCGGCAACCGCCTCGGGCAACCCGGCAGGAGCCGCATAGCCACGAGCCGTCGTTGAGACGATGTCATATCCTTCTTCGGTGAAGGTCGGGACCTCTGGCAGCATCTCGGTGCGTTCGGTATTCATCACTCCCAGCACCCGGGCTTTGCCCTGATTGGCCAGATCCACTACCTCGCTGATATTTCCCACCAACACGTCGACGTGTTTGCCCAAGAACGCAGTGGACGCTTGGGAGGCACCTTCGGAGAAGTGGACCGGGCTCAGCGCAGAGCCGGTGGTCTCATTGATCTGCGCAATGGCGAAGTGTTCGCCACCCATCTGTCCGGTGGTGGTGGCGTTGATGGTATCCGGGTTCGCGCTGCTCGCTTCGAGCAAGTCCTTCAAGCTGGCGTAGGGGCTGTCGGGTTGCACTGCGATCACCATCGGATCAACTACCTGGCGGGCCAGCGGCTGCAGGTCCTCGCGGGAGAAGGCCGCACCACGTGATTCATCCAGCGGGATCACTACAATCGACGGGGAACCCACCGCGCCGATGGTGTAGCCATCCGGTTTGGCGTTGGCCAGCGCCGTGTAACCGATCTGGCCGCCGGCACCGGGTTTGTTCACTACCTCGACGTTGGTCCCCAACTCTTCTTCCAACACCGGCTGGATCAAGCGGGCGGCCGTGTCCACCGGGCCGCCCGGTGAGAACGCAACAACCAGTTCGACGGATTTCCCGTTTTTCGGGAAATCTTCTCCGGATGAGGCGGCGGTTGAGGAGCTGTCGACGCAGCCGGTGGCGGTCAGGGCGAGGGCGCCCACGGCGAGCGCCGAAATCAGTTTTTTCATGTGTATTCCTTAGAAAGTGTGAGCTGAGGCGAGGGGATGATTAGCTTTCAGGATCTTCTGCGGCCAGAGCTGCTGGTTTACGCAGCTTCAGCAGCGGGCTGCAGACAATCACCAGCGCGAGGATCAGAAGAACCAGGGTGATTGGTCGATCCATGAATATGGAGAAACTGCCGTGGGAAATGTCCAGGGATTCACGCAGCGAGCGTTCCATCAACGGGCCCAGGACCAAGGTGAGCACCATGGGTGCCAGGGGAATATCAAGGTGACGCAGCCCCAGGCCCACCAAGCCGAAAAGAATCATGACAAACACGTCGAACACGGAGAAATTGATGGTGTAGGCGCCAACCACCATGAACATCAGGATCAGGCCGGCCAGGATCGGGTACGGGACCTTCAAGATCGAGGTCCACAACCCCACCAATGGCACATTCAGCACCAGCAGCAAGACGTTGCCGATAAACAGGCTGGCAATGATGGTCCAGGCCAAGGTGCTGTGCTCCGCGAACAGGGTCGGCCCGGGGGTCAGTCCCTGCTGCAGGAACGCTCCCATCAAGACCGCAATGGTTGGAGAAGCCGGGATACCGAGGGTGAACAGCGGGATCAGTGCGCCGTTGGCGTGTGCGTTGTTGGCGGTTTCCGGACCGGCAACACCCTCAATGGCCCCCTTGCCCAGTTCGTCGCGGTGCTTGGAGAATTTCTTTTCTGCTCCATAGGAGAGCAGCGAGGAGACCGAGCCGGTCATGCCCGGGATCAATCCCATCGCGAAACCAATACCGGTGCCGCGGGCGAAGGACGGGGTGCTGCGTTTCCAATCGGTGCGGGTAGGGAGCAATGCACGCATACCCGGTGCCTGCACCACTGTTTGGTTCTTCCCTGGACGGTAGGACAGGATTTCGGACAGCCCGAAGATGCCAACGATGACCGCCACAAAGGACACCCCGTCGAGCAAACGGTCCATGCCGAAGGTGAAACGCGGTGCTCCCATCACCGGGTCGATACCGATCATGGAAATCAGCAAACCAAGGGCTCCGGAAATCAGTGCACGCACCATCGAGCGCCCGGCCAACGCCACCAGCAGGGAAATCCCCACCACAACCAAGGCGAAAAATTCTGGCGGACCGATCAGCAGCCCCAGGCTTCCCAATGGTTTGGCCGCAAGCACCAACCCTACGGTGGCAATCGAGCCGCCGATGAACGAGCCGACCGCTGCAATCGTCAGTGCGACACCGGCCCGGCCCATCTTGGTCATTTGATAACCGTCGATGGCCGTAATCGCCGAGGCGGCTTCACCCGGAGTGTTCAGCAGAACACTGGTAATGGTCCCGCCGTAGGTGGTGCCGTAAAAAATGGCGCAGAGCATGATGATGGAGCCGGCAGGATCCAAGCTGAGGGTCAACGGGATCAACAGGGCGATACCCGCCACGGGGCCGATGCCGGGCAATACGCCAATGACGGTACCCAGCAGGCAGCCGACAAAAGCGAAAAGGAGGTTCTGCCAGGTCATCGCCTCGGCAAATCCCATCATGAGTTCGTTTAGAACGTCCATGTCACAGTCCGATCAGGTTCAGCGGCAGCAACGATGCTACCGGAAGTGATACATGCAAGACGGCGGTGAACAGGTAAAAGACACCCACGCTGCCAAACAGCGAGATGACCACCGCTTTAACCCATCCAATACGGGCCCGGAACTGGAGGTGATACAGCAGAAAAGCAAAAACGCTCACCTGGAAGCCCAGCAGCGGCATCACTGCGGCCAAAATAACCAGGCTGAGCACCACCGCCCACACCTGGGCCTTATCAAGAGGTTCGGCCGAGGCCGATGAATTGATGTTGTTGCGCTCTTGAATGAACCAGATAACCGACAAGATCACGAGGAAGGCCCCCAGAACAGCGGGGAAGAAACCGGCGCCCGGCCCCATCGTGGTCCACAGGCCCAACGAGATCGAACCGGTCAGCGCATACAGGCCCACCAGGGCGATGGCGGCTTGCCCAATCACAATGGATCGCCGGACCGGTGCCACACCCTCCTCCCTTGCCTCATTCTCCATGACTGCCTCCAATTGCATAGTTTGTTCTCAAATTTCATACAGTAAAACTTTGTAGCGTGCTATGAAATAGTGACACGGGGCACAAGCCCGGGTCAAGCAAAACCTAGAATTCGCAATGAAATTGCGTAGAATGAAATTATGGTTGCAGATCGACAGGAAAAAACAGAGACCCCCAACGGCATGCGGTCGCTGACCCGCGCGATCGCCGTCTTCGAGCAGATCCAGCGTTATGACCACCCGCAGCGGCTGAGCGCCATCGCGGCCGATTTGGGCATGAGCTCGCCCACCACGCTGCGTATCTTGCGCGTCCTGCAAGAGGCAGGGCTGGTCAGCCAGACCGACAAGAGCTACCGCCTAGGCCCGGCGGTTCTGCCAGCGGCGCGGGTTTTCCTGGAAAACGACCCACTGCCCCGAATCGCCAAACCCATCCTGGAGCAACTCTCCAGCGCAACAAACCTCACCGCATCGCTCTACACCCGACTGGGCAGCGAACGCGTCCTGGTGGAGCGCGTGGTGGGCGAAACTTCATTGGGTTACAGCCTGCCGCAGGGGCGGCGACTGCCCTTGACCGCCGGCGCCGCCGGTCGGACCCTGCTCCGAGGACTGTTCGACGAAGAGCTGGAGGTGATCGCCGAAGCCTCACGCCGCCTGCATTATGAAAACGAGGACTTCGATCTGGCCGCCATCAAGTCCCGAGTCCCTGCACCGGAGACAACCTATGTCATTTCAGAGGACGAGCGAGCGCTGGGAATCATTTCACTTGCCACACTGATCCCCTCCCGGCAGGGTTCCTACACCGAGGCGCTATCCCTGACCGGCCCGATACACGCGGTCACCCGCACCCAACTCGAGGCGCATGCACCGGAACTCCTGCACGCCGCACGCCGGATCTCCGACCTTTTGGCCAGCAGCGTCTACTAAGCCCGCAGCCTCTGCGGATCACCCGCACCCGGCACCGACCGCACTCGCCCGCCCAAGCCATTCGGCCCAGGCGGGCGACTGGCTTTAACCGCCCAATCGGGCCAGCAAGCTCTCCTCTTGACACCGTGACGCGCAACATGTCATGATTCCGTACATTACAAATTAATTGCGTAGTATGAAACTGAAGAACATTCCATGAAATAAAATTGGAGTTCTTCACCCACGCAACACCGCAGAATCACAGGGATAGGTGCCCCATGAACCAACAGACTGCAGCCACCAGCGTCGATCAATCGGTGATCGACCGGCTCGCCGCGTTGCCCGCCGCCAATATCGGGGATGCCATGCAGCGCCTTGGCATTGCCGCCGCCGAGATCCAGGCAGTCTGGAACGGCGCCAAGCTTGCCGGCCCGGCGTACACCGTTTGGGTTGCCCCGGGGGACAACGCCGGAATCCACGAAGCGCTGAAACACGCGCAACCCGGTCAGGTCATCGTGGTGAACGGCGGCGGCTACACCGACCGTGCGCTGCTCGGAGAATTGATCGGCGAACGGGCAGTCTCCAAGGGGATCGCCGGCTTCGCCGTGGACGGAGCCGTGCGGGATGCCGTGGATCTAGGCGAAATCAACCTTCCGGTGTTCGCCCGCTCCACCAGCCCCGCCGGCCCCTACAAAAACGGCCCGTTCAAGGTTGGCCAACCCATTGCCTTCGGCGGGGTAGCGGTGATGCCCGGGGACATCGTAGTGGGCGATTCGGACGGCGTGGTGATCATCCCAGCCGATGCGGCCGAACAGATCGCCGCCGCGGCCGAAGCGGTGAACCTCGATGAATCCCAGCGGCGCGCCGCCATTCTCGCCAGCCGCGCAACCACCACCTCCTAAACCCCAAAGGCAACAAACCATGAAATGCGCAATTATCGGACTTGGCGAAGTCGGACAGATCTACTCAGCGGCCCTGCGCGGGGCCGGCCACGAGATCATCGGCTTTGACCCCTTTGTCAGCACCGCCCCCGAGGGCATGACCCTGGCCGCGTCGGCAGCCGACGCGGCCGCGCAGGCAGACCTGGTGCTGGTCCTCACCGGCGCGGCAGCCGCCCCTGCGGTGGCCGGCGAATGCCTTCCGGTGATGGCGCCGGGAACCTACTATGCGGATCTCACCAGCTCGTCGCCCAAGGTGATGCAGGAGCTGGGTGCCACCGCCGGAGCCGTGAACTTTATTGATGTCGCCATCCTCGGACCGGTCATCGCCCAAGGTGCGCAGACCCCGCTCATGGCCAGCGGGAGCGGCGCCGAGCACTTCGCCAGCCTGCTTGCGTCGCTCGGGGCGCAGGTCACTGTGGTTGCCGGAGGACCAGGCAGCGCCATGTCGCACAAGCTGCTGCGCAGTGTCTTCACCAAGGGCCTGGCCTCGGTAGTGATCGAGGCCGTGAGGGCCGGGGCGGCCGCGGGCCTAGAGCCGTGGATCCGCGAGGAAATCTCCAAAACCCTCGCCGGAGACGGGCAGGCGGTGATCGACCGCTACCTCACGGGCACCGCCAAACATGCGGTGCGGCGGGCGGCAGAAATGCGCTCCACCGGCGGATACCTTGAAGATTTGGGGGTCCCGCGGGAAATGACCGAAGCGTCGGCTAGTGCCATGGAACGAATGGCTGCGGACAATAGAATGAGCGCTAGCTAGCCCGCGCGCTGGCACGGTGGGAAGGAATAGGCATGATTGGCATTTGGGCGCTGGGGACTTACCTGGCAGTCATCATCATTTGGACGGTGCTGCTGCGGCGAAACGTCGGCGAAGCCATGATTTTGGGTTTCCTGGTGGCGGCGGCATTCAACGGCGCGGGCATGATCTCCAATGGGTGGGCGGCGCTCTATGACGCGTTGACCGACGAAATCGTGTACGCCACGGTGATTTTTGTATTCATGGGTTATCTGCTGGAACGCGCCGGGGTCATGGAACGAATGATCAATCTGCTGGATTCACTGATCGGCGGGAGCAAGGGCGGGGCCGCCTACGTTTCCACGGTCTCCTCCGCGGGGCTGGGGAGTATCGTGCACAACCAGGCGGCCATTGCCGCCACGGTAGGCTCCATCACTATCCCCTGGATGGAACGCTCGAAAATCGACCGTCCCACCGCGGCCACGATTGTGGCCGGCAATGCGGGCATGGGCATCACCTTCCCCTTCAGCGCCTCGATGTTCGTGCTGGTTGGCTCCTCAACGGTCGGGCCGCTGCTCTCCGCCAACGAGTTGATCCTGCCGCTGATTTTTGGCGGTTTATGGTGTGTGCTTCACCGGTTGATCGTCGCCTATATCCTGGTGCGCCGCAGCGGAGCCCAAGCGACCCCCAAGGAGCAGCGCCAGCAACTCACCGTGGCCTTCAGGCAGGGATGGGCCACCTTGTTGCTTTTTGTCGGAGTGGCCATTCCGATGATCATCACCAGCGGCGCGGTGGCACAGCTGCTCAGCGAACATACCCAAACCGAGGTTTCCAAAACCGTCAGCCCGATTTTCTGGATCCCCATTGTGCTGATTGTGATGGGTGTGCTGCTCGGGTGGCGCAAACTCCCGGGCAGCCTCAAGGACTGGGGCAAACTGCTGGAAGACTCGATCCCCCGCTTCGGCATTGTCGGCATCACCGTGCTGTTCGCCTTCGCTGGCGCCAACGCGCTGGCCAGCACCGGGCTGCCGGAACAGCTGACCGCCGTGCTGAACCAGCTGGATCTTCCGGTGTGGCTCTTGGCGCTGGTGATCGGGCTGATCGTGGTGGCCGTCGCCGCCCCGTTGTCGTCAACCGCCACCATGGCCGCGGTGGGTACCGTCGGTGTTGCGGCCCTGGTGGCCGCCGGGGTTCCCGCCCCCACGGCGGCCGTGGCAGTGCTGGTGTTCTCCTCTTGCGAGGCGGCCGTCCCGCCCGGCGGTGCGCCGCTGTATGTTGCCTGCGGCATTGCCGGGGTGAACCCCTACAACACCTTCCGCCGCATGATGCTGTTTTATGCCCTTCCGTTGCTCGGGATCGGCGTACTGATTGCCTCCGGCATCCTGCCGGTCTAGACCCTGAAAGGACACACCGATGTATCGCTCAATACTTCAAAAGGTATTTGTTTTCTCCCTGGCGCTCGCCTTGGTGGGAGGCGTGGTATTTGTCCTCTGGCAGGCCGTTGGACTCGCCGCCGGCAGCGCCGCCATCCTCACCGCACCCAATGGCGTCTTCAAAACCGTACTGTGCATTGCCGCTTCGGTGGCATCCATCGCGGCCTACCTGTTGCTGCATGTAGGCTCGAGCCCACGCGAATACGCCGAGGAGAATCAGTCGAAATGACCCAGCCACGCTCTTACCCAACCCGTGCCGAGCTGAAACGTCGCCCGGGGCGGCTGGCCGGAACCTCCTGGGAACTGTTCACCTCCCCTTCCGCCGGGACGCCGGAGAAGATTGACGACACAACACGTCAACGTGCTGTCGCAACCGTGCGCAGGGGCGAGAGTTTTGGCCTGGATTACTCCATCGACGCCTTTGCCCCGGGAATGTCCAAAACCCGCGAGGCACCCCGGCACCACATCTTCGGCAACCACCCGGCCCACCGGGATGACTACCTTGACGGTTTTTACTTGCAAGGCTCCACGCAGCTCGACGGGCTGCGCCACCGACGCTCAGACGAGGTAGGTTTCTACGGCGGCGTGGCCGATGAAGTGATCATTCCGGGCACAACGGAATTGGGTATTCAGCACTGGGCCGATCAGCCGATTGTCACGCGCGGGGTTTTGCTTGATGTCTCCGGGTTCGCCGACGCGCAAGGGCAACCGCTGGATCATGAGGCCGGCGCCCAGATCTCCTTTGACCTCTTGCAAGATACCCTGCGGTGGCAAAACATCACGTTAGACCAGGGTGATACCGTGATGGTCCACACCGGGTGGAGCGAGTGGTTCCTCTCCTTATCCCCCGGGCAGAAATCCAGACAACGGGATTCCGGCAAGGCCACGGGACTCACCCAGTCCGAAGAGCTGCTGGACTGGGCTTGGGATAGCGGGCTGAGTGTGTTGGCGGCCGATAACTTCGCGGTTGAATGCCTCCCGCCGGTGGCCGACTCCCCCTTTGCGAGCTCTGCCCCCAATGACCGCGGGATGATGCATCAAGAGTTCCTGGCGAAACTCGGGTTGCCGCTGGGTGAATTGTGGCGCTTGGGCCCGTTGGCGCGGCGGATGAAGGAACTGAAGCGCTCCGATTGTTTGCTGGTCATCAAACCGCTCAATGTTGTTGGCGGAACAGGTTCACCGGCAAACGCCACGGCGATTCTCTGAGTTAAGCATTCCGTAGCGGCCACGGGGGCAAATGCCTTATGCGGTCCGCTGCAGGTTGCAAAAGCAAAACATTGTTTTCCCACGCTCATTGGCCACAAGTGTCATGCGTGATTCTTTGACCGGAGATTGCTTGAGTGCATGCGGCACCATTCCACCAACGAAGATTCGGTGCGAAATCCCGAGGGTTTTGCGGTGAAGTTTTCTTTAATCGTTCCTTGACCCGTTTCTCCGTAGACCCAGCCTGCGAACATGGATATCGAGCCTGACTCCTGGTCCTGCGCTCCCTCAGCAGCATGACCAGGGGCTAGGCCAACAGACCCGGTCTAGCCCCTGATCGAGAATCAGGGTTCAGGCAGAAGCCCACAATTCCGGGTTTTCCGCCAAGTCCCAGAACACACCGGCCATCATGCGCAGCCCCTCTTCAACTACCGGCACCAGAAGGTGCTCGTTTGGCGCGTGTTGCAGCGAGCCCGGGTAAGAATGCGGAATCCAGATTGTTGGCAAGTCCAGCGTCTGCGCAAACACCGCGTTGGGGATGGTTCCTCCGAGATTCGGAAGCACCACGGGTGTGCGCCCTGTCGTCTCCGTTAACGACCTGATGACAACGTCAACCACCGGCGCATCCAAGGAAAGCCGTGAGGCAGGGACATCGCTGCCGCTGACCACCTCAACGGTATCGATCCCGTGGTCGCGAAGGTGCGCGGTAATTCGCTCGGAGAGGTTAGAGGTATCGGTTCCCACAACGTACCGCAGGTGCAAATGCGCCCGAGCACTCGCTGGAATGGCGTTCACCGGAGCCGCTGGCTGCCCTGATTCCATGGCGATCACCTCAAGGGTGTTCCATCCGAAGACTCGTTCGTTGGGAGTCAACCGGGGCTCACCCCAATTCGGATCGGCTGCCGCGGCGGTGGCCGGCAACTGGCCAATGGCAACCACCACAGCATCGGGAATTCCGTCTACGGGGAGCAAACCCGGCATCTCAATGACGCCGTTTTCATCTACCAAACTAGAAATCGCCGCGGCCAGCGTTGTGGCTGGATTACGCAGCCGCCCTCCCCAGTTTCCCGAATGGGCGCTGTCTTCGCGCAGGGTGCAATCAAGAACGAATGATGCGCACCCCCGCGATCCCAAAAAGATCGTTGGCAACTCGGCACTATAGCGAGGTCCGTCTGATCCGATAAACAGGTCAGAACGGAACAATGAACGGTTGGCACCAATGGTTTCGTCAAGCCCCACCGACCCGGCTTCTTCACCGGATTCCAACAACACCTGAACGTTGAATCCCAACGCCCCACGGATCTCGAGCACCGTCCGCAAGGCCAGCAGATTCACGGTGTGCTGGCCCTTGTTATCCGCGGTTCCTCGACCGTAGAGCCGTTCACCCTTGCGTTCAAGCCGCCAGGGGCTCAACCCTGGCTCCCAAGCTTCCTCATGGGCGAACTGAACATCCGCATGCCCATACAGGAGAACCGTCGGAAGCGATTCATCTTCAATCCTCTGTGCAAGAAGGATCGGATGATCCGCAGAAACAACGTTTTGCAGGATTTGGTGGCTGAACCCCAAATCCAGCAAGTCCGGAATGATCTCATCTTCGAAATACCGGATTTGCGCCGCCCCGTTGTTTCGTCCTTGGCTCTCGGTGCGATGCACAACCCTCGCGCCCAGGACCCTTTCAAATTCTCCATTGTGCAACGTCTGTACGGCAGTGGAAATGGCGCTGTCTCGTGTGGCTACGATGTTCTGCATCGAGTTCCTTTCATCTCTGATCGCTTGGTTATGCTTCTGCGGTAAACGTTAGATTTCACGTAGTTCGGAGGGATCCAGTTGATAGATCCTGATGGCGTTCTCTAGAAAGATCGCGGTTTGCTGCGACAACTCTAGCGACCGGGTGCTACGGCGGACGGCCTCCAGGGTCTGTGCGTAAGTGAATCCTTGCAATGACGCCACCGGGAAATCACTGCCGAACACCATACGCTCCGGGCCAAAGGTTTCCGCGAGAACACCAACTTGCTCGTCAAGATGCGACTGAGTTTTGGCGTTCAAAAAAGAAAACGAAGCCGAGAGTTTAATGGCGATATTTGTGTGTTGCGCCATTCGCTCTAATCCGTCGCGCCAACGTTTGCGTCCCGGGCCGGAGAGGTCCGCCGGTGAGCCCTTGTGGTTGATGACGATCTGCAACTCGGGGTAAGTCCGAGCCAAGTTGGCGACGTTCAGCGCTTGCTCTGGGTACATCAAGAGCTCCAGCAACAGACCGCGGTCCAGAACCAGCTCAACGGATTTTCGCCATTCCACGGTCTCTGTGAGATTCGATTCCGAAGCCATTTGCAGGTTGGGGTCCGGCGTCCAGCCGATGGTCTGCCGCACACCAACTACTCGTTCCGAGTCCAGATGCTTCTCCAGCGTGCTGCGTGTTAACCGATGGCCAAAAGGAACCCCGGCCACGTAGCGCAGCGCTACGGAATCCTCATGCGCCAAGCCATCTAGCCATTGGGTTTCGCGTTCCTGGCCAGACTCCGGATTCCACATGGCCTCCACATGGACCGAGCCGACAACACCGGCTCCCGTCACATCCTTGCGGTAATCGTCATGCGAATAGTTCCGGCCCTTGAGCGGGTCGAATCGCCCCGGCGGTCCAAAATTTCCATGCGGACCGAGCCAGGGGTAATCACCAGTTGCCAGGTCCCACAGATGGTGGTGGGCATCCACCACCGCGCCGCGATAAACGTTGTGAAGTTCCTGAGGGGTGAGGGACATCTGCCCCAGCTCCGCGTTCGCCGGGTCAACGTCCAGATATTGGCTAGTCAAGGACTTTGCCCTTAGTTTCAGGCATCACGAACAAGACCACTAGTGTCGCCAGGAGCCCGGCTGCCGATACGTACCAGAAGAACAGATTTCCCAGGCCCAAACCACCAAGCCACGTCATGAGCAGGCCAGCTGTTCCGCCGAAAGCGGCAACAGTCAGGTTGTACCAGGAGCCGATTCCGATGGCGCGCAACCGTGTGGGGAACAGTTCAGACATGAATGCAGGATTCAACGCGGAATGTCCGGCGTAGAGGGAAAGCAGAACGGCGAAAACGAGGAACATGTTCACGAAGCTCGGTTCTTTCACCAGCAGTGAGAGCGGGATGGTGAGCACGGTGTATCCCACCGTCATCACCAACAGTGGTGGGCGGCGGCCAATACGGTCAGAGAGCACTCCGACCGGGTACTGCAAGGCGACAAAAATAGCAGTTGCCGCTGAGAGCGCCCAAAATACTTGGGCCTTTTCTGCACCATAGAAGTTGATGACGTACGGGGTCAGTGCCGAGAAGTTTGTGTAATAGGCCAAGGTTCCGACCATGGTCAGTGAGACAATGATCAGTACAGACTTCGGGTGCTGGGTGATGGTGGCCAGCAGAGGGTTTTTGGTTGCGACAGCTTCAGCCTTATTCGACTCGAAATGCTCGGATTCACGAAGATCCCGGCGTAGCCAGACACCGACAAGACCCAGCAATGCGCCCACAACAAACGGTATGCGCCAGCCCCACGCAGCCAAGGCGGCGTCATCCATGGCGCTGGTGAGCAGCGCGCCAAGCAGCGAGGCAACCAGTACCATCGAGCCGGTGGAAATGTAGAAGAAGGCCGAGTACCGTCCGCGATGCGACGGAGGAGCGATTTCAGCTAGGTACGACGCAGCATTAGACACTTCACCACCCAGCGAAACGGCCTGGGCAACACGGGCCACAAACAAGAGCACCGGTGCGAACCAACCAACCATCGCAAATGTCGGCAATGCGGCAATCAGCAAGGAGCCGAATGCCATCAAGGTGATGGTCAGCAACATGCCGTTTTTGCGTCCGGCAACATCGGCGAACCGGCCAATGATGATCCCGCCCAGGGGGCGGAAGAAGAAGGACAGCGCATAGATCAGGAACGTCGATACCAACGCGCCGGTTTCATCCCCGGGAAACATCTGGGAGGAGAAAAATACCGCGAATGTCGCGTAAATGGTCCAGTCGAACCACTCCACAGCGTTGCCAGCGCTGGCCGCAACAATCGTCTTAACCGGCATCTTGTGCCGAGTTTCTGTCGTTTTAGTGCCTGCAGTCGAAGTCATCTCAATTTCACCGCTTTCTGATAATGATTGGTTGAATCACAGCTCGGTTGAGCCGGAGGAGCCGATACCGACAAAAGTTGTTTCCAGGTATTCGTGGATTCCTTCGGCGCCGCCTTCACGGCCGACTCCGGATTCCTTAACGCCGCCAAAGGGTGCTGCAGGATTTGCGATCACTCCGGCGTTCAAACCCAACATGCCCGTTTCCAGCTTTTCCGCCAGGCGCAGCCCGCGGTCGATGTTTTTGGTGAAGGCATAGGCAACCAAACCGAATTCGGTGTCGTTGGCCAGGTCGATGGCTTCCTGTTCGGTTGAGAAGCTCACGATCGGAGCCACCGGTCCGAAGACTTCTTCCCGGAGGATTCGCGCTTCGGAGGGCACATCCACCAGGACGGTAGGTTCAAAGAAGCTACCCGGGCCGGCAACCCGGTGTCCCCCTGTCAACACGCGTGCACCGAAAGCGACCGCGTCGTTGACCAGCTCAGCAACTTTGGCCACCGCCCGGTGATCAATCAACGGGCCCAGTTGCGTGGCTGGTTCATGTCCCGGACCCACCACCAGTTGCGACATGCGAGCTGCCAGTTTTTGCGAGAAGACCTCGACCAGCGACTGATGGACGTAGAACCTGTTGGCCGAGGTGCACACCTGTCCGGCATTACGCACCTTGGCCAGCAGTGCTCCCTCAACGGCGGCATCCACGTCGGCATCTTCAAAAACAATCAGCGGGGCATTTCCACCCAGTTCCATTGAGGAGCGCAGAACGTGTTTCCCGGACTGTTCCAAGAGGACACGGCCCACAGCGGTCGAACCAGTGAACGAGATCTTGCGAAGCCGCGGATCTTCCATCAGGGGCTGAACCAACTCCGAGGCACTGGTGGTCGGCAGGATGCTCACCACACCTTCTGGAACGCCGGCGTCAACCAATACCTGGCCGAACAGCAGCGCCGTCAGGGGTGTCAGCTCCGAAGGCTTCAGGATCACGGTGCATCCAGCGGCCAGTGCGGGGGCAATTTTCCTGGTCGCCATCGCAAGGGGGAAATTCCACGGTGCGATGAGCAACGACGGGCCGACCGCCTTGTAGGTGACGATAAAACGTTGCTTGCCATCCGGGGAGGAGGTGTACCGCCCGTTGATCCTCACCGCTTCTTCAGCAAACCAGCGCAAGAAATCGGCGGCGTAGCTCACTTCGCCGCGCGCCTCCTGCAGGGGTTTGCCCATCTCCGTGCTGATAACTGCCGCGAACTGTTCGGTACGTTCAAGAACCAGGTCATAGGCTCGCAGCAGCAGGTCGCTTCGTGTCCGCGGCGCCGTTGCCGCCCACGAAGCTTGGGCCTCCTGAGCGAGGTCCAAGGCAACAATGCCGTCCTCCGCCGAGGCGTCATGAACGTTGGCGATATGTTCCCCGGTGGCCGGGTTGTAGACAGCGAATGTCGTATCAGTCGCAGATTTCTGCCACCGGCCGCCCATCAACAAGTCTGTGGGCACACCAGCAATGTCAGCATTACCGGCTGCTGAAGGCCTGTCGGATACTTCTGAGATATAAGTCACTGTGAGAGCGTAGCTAGGATCTACGCAACGACGAACCTCATTCCACATTCGAGAACGCACCGATGCCGGGCGGAGAACGCTGCACCTCGGGATGCTAGGAGAGCGCTGCTCCCCTTGCATCTGGCCGCCGAATGAGTTCTTGAATAGTTTCGGCGATAAGCTGTGCGGCCGGGCTGAACTTAGCACCGATACGCCCTTGAAGTTGAAGCTGCCTGCTTTGGAATTCTGGTTCTTGCATCGGAACGGACACCACCAGGGACTTATCCGTGGGGTCCAGGCTGATATCGCTCAAGAGGGTAATGGCGTCGCTGCCCTGAACGTAGGCAAGGCTGGCCGCGACATCATCTGTTTCAAATGCCGGGTCGATCCCACGCAGCGACGTCGCGGCAAAAACATCAACCAGGGCCCGACTTGTTGCCCCGTGCGGACTGAGCACCAAGGGGAACTGGGATATCTCGCGGAAGGTCAGCACCGGGCGCTGGCTGAAGGTGTGCCCGCGGCGCATGATGGCGTGAACGGGGGCGCCCGTCGACAAAAGCACTTGCACCTTGGAGGCCAAGCTCAGGTTGTAGGTCACCCCGAGGTCAACCACGGCGTCACGCACCATTGAACTCACTGCACTGGCAGGAGCTCGTTTGAGCCGCACACGCAGCCCCGGCATTTGCCGTTCAGCCAACGCTATGGCTCGTGGCAAGAGGTAGTGAACAGCACCTTCAGAGCCAGCTATTGACACAATGGGGGATACATTGACATCCCTGATTTGCCCGGTGACTTCAGAAGCCAAGGACAGCGCAGAGCGCGCATAGGCAGCGAAAGCATTTCCTTCCGACGTCGGTTTGAGGCCGTGTGGAAGTCGCTCGAATAAACTGACATTCAGTTCTCGTTCGAGGCGCGCAATATGGCGGCTAACGGCCGAGCTCGCTATCAGCAAACGACGTGCGGCGGCGTTGACGGACCCTGTCTCATAGACAGCCAAAAAATATTCAACCGCCGGATCAACCAAGCTCATCTTGCTCCCAACATTCGATTCCATTTGAAGTTTCGACACATCAACGATGGATCTGGAATGTAACTAGAGTAGCGAAGAGTCATACGCCGCTCCTACAGTTTTTAGGCAATAGTTACGAAGCGTTTCAAGGCAATGAGAGCCCGCCCATCCGGTCAAAAGAGGAGTATCCCGGAGACTGGCCAAGACCAATGTTGTACTTCTGAGGTTTGCACATACCGTGTGGGCCAATACCTGCGATGAGCGATGTATCGTTTGTTAAATGCGAATTGGTTCCGTAGAGATCCAGCCACTTTTCGACGGTTACGGCCGTGAACAGGCTGGTGAGATTATTTCTCGCTTCAATTTTCCAGATGCATGGCGTTGCCACCCGGAATCCTTTGGACACGACGGGCATTGGGAATTCCCCGTCGGCGGATTCCTGATCCGCACGGGAGAACGAATCATCGTTCTTGATACCGGAGTAGGTCCAATGGACGATGGGTCGTACAAAGGCGGCGGGCTCATTGCCCAATTGGCATCTTTCGGGGTTCGACCCACCGATGTCACCGATGTCCTTTTTAGTCATCTCCATTTCGACCACATCGGCTGGGCAAGCCGTGATGCCCGCCCCGTGTTCCCAAATGCAACCTACCGAGTCCATGAACGAGATTGGCGCCATTTCATGGACGGCGAGGCAAAGTCGGCAGTAGGAACAGAACTGCTATCTCCGATTCAGAATCAGCTTGAGCTCTTTACCGCCGACTTCGAAATTGCGCCTCATGTTTCGACACGGTTCAGTCCTGGCCATACTCCTGGCTCAACCGTTTTTGTCATCGCGTCCGAACAGCAACGAGCAATTCTGCTGGGTGACATTGTGCATTCGACGGTTCAGCTATCTGAACCGGACTGGACTGTCATTTGGGATGTGGATCCCCTGGCCGCTTCGCGGGTTCGCAATGACATCGCTGACGACGCAGAAAAGACCGGCGACTTGCTCGTGGCCGCGCATTTCCCGAAGATGCAATTTGGCCGAGTGCTGCGGGTAGAGGGCATCCGCAAGTTTGTTGCGCTGTAGGCCTGTCTTGGAGCTTGTCGGATGTTTGCAACCCGTGTTGAGTTAGGTTCTCTGACCGGCTGCCGGCGTTTCTCCGGCCCTGTTTCTGGCCCCGAATCTCATGTGCTCAGATGGACACCAAAAATGCTCCCCGCAAAGCGGCCCAACAGCGTGGGTCTCTCCGCGAGGAGCAATTTTTGTACATGTCATCTTGCTGCACTTCTACGGACCATTAAGGTGCACGGTTCAGTACAAGCAACATGGCACGCTAGCTAGTGAGCACGACGCTTTCGTACTGCAAGCGAGATTACTCCAGCAAGTACAAGGAGCGTTGCGAGTCCGCCAACAATAGCGATGTTCGCACCGGTGCTCGCCAATCCATCATTAGGCTTTTCCGGGGAGACTGGCTCCTGAGAAGGCTTTGACGGATCGGAAACATCTGGCGAAGCGGAAGGCTCCTGAGAAGGCTTTGCCGACTCCGAAGGCTCCTCAATCGGCGACTCCGAAGGATCAGGCGACTCCGAAGGCTCCTCAGTCGGCGAATCCGAAGGATCAGGCGACTCCGAAGGCTCCTCAGTCGGCGAATCCGAAGGATCAGGCGACTCCGAAGGCTCCTCAGTCGGCGACTCCGAAGGATCAGGCGACTCCGAAGGCTCCTCAGTCGGCGACTCCGAAGGATCAGGCGACTCCGAAGGCTCCTCAGTCGGCGACTCCGAAGGATCAGGCGACTCCGAAGGCTCCTCAGTCGGCGTCTCTGAAGGTTCCGGCTCGATTTCTTCGTAGGTCACGTGAACATTCGCACCAGTCTCATTACCGTTACGATCCTTCACGACGTATGCGATATCAGTCGGATTACCCTCGAAACCCTCTTCAGG
>NZ_JBIUXY010000007.1:0-163312 GCF_044744225.1 Glutamicibacter sp. NPDC087344 | reverse complement strand
GGTCGACGGATCAAGATTCTCTGAATCATTGTCCAACACAGGAACGGTAACTGAATCACCAATCTTGTTCCCATGCGACTCATCATCAGCAGCATCAACACCATCGAGGTAGGTCACGTGAACATTCGCACCAGTCTCATTACCGTTACGATCCTTCACGACGTATGCGATATCAGTCGGATTACCCTCGAAACCCTCTTCAGGAACGAAAGTAACCGAACCATCCTCATTCACCGTCCAGGTGCCTTCACCCTCAACAACCAGTTCCTTCACTGGATTGCCCTCAGGATCAACAATATTCACCGTCGACGGATCCAAATCGCCCTTGTCATTACCCAAGGTAGGAACAGTCACCGCGTTACCACGAGGATTATTCAACGACTCATCATCCGAAGCCTCAGGCAGGTAAGTCACCACAACCTGAGCACCAGTGGACTGACCGTTCTCATCTTCAACGGTGTAATCAATCGGCGTTGGATTACCCTCAAAACCCTCTTCAGGAGTGAAAGTAATCGAACCATCCTCAGTCACCGACCAAGTACCCTCACCAGGAACAACCAAATCCTTAACAGGATTGCCCTCAGGATCAGTAATATTCACGGTCGACGGATCAAGATTCTCTGAATCATTGTCCAACACAGGAACGGTAACTGAATCACCAATCTTGTTCCCATGCGACTCATCATCAGCAGCATCTGCAGCCGGCGAAATCTCTACCGCGTAGTCTTCAACTTCGCCAGAGTCCGCGTGTCCGGTAGGCGACTGAATTTGCGAGCTGGTGTAGCCGGCTCGCAGTCGTAGGTAGGTTGTTCCTGCGGCGAGGTTGGCCGGAGCCTCCCACGTTAGCTCGGCAGAGCCGCTACCGGAAGGAGCCGTTGCACAGGCCTGCTCCGATGAATCAAAAATGCCGTTCTGGTTGAAATCGATCCAGCCGCAGATTTCGCCATTTTTGCTCGCACCCGTGTATGGAACTGTCACAGTGTAGGGGTGCGCTTCCGCGCCACCACGCAGTGGAGCAATTTCGCTCAGCGCATCGTCGGAGTCGCCATCCGCGCCAGCTCCGGCGTTTGGACTGGTTGAACTATTTGCGACCGTTGAATTATCAGCAGTGATACTCTCGCCAAGTGCAAAATCCGTTAGCGTATGTCGCGCAGCGTTACCCTGGTCGTAGGACGCTGGGGCATCGCCGAAATCTTCGCCCAAGGTTGAGGTGAGGTTGAAGGCATCGCCTTGACCGCCACTTAGGGTGAAGTCTCTCCCCGCATAGCGAGTGACCACTAGAGAGGTGTTAAAGGTCAGAGAAGTGACCGTTCCTTCAACCTGGACGGAGCCACAGCCTGCATTCGCCGAACGACCTTGGAACGGTCGCCCGTTGTCAGCGATACAGCTGGCTGAAGAATCTTCGTTGGTGGCACGGATTAGATTTCCGTCAACGGTGAGATTCGGTCCGCTTGCCTTTGAGATACTCACACCTGGTGTCGCGAGCGTCAAACGCGCCGTAATAGTCGCCAGGTTGTTTGTGGCATTCTGCGCGGCACCGCCGAGCCCGGCAAGGTGGATCACAGGATTACGAACCGGATGCTCGTAGTTGATCGTTACGGTGCCACGGTTGTCGTACACGGTTGGCGTACTTCTGGCAGCCAAACCTGCCCCACCGACAGTTACGAGAACAGCCGGTGTTGAGGATGGAATACCTGGGGCGTACTGCGTGACGTTGTATCCACGATCGGTCATGTCACTGTTTACACCACCACTGGTATTCCCTGCCCCCACAATGGTGAGTTGAAGACCAGATGGTGTCACCGCAGTCCCGTTGACGAAATCGTCAACGGGAACTTGATAGGCAACCGACGGAGTAGCCGCCAGAGTCACGTAACCCGACGAAACTAGAATTGCAGCCATGACTGCGGCCGGGCGGCGCAGCCAACCAGGCCGTGCCCCGGGCCTGAGCCGCGCCTCTCTTTTTTCACGAATGTGCGACCACGGACGTGGTCGCTGGTTTTTACCTTTCACACCTAACTCCCCCTGCGATTTGTGATGATTATTTGCTCGTGAACCCCGTAGGGCCGTATCTGGATTTTTCGTCGCGCGGGACAGACTTCCGCCATCGGTGATGGGTGCTGCTGTACTTTCGATAGCCGCGGTGTTGCTCGACCCGGAAAGATTCGATCACCAGATCGCCACCAGCCGCGCTTGACCACGGAGCAGATTTTGCGACGTACTCGACGTCCATAACTTGCCGACGGTGCCAGAACCCTGCCCTACGTCGAGCACGAACCTTCATAACATCGCCGTTTGTATCCGTAGCCCTGCGGGCACCTCGTCTGGGGTTAGCCTCGTACGCACTAACTGTTCCGGTGAATGACAAGGAACCCATATCCACGACTTCCCCCAAAGCCATCACAACTGCGCCTACGCCGGTCTGACAAAGTCGAATCAGCGACTGCACATAACACCCCCTCACCTTCGCTAAACCCAGATAGCTTCATTCGCGGTATGCCAGAACAGAGAACACCGTGGCGCTCTGCCCTTAGATAAACTCATGCACTTCTGGCATCCCAAAGAGTTCACGAAGTCCAAAATATCAAAGAATGTCAATATTTACAGCACCTAGCTATTTCATATTGGCTTGCCAATACGGCAATAGTTACGCTACACAAGCGTAGATTCTGGCATGCCTATCGATATACCACGCCTTGCGGCTGCCGCAGGGTAACTCTCACAACAGAAGAGATCGCTGGCGTGAAACTGGCCGCTGAAGAATTTAGCCACAAATAGGCATGCCAGATTGAAAGCTTTCAGAAACGTAATCACAACGGGTCGGACCGGACATCGAAACCATGTGCGGCACCGTGCGGCTACTGGCAGCGCGGTTGAATTTGGCTCCTCGCGGTCGCATCACAGGAACAGCTTGGAATTAGAGAGCGAGTTCCTGCAAGGTTTTGAACACCGGAGCACCGGCAAGTGGAACCGGCCATTGAAGCACTGGCCAACACCACCTAGGCGCCACCCAACAACTTCCCGTTTCAACCTGAGTCTCCGCTTGCCCTTCACAGGAAGGGCCTGGAGTGCACTACATTAGCCAGCCTGAATCATTGACACCTCGGCAGTGGACTCGCTGGCAAAAATTGTGCCTTGCACGGAGCAATGAGCTCGATAGTTAACCTGAACCAGGGTGCAAGAATCACTAGCCCTACCGCTCACGATCACAATTCACCTGTTGAGCATAAGAGACTTTCAACGAAACAGGCGTAATAACAGCGATAACCATCGTTGCCTACGCCCCTGGGCGCACTATCCGAGCCTGCTGTTGTTGCGGTCCTGACAGCAATCACTCGACGCGTACCGATCTCGAACGTTCGTCTGCATAGTAGGGCACACGACGCAGATCAAAAGTGCAATCGGTCTAGCCGAACTTAACTGCCTAATTGGATCATCATAGGCCGGTGATTGAACCTTCCACAGGGAATAGTGTTTCTATTGATACTCCACGGCAAAGCCTGAGCTCAGATTCACGTAGTCGTCATTCAATGCCAGATCGAAGAAGCACTCGAAAACACTTCTGCCCATCAGCTCATCGCGGTTAATAATTGACTCCAGGAGCAGATAGTTCCCGCGGACCAAAAGCCCGTGCTTCTCGAGCTTGCTAAGGTGCCACTGCAGGCGTGCCTCGATAACTTTGTTGGCGCTCAAGATATATCGGTTCTTTGATGCCACAAGCAATGCCTTGCGAAAATTCATCAGGGCAGGAACTAGACTGCTGGCATTTGCCTTGCCCTCCACACTGGCAACTTGATCGGCCAAATATTGTTTCAAGGCACTTAGATCCTGGCCGTCTCTGCGTTGTCCCGCCAGTTTCGTTGCATAACAATCCAACGCCAGCGCTACGTCAATGACGTCATTGATTTCAGATTCCGCGAGGTCCCTGATGCGGGCGGAGCGTCGCGGGCCTGCGTCACTGACCAATCGATCGGCAATAAGTTCATCAATGGCCTGCTGCGCAGGGGTTCTGCTTACTTTAAAATCTTCGGCCAGAGTTCGCGCGGACAAGGCGTCCCCCGCTCGGCGGGAACCTGAATAGATTTCCTCGCGCACTCTCTGCGCAATCGAGAATCCGCCGCTTTGGTAACTCGCTTCCCCCTTCGGCAGTGGCTGACTGGCTCGATTCCGTTGGAACACCATCGACTGAACCGTCTCAGATGAGGGAAACTGCGGGCTACGCAGGAACTCCATCGCCTCTGCGCGGCCCTTTGCCTGTGCCTTGATAGCGAAGGTCCTGTAGACGGCTTCAACACCGTTGAAGTCGCGCGAGAGAAGGTGATCGGCAAACTCCCGGAACAGAAGACTTAGTTCATCCATGGAGACCCCGTCCGGGTTCCATTTAAAGTAGTAGTCGTTAAGAACATCATTGATCTCAAGAAGAATCGAATTACCACTCGATTCGACAACTAAGCTTCGAAGTCGGTAAATGAACTCATTAACTTCCGTTTGTGTGGCAAGGCCATCTGTTGCACAGAATCGCTCAACAAAGGTTTTCACCTCTGACAGTTTTCGTTCGTCATAACGAACGATTGCCTGACGACATGCCAAGAGATCAAGGGTGACCATTAGTTCATCAAGGTCAACTCGGTCTTCCTTGCGCATCCCCACCACAACAGCTTCATTGCCCGCTTCTCGAGCAACAAGGCCTTCGATCACAAGTTGCTGAATCGCGTACCGCACGGGGCTTCTGCTCACGCGAAATTCGTCCGCTAAGGCGCGTTCCCGAAGCTTTTCGCCGACCGAAAACTCGCGGTCTAAAATTCGCAGACGAATGCCCTGCAGGACACGTTCGTTCTCATTCTCGCGTTGTTCTTGTGACACAGATACATCATCTCATTTCCAGTGCTGCACTACTGATTCGAACGTAGTGTTAATCGCCGTTGCGGAAATGGCAATGGCGAAACTGGCCAAAGCACATGTTTCATCTGGCATACCGTGTGATACGATCTAACACGATAGAAGCTCGATTATAGATCTCAACAAACATCTCTCTCGTTGATGTTTGTTGAAATTTAGCGGATATTCAACATTGGCTTGCGACTTGTGGGTCGGATTTAGCGAGATAAATCTGGCATTCCAATCTTGAACCGCGATTGAACTTCTCTCTGGTTTTGTTGGTCGCTTCCCAGGGCACCGACAAAACCCGCCAGGACCCCCACCCTGGCCCTGTGTAGCCCAAGCAATCTTTGGGGTAGTTTGGGCTACACACTTCTATGAACCCAATACAATCACGCTGTGCACCAAAACTAGCTACCATTTAGAACGGTGAATCTGGCGCTCCGACGTAGTTTTCGGGGTACTGGAGCAAGTGGTATTCGTCTAAATTATCAGCAAGGAAACAAGCGTCCTGCGACATTGGTTCACTCAAGACGTCCACCCAACGGTTCAAGAAACTCCGCGGCCGTTTTTGTCCAGACAAAAACGGCCGCAAATTCTCATTCCAACCCGTGCCCCAATCGCACAGGTCTTCCTCCAACGTTTATACAATTCGATGGTCATTTGTCAGTGGCAGTCCCCGGGTAACCTGTGCAAAACCGCTTCACCTGATTGATCCATGAGAAATACGTGCGAGTGAAATGCGTGGTGAACCCGGCTGCTCTTCCAGCCAATCCCTAATGGTCTGAAGTCGCTTTCGTGAGCGGATACGAAACATCAAAAGCGACAAGCGCAATCCGGCTCTAGGAAAACCCGTTCGGTGCACCGGCGGCTCTGCCGTCCTCGTTAAGCTTCCTTCCCAGATGTTTAGCGGCATGTATAACCAGGGAACGGTCGGCGATACGGGCACCCGGGATCGACTTCTCCAGCATGACTTCCAGACGCTGCACGTCATCGAGGTTTCGCAGCCACACGGACATGATCAGGTTGTATTGGCTCGCGGAGCGGGCAGCCAGCTTCACTTCTTCCACACGTGCCAGCGCTCCGCGCACATTTTCCAGGGAGGAAGCCGGAACCTGCATAAAGTACCAGGCGTTGACGGGCCATCCAGAATACGTCCTGGCGATGTCGGTGCGGAACATAAGTTCGCCGCTGTTTCGCAGTACCGCAATGGCATCCGCTACCCGCTGACTTGTCACGCCGGCTCGTGCTGCAATCTGCGAGGTTGTCGCCCGCCCGTTGACGGCCAGTTCGGATTCAATCACCTTGTGCAGATCCTCGGGAACTTGACGGGGAGCACGCAACCGAGGCGGCCGCAGCGGCGGAATCCGGTTGATATCAGCGGCTGAAAGCTCTCGCAGCCGCCAGGCACCGCCTTCCTTGATCACGTCGGTGACCAGGTGCGTGCGGGCCGCGCGAATTGAGTCGAACTGCCCCAGCTGATGAAGCACAAAGTTTGTCACATCACGCATCGATTTAGCGACGAAGGTCAGGATCAGGTCGCGGCTGCCCACGGTGAAGTCGACCGATAAGATATCCGGATTTTCCGCCATTGACTGAAATGTTGCAATGGACTGCCCCGGCGCGCACTCCACTTCTATCAACGCAAGAGTTGAACGGCTAGTTCCGGGGCTGTATCCGCTGACCCATGCCAGACCGGTTTCCGAAAGCCGTTCCCAGCGCCGGGCCAGTGTGACCGCGTCAACGCCGACTACCGGGGCGAGGTCGCTCCAAGGGGCTCGCGGGTCAACCTGGAGCGCATGCACCAGTCGAAAATCGATGGCATCGGGCTCGTATTCCTTCGTCATGAGGCAATTAGAGCACTCTTTCCTGCAGATTGGACTGACGAAGCCGGTGATGGACAACACTCTCCACCAATCGCAGGCCTTGCAGGCAGGGCCATCAGGTCAACATGAAAGGACATCATGTCCGTCGATGAATCCACACTTCAGGCGCAGGGCGCTGCCACCGTTGAGTACGACCGCGCCGCGCACGTCGAAGCACTGAGCGCCATCGTCAACCATCACCTTCCGGTGTTTACCGAGCTTAGTGATGCCATTTGGGACAACCCGCAGCTGCGCTGGGAAGAGTTTGATGCCGTCGAAAGACAGATTGCCCTGGCCGAACAACATGGCTTCGAGATCAAACGCGAATTGGGAGGCATCCCGACCGCCTTTTCCGCCGAGTACGGAACTGATGGCCCGCTTATCGCCGTCCTTGGCGAGTATGATTCACTTGCCGGCCTGAGCCAGGCTTCAGGATCCACCACCCAGACTCCTGATCCGGGCAACACCTCCGGCAATGGCCACGGATGCGCTCACCATCTGCTCGGTGCAGGATCTCTACTGGCTGCCATCAGCATTGCCGAGTATCTGCAAACCTCGGGGACGCCCGGTCGGGTGCGTTATTACGGATGCCCATCTGAGGAAGCCGGCTCGGGCAAGGCTTACATGGTCAAGGCTGGCGTATTCGATGATGTTGACGCGGCCGTGACCTGGCACCCTATAGCCAATACCTCAACCCGTCAGTGGTTGAGCTTGGCCAACATCAATCCGGTCTTCCATTTCCGCGGGGTTGCGGCCCATGCCGGAGGCGCTCCCCACATGGGACGCAGCGCACTGGACGCGGTTGAGCTGCTCAATGTGGGAGTCAACTTCCTGAGGGAACACATGCTGGATTCCTCGCGAATCCACTACGCAATTACGGACACAGGCGGAGAATCACCGAACGTCGTTCAGTCACAGTCATCCGTGTACTACTTGGTGAGGGCGCGGACCGTCCGGGAGATGCAGGAACTCTACGAGCGTGTCCTGAAGGTCGCCCGTGGCGCGGCGTTGATGACCGAGACCGAACTGACCGTCGAAATCCAAGGAGCTACAGCAGAGCTCCTTCCGAATGAAGTCCTTGAGCAGGCCATCCATGAAATCACCGAACTTGTAGGTCCTGTTCCCTTCGACGAGGCCGACCAGGCGACTGCGCAAGAATTCCTGGCACAGTACCCGGAATCAGAAGTCGCTGCCGTTCGCCAGAGGTACGGGATCGACCGGTTTGATTCGAAGGCTCTCCATGATTCGATCCCTGCGCTGAACCCTTCCATGCCCCGGCATCAGGAAACCGGATCAACAGATGTCGGTGACGTCAGCTGGGTGACACCAACCGTCCAGATTTTCTCGGCAAGCATGGCAATCGCAACCCAAGCCCACTCGTGGCAGTGGGTTGCCCAAGGAAAACTTCCGGCAGCTCACAAGGGCATGGCCCACGCGGCCAAGGTCATGGCGAGCATGGTTGTAGATCTCTTCACGAATGAAGAATTGCTCGAAACCGCAATAGCTGAACATCGGAAGGCAACGGCCCTGACACCTTTCATTTCTCCAATTCCTGACGGAGTAGTGGCTCCGCCGCTGCGCGAAATCAGCTAACCAGTTCCGGGACGGGTCCACAACATTTGTTCCCGTCCCGGAACACCTCGTTATACCTGAGGTCAAACCTCGCTCTTTGGAACACCCTCCGACTAAATCGTCGGACCCATGTAACCTCTCGTTCTCACATCGTTGGAGTAGCAATGAGTTCCACACATACCCCTCGCAGCGCCAAACCTCTTACTGCTAAGTCGGGCGCATCGGCGGCAGTAGGGTTCCTGATTTTCCTGGAATTCGGCAGCGGGCTGCTGCAAGGTTGGCTCAGTCCCCTGCTTCCCGCCATCGGGGCGACCCATGGTGTATCGGCAGCCTCACTGAACTGGATCATGGCCATCTACCTTCTGGCCACCGTGGTAGCAGTCCCTATCTTGGGAAAGCTCGGCGACATGTACGGCCACAAAAAACTCTTGGTCTTCGCGACCGCGGCAGTCGCGGCCGGGTCCATTCTGGTCGCTTTCGCGCCCAGTTTTGAATGGCTTTTGGTCGGGCGCGCACTCCAGGCACCGCTTGGCGCGTTCCTTCCGCTGGAATTCGCCATCGTGCGGCATCGGGATCCCAAAAGCGCGGGCAAAAGCATTGGCCGGCTGGTTGGTGCACTCACCCTCGGCAGTGTCGCGGGCGGGTTGATTTCAGGGGCGGTCATGGATGCGTTGGGCAGCCTGACGCTGACCCTCCTGTTCCCGGGGCTTTTCCTCGCCCTGTGCATCCCGCTGGTGAAGTTCCTGGTTCCAGAGACAACGTTGCTCAAAAAGGGCTCGATCGACTGGATCGGCGCAGCCTTGCTGGGTGTGGGCATGCTGGCCCTGCTGGGCGGTGTCTCCAATGGCAACTCGCTTGGCTGGAGCAACCCGTTGGTCATCGGCGGCATCATCCTCGGAATCATCTTGCTGGTTGCGTGGATTTTTGTTGAACGCAGCGTCAAGGACCCGCTGATCGACCTCCAGGTGCTGACCCGAGGTATCGGGCTTCCCATCCTGATGTCCCTTCTTGTGGGTGCCCAGATGTTCGCTTCCAACACCCCCAGTTCACTGTTCCTGAGGGCCGACCCTGCGAACGGGTACGGTTTCGGGCTGAGCGCTTCCGAGGCAGGGCTGGTTTTGGCCAGCTACTCGTTCGCACTTTTTATCGGCTCAACCTTCAGCGATAACCTCGCCATACGGTTGGGAGCAAAGGGCACAATCATTGGAGGCGCAACAGTCAGCGCCATCGGCTACCTGCTCATGGTGCTCTGGCCCGGAACCGTTCTGACTTTCAGCACGTGGTTGTTCATTTTGGGGGTAGCTTCCGGCATCCTGATCGGAGTCTTGCCCACCGTCATCGTCAAACGCGCACCGGCGGACTCGGTGGGCATCGCCTCGGCGATGTACAACACCTCTCGCTCGGTTGGCGGGGCGGTGGCAGGCGCTGGTTTTGTCCTCGTGATGTCCACTCTCGCGACCCAATCAAGTGTCAATGGGGCCGCGGTTTCCGTGCCGTCCCATGATTCCTACCGCGTGGTGTGGAGCGTTTGCGCCGCCATTTGCCTGGTTGTTGCCGTCATGGCCACGCGCTTGAAAAACAGCCAGCCGGTCCTGGAGGCAAACTCGCCGGAGGCTGGCAACGCACCGCTCCGGGACGAGTCGCGGCCTTCGGCCCAGGCCGCGGGAGATGACAACTTTGAAGAATCAGCAGCACGGGCTCCTTTGCCGGCGCAGGACTAGCAGCTGCAGGCACTGCACTGTGCCCAGCGGTGCACCGCATCTCGCAATCCGGCGCCCCCTTTCCCCTCGCCACGTTTGAGGGAACAATCCACACCGCAACTCAACCAAAAGGTAGGTAGTTATGAATAACCTTGAAGCCATCAACGCGGCAATCGATGCCCTGGCCCCGGAGTTCACCGCTCTTTCGGATACGATCTGGGATCAACCCGAGTTGCGGTGGGAAGAACATCGTTCAGTACGGCTGCACAGCGAACTTGCCCAGAAATACGGGTTCAGCATCACCCAAAACATTGCCGGCGTTCCCACCGCATTCGCAGCTGAGAAGGGCACCGACGGGCCTGTGATTGCATTTCTCGGTGAGTACGACGCACTTGCGGATATGAGCCAGGACAGCGGGAATCCTGAACGATGCCCCAACCCGCTGGGCGATTCAACTAACGGCCACGGATGCGGCCACCATTTGCTCGGATCAGGGTCGCTGCTGGCAGCCGTGGCAACCGCCGCCTACCTGGAGGAAAACAACCTTCCCGGCCGAGTCCGGTACTTCGGTTGTCCAGCAGAAGAAGCGGCAGCCGGCAAAACATACATGGTCAGGGGTGGTGCATTCGACGACGTGGATACGGCCATCACCTGGCATCCAAACAATGAAACGATTGTTCGCCAGGTACTCACGCTGGCCTACGCACAGGTCTATTTCCACTTCACCGGAGTCTCTTCGCATGCCGGGGTAAGCCCGCATCTGGGCCGCAGCGCGCTTGATGCCCTCGAGCTGACAAACACCGGACTGAACTTCCTGCGCGAACACATCCCGGACTCTGCACGGATTCACTACGCCATCACCGACGCCGGTGGACTCTCACCCAACGTCGTCCCGTCCCAGGCCTCGGGTTTTTACATCATCCGCGCCGAAGACACCGCCCAGATGCGTGAGCTCTACGAGCGTGTTGTGAAGGTCGCTGAGGGAGCCGCCCACATGACGGAAACCAAACTGCGAATCGAATTCGACGGGGCCTGCTCAGAGATCCTGCCTAACGACACCCTCGAACTGGTCATGCATGACACGGTGCAGTCGTTAGGAAGCATCCCATTCAGCGACGCGGATCAGGCCGCGGCCGCGGCCTTCACCCTTGACTCATCCGCCCGGGATCTGAAAAATGCACGGCTGCGTTTCGGTTGGTCTTCAGATGATTCACGGGCGTTGCACGAAACCCTCCCGTTGACGGATTTCCAACGCCCGCGCAACCAGATGACCGGTTCCAGCGACGTCGGCGATGTGTCGTGGTCGGTTCCCACGGTGCAGATTCTGGCGTCAACCTATGCGCTGGGAACTCCTTTCCACAGCTGGCAGGCGGTGGCGCAGGGGAAAACAGCTGCTGCGCACAAGGGGATGACCTATGCCGCCAAGGCGATGGCCGGCACGGCCTTGAGAGTCTTCACGGACGCAGAGTTGCTGGCGGCCGCCAAGAAGGAGCATTCACAAGCCACCGCGGAAAATCCCTACGTCAATCCGATCCCTGCTCACGTCGTGGCGCCTCCCCTGCGTACCGCCCAAGACGCCAGTGGCGACCAGCCTTCGTCCCTGGAAAAGTCGCTGTCCTAAGCACTACAAAGTTCAACGGCGCAGCGCGTCACGTTCATTAGCCACAAAAAACCGGGGCCAGAACCCTGCGACATCCCAAGCACTGATGCACCGTGTCCGAGCAAAGAAACATCACTGGAACATGAGGTGGACATGGTGCACCATGAAGCGGCGGGATCTCGCGGGTTCTGGCCCCGGCGGTCTAGGAAGGGATCAGATTACAACGTGATCTGGCGGTTCTGATCCTTGTACAGCAGGTAACGGAAGTTGCTGGGGCCGCCGGCGTAGCAAGCCTGCGGGCAGAATGCGCGCAGTGCCATGTAGTCGCCGGCTTCAACCTCAACCCAGTCGTCGTTCAGGCGGTACACCGCTTTGCCTTCGAGCACATACAGCCCGTGCTCCATCACGTGGGTCTCGGCGAACGGAATCGACGCGCCAGGCTCGAAGGTCACAATGTTCACCCCGAAGTCGTAAGCCAGGTCCTGCGGATCCAGCATGCGGGTGGTGCGCCATTTGCCGTCAGTATCCGGCATGTGGCCCGGCTCGATGTCTTTCTCGTTGCCCACGACCGCCTGCGGAGCCGGAACGTAGTCCAGCGCCTCGTAGCGCTTGCGGATCCAGTGGAAGGTCACGATCTGCGATTCGTTGTTCTTCAGCGACCAGATGGCGTTCGGCGGAACAAAGGCGAAACCGCCCTCATCCAGCACGTGCTCTTCACCGTCGAGGGTCAGCGTCAGCGCACCGCCGACGACAAACAGGAAGCTGGATACCCCGGCCTGAGGTTCCGGCTTGGCGGCCCCGCCGCCCGGAGCGATCTCCACGATCACCTGGGAGAAGGTGGTGGGACCACCGGCTACCGGGCGGTTGAGCACCCAGGCGCGGGTGTCGGTGAACTCGGGGAACACGCTGGTGACGATGTCGCGCAGCACACCCTTGGGGATCACGGTGTAGGCCTCGGTGACAATTGCACGGTCGGTCAGCAGGTCGGTCTGCGGCGGGTGCCCGCCGTAGGTGTTGTAGTACGGGCTCTTCACCTGGGCTGGAACGGTCATGGGAAAATCTCCTAGTTTGCGTGGGAGCGATTCAGCGCGATCGCTTCCAGTTCGGCAAGTGTAATTTGGGCAAGATCGGTGACTTCCTGGGCGGTGACCGCACCGCAGGCGACCCCGCGGTGGATGTAGCGCGCCAGGGCCCGCGCGGTGGCAGGCTCGTCCATGATGGCCGATTCGATCTTGTGCACGTAGTTGCGCAGGCGGGTGCCGGCCGCTTGAAGTCCTTCGCGGAAGAACGCGAAGGTGGCCAGGTAGCGGGTCGCCAGCTGGTTCTCGTGCATGTCCCAGCCCTGGTAGATCCCCCGGGTGAGGTGGCGGTTGACCAGGCGGGCGTGCAGTTCCCAGGCGGCCGCGATGTTCTCCGGGTCCCCGGCCGGGATGATGTTGGTGGAGCCGTCGGAGAGTTCCACTCCGGTGCCGGCCACGGCAACCTGCATCACGTCCTTGGCGAAGTCCGCCACCGGGTGCTCCATGGACTGGTAGCCGGCGGCAACCCCCAGCGAGGCGGAGTAGTCATAGGTGCCGTAGTGCAGCGAGGAGACCCGGCCCTTCCCGGCATGGATCAGGGTAGCCACCGGGTGGGTCCCGTCGGCCGCGATGATCACCTGCGGGGTCTCCACCTGGACCTCGAAGCGGATACGCCCGGCTTCCAGGCCGTGGGCTTCTTCCAGCTTTTCGGCCAGGAAAACCATGGCGCGGACCTGGTCCACGGTGGTGACCTTGGGCAGCGTCAGGCGCAGCCCCTCGGGCAGGCCGCCGTTGGCTAGAAGCCGCGAGACGAACAGGTCCAGGGTGCGGATGCCGCGGGCCCGGGTGGGGGCTTCGAAGCACTTGAAGCGGATTCCGATATAAGCCGGGGCCTTGCCGGCGGCTACGGCGGCGGATACCGAGTCGGCCGCGGCCACTGCGGCCGCATCCTCTTCGGCATCCGACCGGTTGCCGTAGCCGTCTTCAAAGTCCAGACGCAGATCTTCGATGGGTTCGCTCGCCAATTTTGCGGCAACCAGCTCGCCCAAGCGCTGCGGCTCGGCCAGGTTCAGCTTGGCGGCCAGCTTGGCCAGGCCCGCGGCATTGCCGGCGGCGGCCAGGGCATTGGCGCCCCAGGCCTCCGGCAGGCCGACGGTGAACTTGTCCCCCGGCACGTACACGGTGTGCACGGGCTGGCGGGCGCCGGTCTCCCCCGGGTAGGCGGATTCCAGCAGCTGGTCGGTAGCGGCCAGTTTGGCTTCTACCGCGGCGAGCGTTGACTCATCGAAGACGTTGCTCATGGCTTGGTCACGTATTCCTTTTCCAGTAGTTCGTAGGCGCCGGTGGTGAGGAAGTCTGCGAAGTCCTCGTCACGGCCGGACACCAGGGTGCCGATCAGTTTGGCGGCTGGCTCGTAGTAGGTGGCGAAACGCTGGGCGTCGTTGATCTCGCCGCGCAGCTTCTCCACCTCTTCGGCCAGGATTCCGGCAACCAGTTCCGCGGTGATGGTGTTGCCGGTGTCGGCGGCAACCACCTTGTTGCGGATCTGCTGCCAGATCTGCGAGCGGGAGATTTCAGCGGTGGCGGCATCTTCCATCAGGTTGTGGATGGCCACGGCGCCGTTGCCCGAAAGCCACACGGCGGTGTAGGCCACGGCCACGTAGAGGTTCAGACGCACACCGGCCTCGGTGACCGAACCCGGTGCGCTGGCCACGTCCAGCAGCTGGGCTGCGGTGACCTCAACCTCTGGGCGCTGCTTGTCCAGCTGGTTGGGCTTGCGCCCCAGCACCGAGTCGAAGACCTCCATGCAGGTGCTCACCAGATCCGGGTGGGCAACCCAGGAGCCGTCGAATCCGTCATTCGCCTCGCGGGTCTTGTCTGCGCGCACCTTCTCAAAGGCGGCGGCGGTGACTTCTGGTTCGCGGCGGTTCGGGATGAAGGCGGCCATGCCGCCCATGGCGAAGGCCCCGCGCTTGTGGCAGGTCTTCACCAGCAGCTCGGTGTAGGCGCGCATCATCGGCGCGGTCATCGCCACGTCGGCGCGGTCCGGCATGATGAATGCGTCCCCGGCCTCGCGGAAGGTCTTGATGATGGAGAACAGGTAGTCCCAGCGTCCGGCGTTCAGCCCCGAGACGTGGTCGCGCAGTTCGTAGAGGAACTCGTCCATCTGGAAGGCGGCCGGAATGGTCTCGATGAGCATGGTGGCGCGCACCGTGCCGTACGGGATTCCCAGCTCTGCCTGGGCGAAGGTGAAGACCTCGTTCCACAGGCGCACCTCCAGGTAGTGCTCCATCTTGGGCAGGTAGTAGAACGGACCCTGTCCGGATTCGGTGAGCACCTTCGCGTTGTGGAAGAAGTGCAGGCCGAAGTCCACCAGCGCGCCGACACCCGGCTTGCCGTCAATCAGCACGTTGTTCTCCGGCAGGTGCCAGCCGCGCGGGCGGACCACCACGGTGGCCAGCGGCGCATCGGTGCGCAGGGCATAGGACTTGCCGGTGTTCGCGTCGGTGAAGGCCAGCTCGCCGCGGGCGGCGTCGGAGAGGTTCTTCACCGCGTCGATCACGTTGTTCCAGCTCGGGGTGGAGGCGTCCTCGAGGTCCGCCAGCCATACCTTGGCGCCGGAGTTCAGCGCGTTGATGGCCATCTTGGCCGGGGTGGCCGGGCCGGTGATTTCCACGCGGCGGTCCTGCAGTGCCGCAGGTGCCTGCGCGACCTTCCAGTCGCCGTTGCGGACCTCTTCGGTGGCCGGGTCGAAATCGATGCTCTTGGAATCCGAGAACTGCTGGCGGCGTACGTCGCGGGCGGCCAGCAGCTCGTCGCGGGTGCCGGCGAACTTCTGGTGCAGCTTCTGGATGAATGCCAGCGCGTCATCCGAGAGGATCTGCGCGGCGCCGTCGAATTCCGGAATGCGGGATAGTGAAATACTCATGTGGGTTGCTCCTTAACCTCTATGCTCTGTTCCAGTGATGTGGCCCCAAGGTGCCGGGGCCGGGGGTGACTAGCCCCGATAGGTGCTTAGTTCTTTTTCGCGGCGAGTTCCACGGCGACCGCCACGTCGGTTGCGACCTGTGGGTCGAACACCGAAGGAATGATGAAGCCTGGGTTCAGCTCATCGTCGCTTACCCGGGCGGAGATCGCGTCGGCAGCTGCAAGCAGCATCTCATCGGTGATCTCAGAGACGCCGGCATCCAGCAGGCCGCGGAAGAAGCCCGGGAAGGCCAGGACGTTGTTGATCTGGTTCGGGAAGTCACTGCGCCCGGTGGCAACCACCGCGGCGTGACGACCTGCAACCTCCGGGTCCACCTCTGGATCCGGGTTGGCCATGGCGAAAACGATCGCGCGCTCGTTCATTGCGGCGATATCCGCTTCGTCCAGGACATTCGGGGCGGATACGCCGATGAACACATCCGCATTAACAACGGCTTGCTTCAGCGATCCGGAGAAGTTCTCGGGGTTGGTGTTCTGCGCCAGCCACACCCGGTGCTCGTCGGTGTATTCCTCGTCGCGGGTGATCGCTCCGTTGCGGCCGCAGGCGATGATATTGGTTGCACCGCGTGCCGCCAGCAGCTGGATGATCGCGTTGCCCGCGGCGCCGACGCCGGAGACCACGATACGCACCTCGCCGATGTTCTTCTGGACAACCTTCAGCGCGTTGTCCAGGGCCGCCAGGGTCACGATGGCGGTACCGTGCTGGTCGTCGTGGAAGACCGGGATGTCCAGTTCTTCACGCAGGCGGGCTTCGATTTCAAAACAGCGCGGGGCGGCGATGTCTTCCAGGTTCACCCCGCCGTACACCGGTGCGAGCGCCTTGACGATCTTCACGATCTCATCGGTGTCCTGGGTATCCAGGCAGACCGGCCAGGCGTCGACATCTGCGAACTGCTTGAAGAGGGCGGCCTTGCCTTCCATCACCGGCAGCGCGGCGGCCGGGCCGATGTTGCCCAGGCCCAGCACGGCCGAACCGTCGGTGACCACGGCAATGGTATTGCGCTTGACCGTCAGGTTGCGGGCATCGGCCGGGTTTTCTGCAATCGCCAGGCAGACGCGGGCTACACCAGGGGTGTAGGCGCGGGACAGGTCGTCGCGGTTGCGCAGCGCGACCTTGGGGACCACCTCGAGCTTGCCTCCCAGGTGCATCAGGAAGGTGCGGTCCGAGACGTTGCGGACGTTGACCCCTTCCAGCTCATTGAGTGCATCTCGAACCAGCTCGCCGTGGGCAACATCCATGGTGTTGCACGAAACGTCGACCACCATGTGGGTGTGGTGCGATTCGGTCACGTCCAGAGCGGTGATATGTGCACCAGCCGAGCCAACCGCCGCAGCCAGTTCGCTGGTGGCGGTGATCGACGCTGGGGTCTGAACGCGAAGCGTCAATGAATATCCCGGGCTAGGTGCTGCCATGAGGTCCTCCTGTAAAAGTTTCCGTATAGTGGATACTAATATCCTCAAAATGAAAACGCAAGGCCACTTTGTGCACTGTGACACAACTTCTTGCATCATTTCTTCTCGCATCATGGAATTCTTGCTGGCCATGGGGCTATTCTTAGAGAAAAGATTTCGTATCGCAGAAGTTAACTACCAACTACTTCCACGATTCAGAGGCATCAAGGAGTCGTATATGACGCAGACAACCAGCAAGTCGACCACCGGCGGCGTCCAGTCCGTCGAACGCGCCTTTGAACTACTGGAAGTTATTGCCCGGGCCGGCGGAGAAGCGGCCTTGAGCGAGTTGGCTGCCGACACCCCCTTGCCCCTGCCAACCATTCACCGGCTTTTGCGCACCCTGGTTGGCGTCGGCTATGTCCGCCAGCTGCCCAACCGCCGCTACTCGCTGGGCCCCCGCTTGATCCGCCTGGGCGAGGTTGCCAACCGCCAGCTGGGCGCCCTGGCCTCACCGGTACTCAAGGACTTGGTGGCCAAGCTGGGTGAATCGGCGAACATCGCCGTGCTGGATGGCGATATGGTCACCTACATTGCCCAGGTGCAGTCCCCGCACTCCATGCGCATGATCACCGAGGTAGGGCGCCGCGCCATGCTGCACAACTCGGGTGTCGGCAAGGCAGTGTTGTCCGTGCTTGACGACGAACGTGTCCAACGGCTGGTCGCGCAGGCCGGAATGCCCCCGAAAACCGCGAACACCATCACCACCCTGGGCAAGCTTTTTACCGATGTCGAGGCCACCCGCGAACGCGGCTACGCCATTGACGAGGAAGAGCAGGAATTGGGTGTGCGTTGCATCGCCGTGCCGGTTCCCGGTGCACCTACCCCCATGGCGATTTCTGTGTCCGGTCCGGTCACCCGTGTCGATGAAACCTTCATCGGGCACGCAGTTCCAGAGTTGCAGGAGGCCGCGCGCGAGCTGGGCCGCCAGCTGGTTGCCGCCGCAGACTAGTGGCGCCCGCCCGCACAATGAGCGCCCGGTTCCAACAAATCTGCAATTGTGAGATCACTAGTTTGTAATTGTTGCGTGCGAGAGCTCTGCAAAAATCCCTGTCATCACTGGGATCGAGGGGCCTTGCCTGTAATTGTTGCTCGCGGCTTGTTAAATTGTTGATATGCGACCTATCGAAGTTCCGGATTTTTCGTTCAATAGCCGGCTGGCGCAAGTTGTCATCGCGCACGAGCGTCTTCGTGGAGATCCGGGCACAAGCACCACACCGCCACAGGTCTTCGCGCAGCTGAAGCAGCTGTTCCAGCTGATGGCCAGCATCATGAGCGCCCGCATTGAAGGTAACCGAACTTCAATTGTTGAAATCGTCGAAGGCGCCCAAGACAACGTGGCCAAAGCACGCGAAAAAAATCCGCAACCCACTCCGATGGTGTCAAAGAAATCATTCTCCTGGAGGAAGCTTCCGAGTTCATTGACAAGCACGTGCGCCCGGGAGACCCCATTACACACGCCCTAGTTCGCGAACTCCACAAGATTGCAGTGAGCGGCCTCGAACGCGAAGGCGACAAAACTCCTGGGGCGTACCGCACAAACGATGTCCAGATCAAGGGGTCCAGCCACAGACCACCGTCCTTCGTATCTGTCCAAGCCGATATGCAAGAACTGCTGGATTTCGTCAACCAGGACATGGACCGTTCCTTCGATCTGCTAAAAGTAGCAATTGCGCACCATCGATTCGTTTGGATCCATCCGTTCGGGAACGGAAATGGCCGCACCTGTCGATTAATTACCTACGCAATCATGGTCAGCCAAGGATTTACGGCAACCACTGGGTACCGAGCAATCGATCCAACCGCAGTGTTCGGAGCTGATCGTATTTCGTACTATGCGCACCTTGAAGCTGCAGACTCACTGGAACCGGCGGACCTCATTCAATGGTGTACATATCTCCTCGAAGGGATGCTGCTAGATCTCAAGAAGCTGGAGCGTCTGGGCGACCATAGATTTGTTATCAATGACTTGCTCATCCCTTCACTCAAAAGAGCACACACCGCAGGGATGATTGGAGCAGAAGTACTGTCTGTCCTTGAAGTTTTTGCTCACAAAACTGTCGTAAGAGCCTCCGACCTCGCAGAAGCATTCGACGGGACTTCTGTCGCTCGGAGTCAGCTAATCCGGCGTCTTATCGATCATCAACTGATTGAACCGATAGCCGACGGAAAACGTAGCTACCGCCTCGTATTGTCGCCCGGCCCCTTAACCACTTTTGTCTTGCGGCAACTGGATGAGCTCGGATTCCTGCCACAGATTTTGCGTGACGATCTCTAAAATCCATGATCCGCATCAAGTTCTTGTAATTGTGAGATCGCTAGTTTGTAATTGTTGGGCGCGAGCGTTCTGTGAAAATCCCCGTCATCACTGGAATCGAGGGGCCTTGTCTGTAATTGTTGTTCGCGGCGAATGTAAATGTTGAAATTATCCGGCCAAGATTTCAGTTCCCCGCGAGCGCTCTTTGCATCGGCTACTGGGCGAACTGTGTTTCGTACAGCTGGGTGTAGCGTCCACCCAGTTCAAGCAGCTGGGTGTGGGTTCCACGTTCAATGATTCGCCCTGCTTCCACCACCAGGATCTGGTCCGCCGAACGGATGGTGGACAAACGGTGGGCGATCACCAACGCGGTGCGCTGTTCCAACGCCTCACTCAGCGCGGCCTGAACCGCCGCCTCGTTCGCCGAGTCCAGGGACGCGGTCGCCTCATCCAAAATCACCACCTGCGGGGCAGCCAGCAACAACCGCGCAATGGTCATACGCTGGCGCTCTCCGCCGGAGAGCCGGTACCCGCGTTCACCCACCACGGTATCCAGGCCATCTGGCAGGCTGCGGATGACCTCGCCCAACCGAGAGCGTTCCAAGGCTTCCCACAGCTGCGCTTCGGTAGCCTCTGGCCTGGCCAGCAGGAGATTCGTACGGATCGTCTCATGGAAGAGGTGCCCGTCCTGGGTCACCATGGACACGGTGCCGCGCAAGGAATCCAACTTGAGTTGGCGGATATCCACCCCGGCCAGTTCTACACTTCCGGAATCCACATCGTAGAGCCGGGCCAACAGCGAGGCGATCGTGGATTTGCCCGCGCCTGACGAGCCGACCAGGGCGACGGTATGCCCGGCCGGGATCGTGAAATCAATATCATGCAAAACGTCTTGGCCGCCGCGGGTGTCCAGAATCGAGACCTCTTCCAGGGACGCCAGCGAGACCTTATCCGCACTTGGATAGGCGAAATCCACGTGGCGGAAGCGTACATCCACCGCGCCGGCGGCTAAGGCTTGGGCGTCGGGCACATCGGTGATCAGGGGTTTGAGATCCAGGATCTCAAAAACCCGGTCAAAACTGACCAACGCGCTGGTGATCTCAACCCGGGCGTTAGCCAAGGCGGTCAGTGGCGCGTAGAGGCGGGCAAGCAGCATACCGAGCACCACCACATCACCGGCTGCCAGATCACCGCGCACCGCATACATTCCGCCCACCCCGTACACCAGGGACAGCGCCAGGGCCGCGACCAGGGTGAGGGCGGCGACAAAGTAGAACTGGCGCATGGTCATCTTCACGCCAATATCCCGCACCCGGCCAGCACGCAACGCAAACTGGGCCGATTCATCCTGCGGGCGGCCAAATAATTTGATCAAGGTCGCGCCCGGGGCCGAGAAACGTTCGGTCATCTGGTTTCCCATGGCGGCGTTCAGATCCGCTGATTCCCTGCGCAGCAAGGCCACCGATTTTCCGAAGTGCCGTGCCGGGAGCAGGAAGATCGGCAGCAGTACCAGCGCGAGCGCCGTGACCTGCCATGAGGTGGTGAACATGACCGCGGCGGTGAGCACCAAGGCCACGGTGTTCGCCACCAGGCCTGAGAGGGTTCCGGCAAAAGCCGACTGCGCGCCAATCACGTCGTTATTCAACCTGCTGACCAGCGCACCGGTGCGTGTCCGCGCGAAAAACGCCACCGGCATTTTCTGCACATGATCAAAAACTGCCGTCCGCAGGTCGTAGATGATCCCCTCCCCCAGCCGGGAGGAAAACCAGCGCACGGCCACGGAAATGATGGTGTCCAGCACTGCCACCAACGCCATCAGCAACGCCAGGTTGATGATCAAAGACAGCCCGCTGCGCGCAACCACCTCATCCACCACACGTCCGGCCAATACCGGGGTGATCACGGCGAGCACCGCCGAACAGATCGAAAGGATCACAAAAATGACCAACCGGCTTTTATAACCGGCGGCGAAGCTCAGAACGCGTCGCGGAGTGCCCAAAGCGTAGGCTTTGCCTTTGTCTTCCGACATTCTCCACAGTGCATTCCATGCGGTGTGTTCCATGCTCATGAGTGTCTGCTCTCGATCCTGCTCGGGGAATCGTTGGGGGTACCAGCACCTATCTTCCCGGGCGGGCGGCCTCGCATCTACCTAGGGCAAGCTTACGTCCGCGCTCCCAACCGGGAAACCGGTCTGCTCAAACGCTCTTGAAACCACCGCTGCGGCAAGCGTGCTTCCTGAACCTGAAAACACCATGAGGCCACTGGCCGCCAGCCGTCCATAGCCGGTCGCCGGGTAAAAATCATCACGATGTGGCCAGCGACTCCTCGCCGCGTATGCGGTGCGTCATCTGGCCATGCACCACCGCGAATACGTCGAAATACGTCGCTTCCAAGATGTCCCCCAAAGACCGCACATGACGGGTTGCGACCACTTAAGAAGAGCAGTGTCACAGCAAATATGCAGGTCGAACCCGAATTTATACGGTTGAGTCATTGATCGCGCCGGGCAGCTTCCGGCCCCGCCGAACGAATCAGGAGAGTACGCCATGACCGCACCAGCCATTTCACCTACTGCGTCCGCAAACGAAATTGCCGGCTTGCGCGAAGAATTCGGATCGGTCTTTCAACGCATCGCGGCCGGCGCGCTGGAACGCGAAGAAACACGAACCCTTCCACGCGAGCAGGTTCAACTGCTCAAGGACACCGGGTTCACTTCCTTGCGGGTTCCCGTGGACTTTGGCGGGCGCGGTGTTCGCCTAGAAGTTTTCCTGCAGCTCTATTTTGGAGCTGGCGACGGCTGACTCGAATGTCGCCCACTTGCTGCGCGGGCACATCGCACATGTTGAACACCTGCTGCTTCGCCCACAGAGCGCACACCGCGAGAAGTGGCTGCACCGAATCGGCGCCGGGGATATTGTCGGCAACGCGGCGTCTGAACGTACCGAACTGACCGAAATCACCACCGTGCTGGAAGAAAACAACGGCACGTTGAGTGTCTCGGGCACCAAGTACTACACCACCGGAAGCCTCTACGCCGACTGGATCTCGCTCAGCGCCCTGCACGGTGAGCAACGGGTCAATCTGCTTGTTTCGGCCTCCGACCCGGGTGTTTCAATTCGAGATGACTGGGACGGGTTCGGACAACAACTCACCGCGTCAGGCAGCTTGACCCTGGAAGGGGTCCTAGTCGACGCCGCGGACGTGCAGGTTTTTGAACTTTCGGATCCGCACACGGCTTTCCGTGCTGCCTTGTTCCAGGGAATCCTCCTGTTTGTTGCCGCCGGAATCGCACAGAACGCAGTCGATGATGCGGTGGCTTTTATCAAACCTCGACGGCGGACTTTCGCGGTTTTCGGTGAAACGATCCCCGCCGAACAAGAGATTGTCCAGACCACCCTTGGCGAATCGGCGGCTAAAGCCTATTCCGCCGCCTCGATTGTGCTGCACCTGGCCGGCGAGTTTGAACGCTACACCTCATCGCAGGGAGCTGCCCTCAGTGCCGAAGCCTTGGCGCTGGATACCTTCAAAGCCCAGCAGGTGGTGTTGAAACTTGCCACAGACACCGCCACCGAAATTTTCGAGGTCGGCGGAGCCTCCGCGACCAGCCTCTCGCGTCGCCTCGACCGGCATTGGCGCAATGCCCGGACCGTCGCAAGCCATAACCCCGCCAAATACCGTGCACGCCTGATCGGAGAGCAACTGCTGACCGGCAATTTCAGCCTCTATTCAACCCGCCCATAACCCACCGGACTCGTATCCGATTCCATCATCTTCACCGCTACCAACCTCAAGGAACACCGATGACACTCGCATCAACTCGCACCGCCCGACGTTTCGCTCCGCTTGCACTTCTAGCCGTTTCCGGCCTGCTTTTCACCGGTTGCGCATCGAGTTCCGAAGCCGCCGACGAAGGACTGAAACAGATCACCATAGGAACTGGCGAGCTTTCCCCCGTCAACGACGCAATTTCGGCGGTAGCCAAGGACCATGGGGTTCAAATTGAGTGGCAGTCCTTCTCCGATTGGACGCTGCCTAATCAGGCACTGGCGAACTCCGAAACCGACGTGAATGCGTTTCAGCACCTGGCATTCCTATCTGCCTACAACGTCGCCGAGGATCAAAACATCACACCAGTGGGCTCGACTCTGATCACCACGTGGGGAATCTACTCGGATAAACATGATTCGATCGAGTCGATCGGGCAGGACGCAACGATCGCAATTCCCAACGACCCTTCCAACGGAGCCCGCACGCTATTCCTGCTCGAATCCGCCGGCCTGATTGAGTTGGCGGACAACATCGGGGTGTACCCAACGGTGGATGACATCACCTCAAACCCCAAGAATCTGAAGTTCAACGCGGTGGTTGCGCAGCAACTGGTGAACGTCTACCCGGATGTCGACGCGATTGTGGTTGGCGCGGCAACGATTGACCAGGCGAAGTCGATTCCGCGCGACCAGGCGCTGGCCTTGGACGATCCGAATGCAGAATCCTCACGCCCCTACGTCAACGTGGTTGCGGTGCGCGGCGAGGATGCCGATTCCCAGGATTACGCCGAGCTTTCAAGTTTCTGGCAGGATCAGCGGGTCAAAGACGCTGTAGCCGAGGAGTCCAAGGGCAACACCGTGATTGTGGATGTCCCAACGGACGAACTTCGTGCAACTCTTGCGGACCTTGAGGAGCTGGCTCGTGACCTCGAGCAGTAGAACCCTGCAGGTTGATGCGGCGCAGCAGGTTTCTTCCGCCACGCAGGAAATGATCCGCTTTGATCAGGTGTCGAAGATTTTCAGTTCTCGGGGCGAGCACGTCACCGCGCTGCGGGATGTCACCTTGAGTGTTGCTCGCGGCGACATCTTCGGTGTGGTGGGTTATTCGGGGGCTGGCAAGTCGACACTGCTGCGCACCATCAACGGCCTGGAGCAACCGACAACTGGCACCGTGACGGTGGACGGCCAGGTGATTTCCGAGCTGAACGGCAAAAACCTGAGCCGAATCCGTCAACGGATCGGCATGATCTTCCAGCAGTTCAATCTGTTGCTCTCCCGAAACATCTTCCAGAACGTCGCCTACCCGCTGCGTTTGGCAGGGGTTTCCAAGGCGGAGACGGCACAGCGGGTCACCGAATTGCTGGAGTTCGTGGGGCTGGCAGACAAGGCGAAGGCATATCCGGAACAGCTTTCGGGCGGTCAGAAACAGCGTGTGGGAATTGCGCGAGCACTTGCCAATCGTCCCTCCGTGCTGATCTGCGACGAGGCAACCAGCGCGCTAGATCCGCAAACAACCTCCGAGGTACTCGCCCTGCTTCAACGGGTGAACCGGGAATACGAAATCACCATCTTGCTGATCACCCATGAGATGGATGTCATTCGCAAGATCTGCAACAAGGTCGCGGTGATGGAAGGCGGCGCGGTCGTGGAACACGGAAGCGTGTACGACGTGTTCTCCGGTCCTGCCGCCCCGGTCTCGCAACGTTTTGTTTCCTCGGTACTAGACCATCATCCAGGAGCAGAAGCCATCAACCACATCCGCAAGGTACACCGGGGTCAACTGGTGCAGATCGAAGTCAAGGACCGGGACACCTCCGACCCGTTCCTTTCACGCATCGCCCGCACCCGCAACGTGGATTTTAATATCGTTTACGGTGGCGTAAATGAGCTTCAATCACGGATTTTCGGCTCGCTCACCGTCGAGTTCTTAGGGCAACCGCAAGACATCGAGTTGGCAATCGCCGACCTCGCACAGATTGCCGAAACTCGAAAGGTTAGTTGACATGGGAAACACCGATTGGAGCCTGCTCTGGCCCAAGATTTTCACCGCGCTCTTGCAGACCCTGCAGATGGTGAGCATCGCAATGATCCTGGCTTCGATTTTCGGCCTGCTGCTTGGCCTCGTGCTCTACAGCACCAGGCCCGGGCACATTCTGGCCAATCGTTTCGTTTTTGTCGTGTTAAACGCACTGATCAACATCATCCGCCCCATTCCGTTCATCATTTTTATCGTGGCCATCGGCCCGCTGACCCGCGCGGTCATCGGCACCACCATCGGCACCGAGGCAGCGATTTTTGCACTGACCATTGTGGCCTCGCTGAGCATCGCGCGCATTGTGGAAAACAATTTGGTTGCGGTCGACCCTGGAGTGATCGAGGCAGGGCGAGCCATGGGTGCACGGCCGTTGCGAATCCTTTTCACCATTGTGGTGCCCGAGGGACTCGGTGCGTTGATCTTGGGATTGACCTACATGATGGTTGCCCTCATCGATGCAACAGCGGTTGCCGGCATTGTCGGTGGAGGCGGTTTGGGAGATCTGGCAATGGTCTACGGCTATCAACGTTTTGATTCCACCGTAATGCTGGTGATCATCATCTTCCTGATTGCGTTGGTCCAGCTCGCGCAGTTTGGCGGCAATGCCCTGTCCCGCAAGATCCTTCGAAGGGGATAACCTCATGCCAACCGAGAAGAAGCAGCTGATCGTCAACCTGTTCGAGATGGCCTGTGTCAGCCATATTACCCATGGCTTGTGGGTGTTGGAGGGCAACAATCGCCACCGAACCGCAGAGTTGGACTACTGGCTTGAACTGGCACAGGTCAGTGAGGATGCCGGATTCGACGCGATTTTTCTTGCCGATGTCATCGGGGCCTACGACGACTTTCGCGACGGGCCGGAGACTGCGCTTCGTGAAGGACTGCAGATCCCCAATCTTGACCCGCTGAGCGTGATCCCTGCGATGGCCGCGGTGAGCCGCAATGTGGGCTTCGGAGCAACCTATTCAACAAGTTATGAACCACCATTTGCCTTCGCACGCAGAGCCGCGACGCTTGACCATCTAACCAATGGGCGGTTCGGGTGGAATATCGTGACCTCTTATCTGTCAAACGCCGCCCGCAACTTTGGGCTGGCCGAACAGATCGAGCACGACACCCGTTATCGGATTGCCGACGAGTATCTTGAGGTGCTCTACAAACTCTGGGAGGGCTCGTGGGACGATGATGCGGTGCTCAATGACCGGGAACACGGTGTGTATTCGGACCCGGACAAGGTCCGCTACATTAATCATCACGGCGAGCACTTCCAGGTGGCCGGCCCTCACCTGGTGGCACCCAGCAGGCAGCGAACCCCCGTATTGTTCCAGGCAACTGGCTCTGCGGCCGGCATCGAGTTCGCCGGGCGACATGCCGAAGTCGTGTTCACGGGCGGTCGCACCGCGGCCGACTACCGAGCGAATTCGGGCAAAATCCTTGCGGCGGCCGCACAGGAAGGGCGCGGAACGCAGGCAATCAAATGCATTGTCCAGGCCGGGGTCATCGTGGGGCGGACGGAAGAAGAGGCACAGCGCAAGTGGGATCTCTACCGCTCCCGGACCTCCGTAGACGGCATCATGGCCCATGGCGGTTTTGCGATCGACCCGACGGCCTACTCCCCCGATACTACGGTGCATGAGATTCTTGCACGCGAAGGAAAACTTGATTCTCCGTTGGCATCCAGCACTCCGCCGGGGACAACGGCAGAAGCGTTGCTGGATCAACTGCGCGCCGGGCGCCAGGAACGCTACTTTGTGGTGGGCACACCAAAAGTTGTCTGCGATGAAATCGAGCGCTGGCTTGATGCGGACGGGGTGGATGGCATCAACCTGCGCCAGTACCATTCGTTCGGCACAGCGCGCGACTTCGGTGAACTGGTGGTTCCGGAGCTGCGTCGACGCGGACGCATACCGCAGGGTTACACCGCGGGTGAAACGCTGCGCGAACGGATCTTCGGCGCCGGGAATTCACGGCTTCCGCAGACCCATCGCGCAGCACGCTACCGGCTGGGTGCAAACCTCGGTTCGTTGCAACCCTCCGGCTAGATTGCGCTCCAGCCGGTGTCCGAAGCCAACACCGCACCGTTCACGTTGGTGCCGTCGTCGCTGAGCAGGAAGGTAATCGAGGCGGCCAACTGCGCGGCGGTGGCGACACCCGGAACCAGGGTTCCCATCAGCGGCCCGATGGCCTGCTGCGCGAACACGGAATCCATGGGCGCCTCGATGTTGGTCTGCACGGCACCCGGAGCCACGGCGTTGAAGCGCAGACCCTTTTTGCCATACATCACCGCGGAGTTCTTGGTCATCCCGATCACCGCATGTTTCGAGGCGGTGTAGGCAACACCTGCGGCCGAACCGCGCAGGCCCGCTTCGGAGGCCACGTTGACCACCGAGCCGGCCCCGGCCTGGAGCATCAACGGCACGACGGCGCGGGTCAGCCGCAGGATCGAGTTGACGTTCACGTTAAAGACACGTTCCCAGGTGGAGTCCTGGACCTCATGAATTGGCTCGAATTTATCCATGATCCCGGCAACGTTGGCCAAGGCATGAACCGTACCGTTGGCGGCGGCGATGATTTGCGAAACAACAGCCTCGTCGGTGATGTCTCCGGCCACCAGCACAAAACTCAAGGAAGGGTTTTCCGCGACTAGTTCATCCAGTCGCTCAGCGCTCAGGTCAGCGGCGATCACGGTACCGCCCTCCTTGGCCACGCGCAGTGCGGTGGCTTTGCCGATACCGGATCCTGCACCGGTCACGATGACCGTCTTGCCGGCGAAACGCTCGGAGGTGATCTGTTCTTGCCAGGTGTTTTCTGTGCTCATGATGGCTCCCTTGGATCTGTTGACCTAACTGATTTCATGTTATGACACAGGGTGTCATAACTCAATGGCTCATACTGGGAACATGGCAGATGCACAGGATCAACCGACACTACGCGCCACCGGGCGCCCCCAATCCATTGATCCGGATACCGTAGCGGGTATCGCCCTGACACTTTTTGCCGAGCACGGGTACGACGCCGTCTCCATGGCTCAGATAGCGGACGCCGCTGGAATTGGGCGCAAAAGCCTCTACCGTTACTTCGCGTCCAAGGCTGATCTTGTCTGGGGAGGACTCAACGAGGCGGCCACCGTTTCACGCACCGAAATGGCAGACGCCGAAAACCCATCGCAAGACCCCTTGGACGCCCTGTTAACAGCCACCACCGCGGCCCTGCGCTCATTGCCAGACCTCGAAGTGACCCGCGGAAGATTGCGCCTGATCGCCGAGCAACCCGAGTTGCTGGCCCAAGCCCCGGTACGCACCGTTGTCCAGAATCAGCAGACCATGCAGTACCTGATGCACCGCGGGCTCAGCGAACTCGATTCCCACTATCTCTCGGTGGCCTACGGCAGCGTCACTATGACCGCATGGATACGCTGGGCGCAATCCGACGAGCCGTCCCCGCTGCCCTTCCTAACGCAGTCGCTGACGGTATTACGCGTCCCCTAAATTTGCACGCGCGTCGACGACCACGAGGCATCGATCATCGCGGCATGGTCAAAAGCCTCGTCCAGCAGCTCTCGCAGGGATTCAGCCGGGGACTCAAGCCAGCGCACCAGACACCGGTCGTACAATGCCAACGCGATCAGCGCGGAGGTATCCAACTGCCGCGCATTCTCGCAAAATGGCGCCAACGCCTGAGCCAGCTCCGCTTGCTGCTCAAGCCGGGAATTCAGCCAGCGCGCACGCAAATTCGGGTTCTCCCAGATGAATCGAATTCGTTGTCGCAGCAACTCCGGCTCCTGCTCGGCGGACTGAACCGTTGAATCGAAACTGCGGCGCAACACCTCCAGCAGGCTCTCCCCTGGACGCGAAGCTAAGTCATCGGGGAGCTGAGAGATTTGAGCGCTGAAGGAACGCAACGCGGTCACCACGGCGTCTTCTTTCGAGGCGAAATACCTGAAGAAGGTTGCCCGGGAAATCCCAACCGCCCGGGCCGCTTGTTCAGCCGTGACATTTTCCAGTCCGCGCTCGACGAAGAGGTTGTACAGCCGCTCGGCCAGCTCAACCTTCATCTTTGCGCGTACCCGCTCGCCTAGTGCTCCCGCCATGTTCCAAACCCTACACTGAGACGTTCGCTCAAGTTTGAGACTTCGTCTCAAATGGCTTGTCAAAATATCCATGACAGGGAATCTTGGGCACCGAATTCGTACGTTCAAGGTGGCGTCACACCCGGTAACACCACATCGTATGGCGCAATCTAACGACGCACGAATCAGCGCCTCTCCCCCGGCTCGGTAGGCTCGAATTCACAAGGATCCGCACGGAGGTAAACATGGTACAGGAAACAACAGCGTTGGAGATCATCAATCTGGGACAGGGGCTTCAGGTTCCCAATCAGGGATTCGGCAGCATGTCGTTGAGCGGGCCGTACGGCTCGGCAGATGATGCGCAATCCCTGCGGACCGCCAACCACGCGATCGACGCTGGGGTGACGTTTGTCGACACCGCCAACATCTACGGCGAGGGGCACAATGAGAAGCTCCTTGCCCAGGTGCTCAAAACCCGTCGCGATGAGGTCACCCTGGCCACCAAGGCAGGAATCGTCCGGCCGAAGAACCCCGGCGACCCACGCGCCAACGGCGAGCCCGCGTTCATCAAGAAGTGCTTGGACGAGAGCCTGCAGCGACTCGGCGTGGACGAAGTAGACCTCTACTATTACCACCGCGTGGATAGCCGGGTGCCCATCGAGGAAACCGTCGGAGCCTACGCGGATTTGGTGCAGGCCGGCAAGATCCGGTTTATCGGACTGTCCGAGGTGACCAGCAATGAGCTGCGTCGCGCTCACGCGGTACACCCGATTGCCGCCATTCAGATGGAATACTCGATTCTCAGCCGAGACATCGAGCGCTGGCTGCTGCCAACCGCGAGCGAGCTGGGTGTGGGTTTGGTTCCCTACGCGTCCTTGGGTCGCGGGTTCTTCACCGGTGCCGTGGACTCCGTAGAACAGTTGGAGGCCAAGGATTTCCGACGCAACTTCCCGCGCTTCACCGATGAAAACATCGGCACCAACCTCACACTGCGTTCGAGGATCTACGAAGTAGCGGCGCGCGAGGGGATCACCCCTGCGCAGCTGTCCCTGGCCTGGGTGTATGAACAGGCGCGCGAGTTCAACGTCGCAGTCTCCCCCATCCCTGGCACACGCTTCGCCGCGCATGTGGATGAAAACGTGGCCGCAGCTAGCCTGCGGCTGAGCGCCCAGTCCTTAGAAGAGCTGAACACGCTGGCTGATCAGGTAGCCGGCGAGCGCCAACAGGATATCTATTTTGTTTCCAAGGGGCGTGAAGAACTGCAGATGGCGCAGGCCTGACACGCAGAAACTCAGCTGCGGTTCACACGCCGATGCGGGTGAGCCGCAGCTGCATCAACCCGTCATACCGGCTGACCCGTTCCGGAACATCGCCCAGATCCATTGATTCAAGATCATCGCGGGCGTTTTCAGGCTGGATGTAGCGCACGTCAACCAGGCCAAGGGTTGCCGCGTATTCAAAAAGCAAAACCATCAGGTAACGTTTGTCGACCAACCCAGCGAAATCACGGCCGTCATAGCCGAAGGAACCATACTCCGGATGCTCCATGTAGAACCGCCAGACGGAGCGTTCGTAGCGGGCGCACGTGAAATCACCAGTGGCGTAGACCAGTCCAAAGAGTTCGTCGAGGTCCATAAATGAGTCGATCGGCAGGAGCTCTATCGATTCGGCAGCGGCGATGCGCCTCGGACGCAGAGCAGACAAAACATTTTTCCCCGTTTTGCCTTTGATCGCTTCAACCCGCATGATCTCATCAAGGGGTCCTTTCAGCTGCCAGTCGTTCCATAGTTCAATCAGCACCTGATCTGCCTGCCGACTCTGGGCTCGTTTGCCCTTGGCCGTGAGTTTGAGGGTGGGGCCGGTGGCCAATCCTCCAGCCTGCAGGATCAGTGGCCAGGCGAAACTCTGAATATCCTCATGTGAATAAAAATCTCCACCATCAAGTGAGGCCCTGATGAGCTTTACAGTCGCCGCCGAAGGCCGCAGAGTTTTGGCGCCGCACTTGATTTTTCCCTGCTCAACAAGTGACAGCATGATGTGCAGGTTCGCTCTTGCGGCATCGAGTGTGGTGCGTGTGCAGGCCAACATGTTTTCGATTCTACGATCACTTATGTGGCTCTGGGGAAACCCGTGGACTTCCAAGAACGCCATCCGCTGTGTCCGCGCGCGGGATTCCAGAGTCTTGCCGAAAACTTCATCACTTAAAAAGTTTTTGCGGGTGAATATCTGCCAGTGCGGATGTGCGCATGCGTTTTGTTGCCAGCCAACTAGCGTTCCATGCGACCGCCAGATCAAAGACTTTTAGGTTGTCGCCTCGTACCCCCTATGCATGTGAGCATTCAGGGCATACGATACTCAAGAACGATTTGTACTGACAACCTCACATGAATGATTTTTTGATACTTGAAGTTATCCGAGGAGAACTCCATGCCCAAGCTTTCCATGAACGTCACCACCACGTTTCACGGCAACGTAGTCACCGACATTGCAGCCGCCCGCGCCGCCGGATTCGGCGGAATCGAGCTGCAAAGCCCCAAACTCTATCGCTACCTCGATGCCGGATACTCGGTGCACACCCTTCCCCCGCTGCTTGACGGGTTGGAGGTGACCGGCATTGGCGCGGTCCTGGACCTGGAGCGCCGCGGCAACGCCCGTCAACAAATGCTTGCCGAGGTGGAGCGTATGGCCGATATCGCCACTGTTGTTGGAGCGCCAATCTTGCAGATGTGCACCGGACCGGTGGACTGGAACGTGGTCAAGGACTTCAAGAACGGCTCCCTTGCGGATGCCGATCCCCGTTACCGGGGCACCCTTGGCCTGAGCGAATCCGAGGCAATCAACGTCGCCGCGGACAATGTCCGCGAAGCGGCCGCCATCGCGGCAGACCGGGGGCTGGAAATCTATCTGGAGCCGCTGGCTTGGTCCAATATCAACCGCTGCGCCCAAGCGCTGGAGATCATTGAACGCGCTGCTCGAGACAACGTCGGTATTGCCCTGGACACCTGGCATTTCTGGACGGTTGGCGACACCTTGGAAGAGGTTGCCGCACTGCCCAAGGAACTGATCAAGGCAGCCCATATTTCCGACGGCCTTGATTTGGACCGTGCCACCGAGGTTCCCGCCCAGGATGTGCACCGCAATGTGGTGATCGGCGGCGGAGCCATCCCGCTGCAGGAATGGGTTGATGCCATCAAGTCCACCGGCTACGACGGCTGGTGGGTCTCTGAAATGTTCTCCGACAAAGCCAACGAACACGATTTCCTCAAGGTTGCCAGCACCATGCGCAACCTGCTGGACATCATGGTTTCCTGATTTCATCCCCACTCTTCCAAGGATTTCTCATGCAACGTTTTGCACTCATTGGCGCCGGCTTTATTGGTTCGGTGCATGCCCGGAACCTCGCGGAGAACCCGGATGTCGACTTCGCCCTGGTTTACGACGTGGACCAGGAACGGGCCCAAACTCTCGCCCAAACCCACGGGGCCCGTGCGGCACAAGATCTCGATGAAGTTTTCAACCCTGAGCACATTGATGCGGTGTTTATCGCTTCTTCCACCAATACCCATGCCGAGAACCTTCGCCGCGCAGCCGATGCCGGAATTGCTGCCCTGGTTGAAAAACCCATCGACATGGATCTGGCACAGGCTCGGGAAACCGTTGACTATGTTGAGCGCTCGGGTATTCGCGCCATGGTGAACTTCAACCGTCGTTTTGACCGCGACCATGCGCAGCTTAAGCATCTGGTTGATGCGGGCGAGCTTGGTCCGCTCTCATTACTCCAGCTCACCTCGCGAGGACCGGCGTTGCCACCGCTGGAGTATCTGAAAGTCTCCGGTGGCCAGATGCGCGACCAGACGGTCCACTTTTTTGATCTGGCCCGGTGGATCTTCGGGGCAGACCCGGAAGAGGTATTTGTTGCCGGGTCCGCGCTGACCGACCCTCGGGTAGCGGAGATTGGGGATGTCGACACGTCTGCGGCAACCTTGGTTTTCGGCACCGGGGCGCTGGCGCAGATCGACAGCGTGCGGCACACCGGTTACGGCTACGATGAACGAATCGAAGCCCTGGGAGCCGACGGGATGGCCGAATCCGGGCGGATGCGCTCGGGTAACGTCACCCTGTTCCACGGCGCCCAGTCGCGGACCGATGGGCTGCACGCGAACTGGTTCGAACGGGTGCAGCCCACCTACGCGGCATCGCTGGGTGGATTTGTTGATGCATTAGAGCGTGGAGTGGATGTTCCAGTCTCCCTGCGCGATGGCTTGAAGGCTCAAGCCATCGCGGAGGCGGCCACCACGTCGCTGAGCAGCGGGCGCAGCGAGCGGATCAACTACGGGTTCTAAGCATGCGGCCGGGGGTCAGGTATTACCTGATCCCCTCCTGCGCGAAGCTTAGGATCTGCTCCGCATTGGAGGAATCAACAATTGCGGGGCCGGTCAGAATGTTTTTCCCGCCGCCGATTTCAAAGCCGCCGCGGTGATTCTGCCACAGCGCATCAACCGCCAAGTACCCCTGCAGCCACGGTTGCTGGTCCACGGTGAACAAGATCTTTTGATCCGCAATGCCCTGGGCCAGCTCGGCATTCAGGTCAAAGGAGGCAATGGCCGCCTCGCTGTCCGCTTCCTCCTTGGAGGCGGCGGCGGTCAGCGCAATGGGTGCATCCAAGGCCACCAGTGCATCCGCACCCTGGGCGGTCTGCAGTTTGGCGGTGATGGTGGAGGCAACCTGGGTCATGTCAGTTCCTTGGACATAGAGGTTTTCGGTTGCTGGAATCACCTCTTTCACCCCTTCGCACCGCGCCTCCAGACCCACATTCCCCTGTTCGTGGATCACGCAGATCGGCGAGGTTTTACCCTCTTCCTTGAGCCGCTGCCCTACCGCTTCCCCGGCCAGCTTTTCATCGCTGCCAAAGTGGGCGAATGCGCCCATGGCCGCGGACACGTCTCCTCCGGAGTTGATGGAAACCAGCGGAATCCCCGCTTCTTCCGCCTGGGAGAGCACATCTTCCAGGGCACCGGGTTTGGCCAGGGTGACAATGATTCCGTCAACCCCCTGCACCACATACTGTTCAACAAGCTGCGCCTGACGTCCTGCTTCGGGATCCGAGCTGTAGATCAGTTCCACGTTGTCCTTGGCGGCCGCTTCCTCGGCACCCCGGCGAATGGTGTCCCAGAAGGTATTCCCCGGAGCCCCGTGGGTGATCATGGCGACCTTGATCGGATCGGTGGAGGCAACCTGCCCGGCCGATAGATTCTCATCCACTACCTGCCGGCCGCCCTGCGACGAGCATCCGCTCAGGATCAACGCTCCGGCGAGCGCCAACCCGGTCAAACTCGAACTTTTTGTTTCAATCCAACGCATGGTGTTCTCCCTCGATCCGATGCTGGTGCGTTATCTCCGGGCTACGAGGCCTTGGACTGATACCGGTTCCTTGCGCTGGGCAGACGCGTAGGCGGCTCCGACTACGTTCATCATGCGTTCGGCGGTGTCGAAATCGGTGCTCATCGGTTGGCCGTCGCGCACGCACCGCACAAATTCCTGGATCTCCGCCACAAATGCCTCGGCGTATCCGGTCCCGACCCCGGCGCCTGGCATGGCCGCGACATCATTAAAGTACGGGTGGTTCGGACCGGTGTACACGGTGCGCGGCCCGTTGTAGACGCCGTCGGCGCTGGCGGTGAAGAGCTGGAATTCACCGCCGCGGATGGAATCAAAGGTGGCGCTTCCGGCATCGCCGAACAGTTCAACACCCAGGGAATTGGGGACGCCGTGGGCGATGCGGCTGAGCTGGACCTGTGCCTGGGCGCCGTTCTCCAGTCCCAGGGTCAGCAGTGCTACATCGTCGTTGGTGACCTCACCCAGCTGGGACGTGACCGCTCCGCCATGGCCCACCGCACCGGCTGCAGCCAGCGGACGCTGCTTGATGACGGTGTTGAGGGTCGCGTTGTGCACCTCGGTGATTTGCCCGGCCACAAATTCAACCGCGTCCAGTGCATGGGCGCCGATGTCCAGCAAGGTACCGCCGCCTGATTCCTCCTGAGAGTAACGCCAGGTCAGCGCCCCGGAAGGATCCGCCGCATAGTCTGCGTTGTACCAGGCGCGCACGGTATGCACCGAGCCGATCAGTCCCTCGTTCACCGCGGCGGCTACCGCCGCCAGCCCGGGAAGGCGGCGGAAGGAGAATCCGACACCGGTGACTGCTTCACTGGACCGGGCAAGCTGCGCCAGGCTGGAAGCTTCCTGCGGGGTGCGCCCAATGGGTTTTTCGGAGAACAGGTGTTTGCCGCTGGCCAGCACCTTTGGCAGCACCTGTGCGTGCAGGAAGTTCGGCAGGGCGACGCTGATGATGTCGACATCCGAATTGATCAGTTCATCAACATCCGCGGTGGCCTGCTGGAAGCCGAAACGGCGGGCTACAGACTGGGCGAGCTGAAGATTCGGATCTGCAATGCAGACCAATTCGAGGTCAACCGGCTCGCTGTCACGCACCATCATGGCGTTGCGGAAGCCGAAGGCGTGGGCTTGGCCGGCCATGCCGGCACCGATGATTCCGACCCGCAGTGTTTTGTTGCTCATGGCATTTCTCCTTGAAGATTAGGGCTTAGCGTGCGGCGACACGAATACGTGAGGTGCACGAGGAAAGGTGGTTGAAGGTGCGCTGCGCAATGGGCAACGGCTGGTCCATGCTCTTGAGCGGGTACATGTCCTGCTCGACAATTGCGAAAATCTCGCGGTCCAGATTGGCCACGGCTTCAAGCACCGGAGCGAAGTCTGGCACCCCGAACGGCGGCTCGACCATGATTCCCAGCTGCACAGCGGTGGCGAAGTCGATGTCATCCTTGAGTACCTGGGCGATCAGCTGGGGGTTGACCTGCTTCAGGTGCAGGTAGCCGATACGCTCTGGACGCTCGGTGATGAGCTTGACGTTGTCTCCCAGGTAATACGCGAAGTGGCCGGTATCCAAACAGAGATTCAGGTACCGAGGATCGGTATTATCCAGCAGGCGGTCAATGTCCTGCCGGGTTCCAATGGGGCTGTCCGCATGCGAGTGGAACTGCTGGCGCACCCCGAACTCCTGAAGCAACCGGCGCCCAAGTTCATCATGTCCGGTGCAGAAGTTCTCCCACTGCTCCGCAGAGTATCCGCGGCGGCCCTTCACTGCCCCGGCGTCATCACGTACCCAGAGCTCGGGAATAACAATCAGGTGTTCTGCCCCAAGTTTGGTGATCAGCTTCGCCACCTGGCTGACTTCTTCCCAGGCCCGCTCAAGTTCGGTGCCACCCAGGTGCAGCGAGGTGAAGCTGGTGCCGCCGGTCAGGGTGAGCCCGTGCTGTTCCAGTTGCAAGGAGAGCTGGCCGGCATCGGTTCCCAGATACCCATAGGGGCCGAGCTCCGTGTAGGAGTAGCCGGCGGCCGCGGCTTCCGCGAGATACTGGCCGGGAAGTGGCTGCAGCGGGTCTTCGGCGTTCCAGACACCCCATGAGTCGGGCGCGATTCCCACCTTGATTCCACCGGCTTGGGCCTGATCTAACGACATGTATCCTCCGTCATTGTTGTGTTGTTGGAGTTAATACTAGAGCGCTCTAGATTTATGGTCAATAGGTTTGTCAGAACATATTTATGGAACTCATTTCACCAAGTCAAATGCTAAAAATTGACGGCGCAAGGGCGATTCTGAAGACCACGAGACAATAAACTTCCCCTAAGCTAGGTGCTGAGAGGGTCGAACAGCCAGCTGCAGGAATTCACACATCCAGGAGGGAAACTGCTGTGAAGTCGGTGACCATGGAAGACGTCGCGCGGGCGGCCGGAGTTTCTCGCGCGCTGGTGTCATTGGCCTATCGGAACGCAGCTGGGGTCAACGCCAAAACCCGTGAACGTATTTTTCAGGTCGGACGCGAACTGAATTACCAGCCGAACCGCATTGCCGCCACGCTTGCCAGCAAGTCGCAAAATTCCATCGGAGTGTTCCTCTCCGACCTGCACAACGACCTGTTTGCGGATATTTTTGACGGGCTTCGCGAAGGATTCGGGGACAGCACCAAACAGCTCATCTTGGCCGTGGGCAGCATTGACGGCCAGCGGGATACCGCCGCCTTGGACACGCTCATGCAATCGAGGGTAGACCTGATTGTGGCCGCCGGATTGTTGCTCCCCGACTCGGCGCTCCAAGGCTACACTTCCGCCACCCCTATGGTCAGTACGGCCCGGGTGGCCCCGGGGGCGGATAATGTCTACACCAACAATCTGCAAGGCGCCGCCCTGGCTACCAATCACCTCATTGAGCTGGGCCACCAGAACATCGTGTTTCTCGCCAACCCGCCCTCGGATGGATATCTGGAACGCGACGCGGGCTACCGTCAGGCGATGCAGGAATCCGGTCTCCACGCGCAGGTCATCGCCTCATCCTACGCACGCGCCCAGGCGGCGGCCGATATTGGCGAAGCCCTGCGCTCGACCAAACGCCCTACCGCCGTTTTCGCCCACAACGACCAGAGCGCGCTGGGGGTGCTCGATGCCGCGGCTCACTACGGGTTGAAGGTTCCCGAGGACCTCTCGGTGATCGGTTACGACAATTCTTCCTCCAGCCTGGTCCCCGGGCTGGCACTGAGCACCGTGGACATCCATGCGCGCGAGCTCGGGCTACGCTCCGCGCAAGCTGCCTTGGCTCGGCTGGATGACCCGTCGGCACCGTTGCAGTCGATTTCGATTGAGCCCTCGCTACTGGTGCGCGGCAGTACAGCGCACCCCGCCAAGGCCCAGGTTTTGTAGGGAAAACGACAATAATCCCCCGGGAATGCAGGGCCATGCTCCTGCACTTCCGGGGGATCGTTACGTACCGTCCATGACCTTACGAGGTTGCGGCGGCCGCTCCGGCCTCGGCCTCGGCCAGCTCTTCCTTGTGACCGCCGATCTGCTCCAGTTCATGGGCCAGCTCGGCCAGTTCGGCGCCACCGGCCATCTGCGCGGTGAGTTCTTCCACGGTGATATCCGACTTGGTGTAATAACCAATGGAACGGCCGCGCTTAAGCAGCAGGAATGAATCCCCCACCGGGTAGGCGTGGTGCGGGTTGTGCGTAATAAAGATGACTCCCAGCCCGCGGTCGCGTGCCTGCAGGATGTAGCGCAACACCACTCCCGACTGCTTCACACCCAGCGCGGCGGTTGGCTCATCCAGGATCAGCACCTTGGCGCCGAAGTACACCGCCCGGGCGATGGCCACACACTGCCGTTCACCGCCGGAGAGCTGCCCGATTGGCTGCTCCACGTCGCGCAGGTCAATGCCCATGTCCAGCAGTTCTTTTTTGGCAATTTCCTTCATCTTCTTGACGTCCAGCTTCTTGAACGGGCCAACACCCGTGGTCAGCTCGGAGCCAAGGAAAAAGTTGCGCCAGATCGGCATCAGCGGAACCACGGCCAGGTCCTGGTAGACCGCGGCGATCCCGGCATCCAGTGCCACACGCGGGCTCTTGAGTTTGATGCTCGCGCCGTGGAGCGTGAATTCTCCTTCGTCATGCTGGTGAAGGCCCGCAATGATCTTAATCAGTGTGGACTTTCCCGCACCGTTATCACCCAGTACGCAGGTGACCTTGCCCGGATCCACCTGCATGTCCACACCGCGCAGGGCGATGATGCTGCCGTAGTGCTTGCCAACGTTTTTCAGCGTCAGCAGGTTGTCGGTGGTTTTTGGTTCCAGCTTTTCAAGCAGCTGTTCGTCGGTCAGTCGAGATTTCATGATCCTTAGTTTCCTTTCGCTACTTGCTGGATTCCGCGCGCTTTTTCACCACGATGTTCACTACCGTGGCCAGCAGGAGCATCAGGCCCAGGAAGAACTTGAACCAGTCAGGGTTCCATTCGGCGTAGACGATACCCTTGTTGGCCATGCCGAAGATGAAGGCGCCAATGGCGCCGCCGATGGCTGAACCGTAACCGCCGGTGAGCAGACATCCACCGATCACCGCGGCGATGATGTAGAGGAACTCATTGCCGATGCCTTCACCGGACTGCACGGTGTCGAAGGCGAACAGGTTGTGCATTCCCAGCACCCAGCCGCAGAAACCCACGGCCATGAACAATCCAATTTTGGTGCGAACCACCGGCACACCGACCGCGACGGCCGCTTTTTCATCTCCGCCGATGGCGAAGATCCAGTTGCCGACCTTGGTGCGAAGCAGGATCCAGGAAGCGACAATCACCATGATCAACCAGATGAAAACGGTGACCTTGATATCGACTCCCCCGATGCTCACGGATGAAGCAAAAATTGCCTTAGCGCTTTGGAAGCCATCCATGTTGGCGATTGACGGCGAGGACACCGAACCGCCAATGGCACGTGTCAACCCCAGGTTCAGACCGGTCAGCATCAAAAAGCTGGCCAGGGTGACGATAAAGGAGGGGAGTTTGGTTTTGATCAGAATGATGCCGTTGATAAAACCAATCAGCAACGAAACGACCAGGGCCAGCACTACTCCAACCCAAACGTTCAGCCCGAAGTACCAGGAGAACAGTGACGCGCTCAGCGCCGAGGAAATCACCGCGACACCGGTGGATAGGTCGAATTCGCCGCCGATCATCAGCAGTGAAACACCGACGGCCATGATGCCGATGGTTGAGGCGCCGTAGAGCACGGTGGCCATGGAGGCCGGCGCGAGGAACACCGGTGCGACAATTGCGAAAAAGATAAAGAGTGCAACAGCGCCAACGAGGGCGCCGATTTCCGGTCGTCCCAGCAGAACCGATAGCGCGCTCTTTTTGGCGACGCGTTCATCTCCGGGTTGGGCTGGACTTTTACGAGTGGTGGAAGCTGTTGTCAGTGCCATGATGTTTTCTCCTCATCCGGTGTTCTAGCGCCGCTGGTTCGCTGGCGAATCCAGCGGCGCTAGAACAGTTCGGACGTGTTTAGCGGATACCTTCCTGGGCGAAGGTGGAAATTCGGTCCGCGACTTCCTTGTCAACAATGGTCGGTCCGGTCAGGGTGGCCTGTCCACCGCCAATGGTGAATCCGCCGCGGTAGTTCTGCCACAACGAATCAACTGCCATGTATCCCTGCAGCCATGGCTGCTGGTCTACGGTGAACAACACGTTGCCTTCTTGGATTTCGGTGACCAGCTGCGGGTTCATGTCGAAGGAAACTACTTCCGCTTGCGAAGCGGCGGTTTCCTTGGCCTTGAGCAGCGTCATGGTGATGGGTGCACCCAGACCGATGATTGCATCGGCTTCGCTGTCTGCCTGAAGTTTTGCGGTTGAGGTGGATTCCACCTGGGTCATATCGGTGCCCTGGACATAAAGCACCTCGGTTTCAGGGATGATCTCCTTCACGCCGGCGCAACGGGCTTCAAGGCCCACGTGCCCCTGGTCCTGGATCACACAGATTGGTTTTTTGATTCCTTCAGCCTTCAGCTTCTCGCCAGCCGCCTCGCCGGCCAGCTCCTCATCGGAGCCGAAGTGGGCGAAGGCCCCCAAGTCCTTAAAACGATCCTCGCCCGCGTTCAGGCTGACAATCGGGATACCGGCGTCGGTTGCCTTTTGCAGCGCTCCGGCCATCGCGTCAGGTTTGGCCAAGGTGACCGCAATTCCGTCTACACCCTGGTCCACCGCCTGCTCGATGAGCTGGGACTGGCGCCCGCCGTCCGGATCCCCCAGGTACTGCAATTCAACGTTGTCTTTGGCCGCTGCTTCTTCGGCGCCCTTGCGGATGATGTCCCAGAAGGTGTCACCCGGAGGAGCGTGGGTAATCACCGCAATTTTCATTCGTTCGGTGGTCGCAACTTGCCCGCCGCCACCCTCCGAACCACTGGCAACTGGCTCCCGGCCGCCCTCGGCCGAGCATGCGGCGAGCCCGAGCGCCGGAACAATTGCCAGCGCGATCGCCGCTTTCCGCCAAGTTGTCATTCCCATAGTCCTGTTCCCTTCAGGTAACCGTCAGCAGGCTCCGTCGTTCCCTGGAGCTTACCGCCTACTCAAAAACGCTCGTGATGTGAATCACAGGTCTCCTAAAGTGTGCGCTAAGAAATCGCCAACGTCAACACTTTGTAAAGACATAAGGATGTTCTTACGAAACTTTTTTGAGTGCTTCAGGTCCAAAACACTGGGTTTTGCACCTTTCAAACTAGTTGGGACGGGACGAAGTACGGACAATAAGCTCAGGTGAAACCATGATCTGCCGAGAAAACTGGCCATCGGGGGCGCGAAGCATCCGCAGCAGCAGTTGCGCGCCGCGTTTTCCCAGTTCTTTGCTGTCTGGATCCACGCTGGTCAGCGAGATCCGCTTCAGGGAGCAGAGCGCAATGTTGTCATATCCGGTCACCGCGGCCTCTTGCGACACCTCATCCAAGGCTTGAAGCGCGCCGAAGGCGGTCAGGTCGTTGAAGCAGACCAGCGCCTGCGGGGCGGGTTCTTGCTCCAAGAATTCAGCGACGGCTGCCCGTCCCGCCTCAATGCTTGGCCCGGCTTCCAGCACTCGCGTTTCGGACTGCAATCCATGCAGCCGCATAGCCCGGTGATAGGCGGCCTCCCGGCCATGGGACACCAGCCCGGGTCCACCGGTCACGTGGACAATACGGGTGAGCCCGCCATCAACAAGATGCTTAACCACCTCCGAAATCCCTTGGGCATCATCCACCTCGACGGCGCCGATCGCCCCTTGCGCGAGCCGGCCGCTGCCGATAAACACCGCCTGGGCTCCCTCCAACGCGGATTCGAAACCCGAGCCTTCCTCCACCGTCCCCAGTACCAAAAATCCACTCACCCTCAGATCGCGAAGCGATTTAAAGGCCGAGGGCCCCACCCCTTGTCCAGCATGGGGTGGGGCGGCACTGAACAGCACGTCAAAGCCTGCATCTTGGAGTTCGTCGCGGACTACCTCAGCCACTTCGAGCGCCCACGGGTTATGCAGCTCGCCCAGAACCACACCGATGGCCCGGGGATTATCGGCGGACAGTGAGCGGGCGGCCAGGTTCGGTTGATAACCAAGCTCACGGATCGATCGTTCAACCTTTTCCCGGCGCTGCGCGCTGACTCGGTCCGGGTCCGAAAGCACCAGCGACACCAGAGATTTGGAGACCCCCGCATGGCTGGCAACGTCCCGGATGGTTGGGCGACGGCGTAACGGTTCAGTCATCACATGCCTACCGCGCGCAGGTGGCTCCGACTTGCTGCTGCACGGCGTGCCACGCGCCAGACTGAGCAGAGCGCTCAGCCGCCTCGACGATGGCGGCCGCTGCGACCGCATCATGGATGTTCGAGTTCAACTGCTCTCCCCCGGCCACGGCAGTGAGGAATTTTTTGGCTTCGATGATCTTCAGGTCGTCGAATCCCATGGCATTGCCCGGGCCCGGTTGGAATCGCGAGTAGTCCCCGTATTTCGGCGAGCCGACTACCGTGGTGTATCCCTGTTCCTCGTTGCCGCGGCCCACAACGACCTGCAGTTCGTTCATACGCTCGAAGTCCCACTTGACCGAGCCCTCGGTCCCGTAGATTTCCAGCCGGTACCCGCATTCGGGCCCCACCGCGACCCGTGACGCCTCGATACTTCCAATGGTTTTGGCCGCGCGGCCAGGCCCGGAGAAACGGACCAGGGCAGCCGCGTAATCTTCGTTTTCTACCTCGCCCATCTCCCCGCCCTCAATGACATCAAAGTGGGTTCCCTGCCCCATGGCCAGCTTTGGCCTGGTTTCAAACATGGTGCTGCTCGCCGCGGTGATCTCACTGATCGCACCGATGGTGTACTGGCAGAGGTCTGCCGCGTGGCTGAAGAGGTCGGCCAACACGCCGCTGCCGGCGAGTTCCCGCTCAAACCTCCAGGACAGGGCGCCCTTGGGCTCGGCTGCATAACCAGCCAAAAAGCTCGCGCGAACATTGGTGATCTCCCCCAACCGGCCCTCAAGCACCAGCTGCCTAATGTGCTCGATTGCCGGAGCGTGGCGATAGTTGAACCCGATGGAGGTTGTTACGCCATTGTTTTCAACGACTTCCTGGATGGAGGTGGTTTCAGCCAAACTGCGACCAGCCGGCTTCTCAATCCAGAAGTGCTTGCCGGCCTGCGCCGCGGCCACAGCCATTTCAGCATGCAGGAAGTTCGGTGCGCAGATGGACACCACGTCAACGTCCGGGTCGCTCAACACCTGATGGTAGTCCAAGGTTCCGCGTTCGAATCCGAGCACCGAGGTCGCGAAATCCACCCTTGATTGCTCGGTATCCGCGGCAATCACCAATCTGGGAGTGATCCCCAGTTCCGGATACACGTAGGGCAACGAGGAATACGCACGAGCATGAAGTTTGCCCATCCACCCCACTGAGATCAACCCGACGCCAATAGTTTTCTGCTCTGCCATGTTCACTCCTACGGGTTGGCCGGCCGCCAGAGCTGACATATTCAGAAGCTCCGGCCAGCCGATAATCAAAATTGGACCGTTCCAGACAGACTTTATGGGCGTTTGGTTGGTTTAATCAATGAAATTCAACGACTTTTTTGTCAGGACAATTGGACAAGCAGACCTTTCCGTCCAATTTCCCATGTCGCAGCCGGTTTTGAACTGACCTGCGGACGGGCCACAAAGTGAACGGGTCGCAATTTGAGGCACGACAGACACCTAGACAGCACCGATTTTTGGCAGATTTTCGCACTGCGGGTGCCGAAGTGGCAAACTTTCAGATATATTTGTCCTGTCAAAGCGACATTTGACGGCAAGGTCGCCAGACAAGGGAGTTAACCGTGAGCACACCACTAAGTATCAAGATCGACCGATCTTCACCGATTCCGCTGTACCACCAAGTCGTGCAGGGTATCGAAAAGGCCATTCATGACGGGTCGCTGGAATCCGGCTCTCGTCTTGAAAACGAGATCGAGCTTGCCCAACGGCTCAGGCTCTCGCGCCCAACCATCCGCAAAGCCATGGATGATTTGGTGCAGTCAGGGCTTTTGGTACGCAAACGCGGTGTAGGAACACAGGTTGTCTCCAGCCAGATTCGCCGTCATCTGGAACTCTCCAGCCTGAACGACGACCTCGAGCGGGCCGGCAAAAAACCAACCACGACGTTGCTGAATTTTGAGCACACGCAGGCTCCCTCCGAAATCCAGGAGCTGCTCTCACTTCCCAAAGATGTCTCGGTGTACCACTTCACCCGTCTGCGTTCGGCCGGGGGCAGCCCGCTGGCGCTGATGGAAAACTGGGTCCGCGACGACATTGTTGAGCTCACCGAAGAGTCCCTGCGCACCCACGGCCTGTATGAGCTGTTGCGTAATGCGGGGGTCAATTTCCGCCTCGCTCAGCAGCGTATCGGCGCCACGGTGGCCGATAAGGCGCAGGCCGAAACTCTTGAGACGGATAAGGGCTCGGCGCTGGTGACCATGCAGCGTACCGCGGTGGACGACACCGGACGCAACGTCGAAACCGGCTCGCACGTATACCGTGCCGACGCCTACAGCTTTGAAATGACCTTGGTGCAACGCTAAGCGTATACGCACCGCTCCCGAAAGGAACGATGCATGACCGATTGGATTTACCCCGCCGGCTCCGCAGCCGACGGCGACTGGAGCATTTCGCTCGGGGCGCATGATTCGGCGCTCTCCGTGCCGGGCTGGGCCCACACCGGACTCAAGGTGGCGCAACTGGCCCCCGGACAGGTGCTCGAATTGGGCGCGGCCCCCGAGGAACGTATCGTCATTCCGCTCTCCGGAACCTCATTCACCGCGCGGGTTGAGGATCAGGAGTATCTGCTCTCGGGTCGCGACTCGGTATTCGCCGGGCCAGCCGATGTCCTCTACACCGGAATCAACACCGCGTTGACGCTCAGCTCTACCGAAGGTGGCACTGTGGCCGTGGCGTTGGCCCCGGCCAAAGAACACTACCCAACCCGGCTTATCACCGCGGATCAGACTCCGGTTGAACTCCGCGGGGCAGGGAACTGTTCACGCCAGGTGCATAACTTCGGCACGCCGGCCGCGCTGGAAGCCGACCGTTTTATTGTCTGCGAGGTCATTACCCCGGCCGGCAACTGGTCTTCCTACCCTCCCCACAAACACGATGAGGAGAAGGACGGGGAAACCTCGCTGGAGGAAATCTACTACTTCGAAACCCAGCTGGCCGCTGGCATGCCCGCCCCAGCGGCAACCGACCCCATGGGCTATGCCCGCGTGTACGCATCGGATGAACGTCCCATCGACGTGAACACCGAGGTCCGCACCGGTGACGTGGTTTTGGTTCCCTATGGCTGGCATGGACCGGCCATGGCCGCCCCAGGCTACGACCTGTACTACCTCAACGTCATGGCTGGACCGGGCCGGGTGCGCGACTGGCTGATCAGCGACGACCCCCACCACGGCTGGATCCGCCAAACGTGGGACGAAGCGCAGATGGATCCACGACTGCCTTTCGGTGCTTCCTAACCCACCACACCTTATTTACTGCTTTCAGGGCATGTCTTGTGCAGCAATGCTGCACAAGACATGCCCTGTTTTCACACGTTCAATGGCGTGAACCACACTGACAAGAAACTGGTGAACGAAAGTCCGCACCAGGTGCTCGGATTCAGAATTGTGGCTATCGCAGCGGCCTTCTCGTTCTAACCAAAACTAGTCCCGCAGATATGCCTGCCACAATCACCACAACGCCAATACAGGAGTATGGGTGAGGCTCCATGATCCATGCCCAGGGGAAAAATTCAGCCGATTTATTGCGTGCAAAAGCCGATGAAAAAACGACGTAACCGACTGGGAGTACGGATGCAACGGGACCAAGACCCCCAAGCGTCGCCACTAACCACAAGGCCAATAAACTTGCCAGATCACGGAAGAACAGAATCGTTGGAGCCATACCCTGTAAAGACGCCACCGAGACCACAAAACAAGCACCCACTGCAATCACGCAAACGCCAATGAGATAGGCCAAGGAATAGGCCCAACAGTTTCGCACTGAAGCACCTGCCCATAGCCGCTCAGCACCGGCAATACTTGAACCAAGCACTACGCTAAGTAGCAATGCCGGAATAACTGAAGCTGGCATCTGGGTTGGCATGATCAGCCCGCCGAGGAAGGGTACTGAAATAAGTTGTTTCCCGAACATTCCTGCGACTGCCCCACATAGAATCGCGACGGAAATACATAACCAGACACTGTGCGTTCGGAGAACTAGGCTCACGGAGCTACCTTTGGCAATTCAGGAATTTCGCAGTTGCTCAGTCTTTCGTAAGTCGTCAACGCCCAATTCTTTTGTTGCTCGAAAGACATCGAGTTCAAAGCCGAGTTGCCGAACCCCTCATCTATTCCGAGAATCTTTCGGTTGGCGTAGGACGTGCTCCAATCCTGAAGTATTTCGAATGCTTCGTATTGCTGGTCAAATTTATCACTATCACATAAACCATTCAGAACTTCTGCGGCATAGGCGCTGGCCGATGCGTAAACTACCTGCTCATTTGAGTACCAGGGTTCAAAGTTCGTCACCAGCTCATGTGAGTCTTTGAGTCGAACCCCTTCTCTAGCAGACGCCGTCACTTTTTCGACTTCCGGGAATCCGAGTTCAGTAAGTACTGAAACACTTTGCGCAACTAGTTCACTTCGGTCGCCGTTTGATCGCTGTATCTCGTTCAGGCACACTTGGGGTTCCGTTGCCGAACAAGTAAACGAATCGTCGTCGGCCACCACAACAGGAATTCCGTAAACTTTAGCCGAAATAAGCAGACCCATAGAACTTAATTCACAACTCTAGTTAATGACATTCATCACCTGACCAGTGAAAACATAGAAAAATCGGCTTCAACGATTAATAATGGAAGTGATCAAACAACACAAAAACCGAAGAAGCCGATGAGTTACAAGTATAGTACAGGTCTGCCCCTGACCAAGTTCATGGAACTACAGAACAGGATCCAACAGATCCTCGACTCACGTCCCAACCCCCACAAAGGCCCCGGTGGCAGACCTAAGGTTCTGAACCTGCACCAGCAACTACGGATCGTCCTGCACCTGCTGCGCCACAACGTCCGTCAAGCATTCATCGCCGACCAGTACGACATCAGCCAGCCCACAGTCTCCCGGATCTACCGCACGCTCATGCCATTGATCAGCATGGCCCTCGCGTTGGAAGCTCCCGATCTGAAAGAGGCACTAACCAGAGGTGAATCCTTGATCGTAGACGGCACTGACGTGCGAGTTCGCAAACACCGACCCGCGATCAAAACACATTACTCAGGGAAAAAGAAGTGGCATTGCGTCAATATCCAAGTCGTCACCACACTGGCCGGACGGGCCCTTTATATCGGTGAACCAGTGCCCGGGAGGATGCACGACCGGGTAGCTTTCACCCACACCGGTATGGAGCAACTGCTGACGGAGTCGCCTTACCTCGCGGATCTCGGCTACCAAGGAACGTCCGGGCTGATCCCGTACAAGAAGGGACACCGTCCCGGAACCGGGGAGCTGATTGAGCATGATCAGCTGTTCAACAAAGAGCTCTCCAAGCATCGCGCAGCAGTTGAACGAGGCAACGCGCATTTGAAGAACTGGAAGATCCTCGCGGAGGTCTATCGTGGAGTGTTCCACGAACTGCCGGCAGTGATTCGTATTGTTTCGTTGCTGGAATTCTTCCGTGACAACGCGTCTGGGAGTAAGTATTGAATAGACTTCATAGTAATAGCCAGTATCAATGACACGAGTCCAAGCCAGTAGTTTGCGCGTTGTTTAGTTGATCTAAAACGCCCTTTCCAAACTGGGGGCTTGACCTTTGCCAGGCTCAAGAACCCGACTGCTGACATTGTTGAAAATACAACTAGCGTCCAAACAGCCCGATAGTCGAGGTCCTGAACCGCCATACAACAACCATTGAGGGTCATTCCGGAAAGATAGTGGACCGCAAAGAAAGTGCTCGTGCCAGTAAAAGCAAGAAATAGATAGCTGAGAAGAAGCGCGCTCGGCACGGAAAACCGGGCCGGGAGCCATAGGCCAAGGAAATAGCCGAAACAAGCGTGCGCCATGATCGCTAGTGTGAAGCCAAGTGGAACTAGCCAAAGTTGAATCGATATCTGCGCATCTGAACGGACCAACAAATAAGAAACCATCGAAAACTGGACGATTAATGCGGCCACGATACTGGGCCAGATCCGCGCAAAAACTCGAGCGAGGTATACTCGCGAAACCACTTCGACGACACCACGACTATTACGGTCACGACTTGCTTCAATCGCAGCGGAGATAGATGCAAGCAAACACGAAAAAAGCAATGTGGTCGAACCAGCTGTCATCGCTGCCTGAGAATTGCCGAGCAGAGTATCGATTTCCGTGTAGCTCGCGACGTATATCGCAGCGACCAGCCAGAACACTGGAAAGAGCCATAAAGCAGGGCGACGAATCAATGGGAGCAACTACGCCTCCCCTATAACAAGTTGCCCATAGGCCCGTCGAATCATGTCGCGCGGATCATTGGCCCGGTCGCCGCCTAGTGCCATAAATTCATCGGTTGTCCCATGGAATTTTTGTTGCCCCTGATCGAGGACGAATACCGAGTCGAACGTGCCATCAATGTCTTCTGTCTGATGCGTTGACACAAGAACCACTTTGTCGGAGTCGAGGCCCTGCAGAATCTCACGGAACTTCTCTCGCTGGTTTGGGTCCAACCCAGCGGTGGGTTCATCAAGGAGAATGACAGATGCATCGTGCGCCAAGGCGCCTGCTAGACCTAGTCTTCGTTGTTGCCCTCCAGATAAAGTTGTTGCTCGCCGTTTTGCCATGTCTTGAAGACCTACTTGAGCGAGAGCCTCACCTGTGCAAGCTTTAGCTTCTTTACGACTAACGCCACGAAGCCAGGCCGCATAAGTCACGTGTTCTTCTACGGAAAGCCCAGACGCTGGCGCGAAATTCTGCGGAAGCCACGCAATTTGCTCTCTGTACCTTCGGACTCGGTCGGAACGAATCTCACGTCGACAATCTTTCAGGATGACACTTCCGGCTTGGGGCACCAGCACGGTGGCCATCAGCGAAATCAAGGTTGTTTTTCCCGCACCATTGGGGCCCAAAAGCGCTGTACGCCCTGAAGTGAATTTAAAGCCTGCATCGTCGAAGAGCGCAGCACCTCGAGGGTAGGTGAATGTGAGGCTATCTAGTATCAAGCTTCTCATCAGTAAGTTTGCGTAACCGTCTTTGCGGTAAGTTTTACCCCGGAGTCATATCCGGCAATCTTCTGAATCGTGAAGTGATAGGTACTCTTCTTGCGAACTCCAAAGTTTGCCGATCCGCAACCCTTCGTTGTTTGTGTAGCAACAGTTTTTGCTGGAAGCAACACTCCTCGATGGTCAATTAGTCCAACCGTGATACTGTCCACCTTCTTGGGTGTACTCCAAGTTTCCGTGCAGGACGCGAACGAGGTTTTGGTTGCAACAGAATCGATATTTTTATCATTCCAACTCCGAGACGAGAACCCAGTTAGCGCATTCGTAATTGAAGAAGTCCATCGTCCTTCTGCAAGTGAAGGCGCCGCGGGTATCATGACAAAGCTAGCGATCAGGCCTGCTGTCAACGCAATTCTTCTTTTAGTTTTCATGTTTCTCCCATTGTCTAAGTTGCCCGGCCTAGCGTCGGATTGTCAGACAGGATACCTTAGTTAATATAGGAGATATTTTATAAAGCTTCAAATCGAGGCGCATTTCCAGCAGTTCGAGGGATCTCGAAGTGTAGTGCCAAGATCCTAGACTTTGGTTCAACAAAGATTCCGCCGCACTTCCGGAACGCTGGCAAAGACTAGTCTTCACGCCCTATTAGACTCACCAGAAACACTTTGGAATTAATGTGGTCGGATTCCGGGAGGCGTCAGTTTTTCCATGAACCACTAGCAGGTCCTATGAACCATAAGGGGCTAACACCCCAACTCCGCTGCATTGGCATGCGTGCGGCGAGCACCCCGCCCCGCAGCGGTTATACAAGTTGTTTGGCTGGTTCCTGCAGAACGGCTCTTTCCGCTTGGTCAATGCCTGTGGTCTGCGACCCCCTCAGCAAGCGCTCATGTTGCTTGTTCTTTGACCAGATTCACGAGTTACCTCGATAGGTCATAGCTTGTTTCAACGCTTTGGTTCCTACCGGATGAGAGACCGGACGCGAATACACCGCAAAAGCAGCATGAAACCGATAACGATCACTTGCGCCCTAGGCGCAGTGGAAGCACTGCTTGCAGCCGGATTGCAGATTCCAGAGGATATTGCGGTCACCGGCTACGATGACACTCCGGTGAGCCAGCTGAAGCTGATCAACCTCACCAGCGTGTGTCAGCCGCCGGACGAATTGGCCGACCTCGCGGTCACGGCGGCCATCAGAAGGCTAGAAGGTAATCAGGAAGAGCACCGTTTGGTTTCCGCCCCGGAACTTCGTCCGCGAGGCAGTTCCGGGAGAATTTCCGGAACTGCCGCAGAAAACTGATACTGCGCTGAGCGCTAAGCTTGGCTATCAGTCCAAGGCTCAAAGGCCGAGCGGAAAGCTTGAACGGCTTCCGAGCTATCGCCACTGGCGTATGCTTCAAGCCCTACCGGGCCTTCGTAGCCAAGCCGTGCCAGTGCGGAGGCAACCGAGCGATAGTTCACCTCTCCGGTACCAGGCTCGCAACGGCCGGGTACATCCGCCACCTGCACCTCGCCGATGTGCGGCAGCGCGCGGTCGAGCAGGTCAATCAGGTTTCCCTCGCCGATCTGCGCATGATACAGATCCAGCATCATTTTCACCTTCGGGTGCCCTACCGCCTCCACCAAGGACAAGGTGTCCTTGGCGCGGGCCAGGGGAATGCCAGGGTGGTCCACAATGGTGTTCAGGTTCTCCAGCAGGAAACTCACCCCGTGCTCTTCGCCAAGTTCTCCCAGCTTTTCAAGGGTTTTCGCTGCGGTGAGCCACATGTCCCCGGTGCTGCGGTACCGCGGCACCGCCGCCTGTCCATTGATCAGCTGGGCCGGGTGAACCACCAACCGGGTAATCCCCAAGCGCTGGGCCGTGGGAATCAGTTCCCGTGCGGTTTCAACCACACGGTGAGCGGTGTCGGGATCGCAAAGACTTCCATCGCTGTAACCGCTCATCGACCCGAAGCGCGCGCCGGTACGTTCAAGCGCAGCGAGATCCTTCCCCGCCGTGTCCCACAGTTCAACCTCGAACCCCGCCTCATTGAGGGCCACGGCCCGCTGCTCAAGGGGAAGTTCGGTGAACACCATCTCCGCGCAAACAGCCAGCTTCCGGGTCATTGGGCCACCGCCTGCCGGGAGGCCGCATCCAAACGCACCGGAAGACCGGATTCATGGGATTCCAATGCCGCGAGCGCAATCTGCAGGGCAGCACGCGCATCGCTTCCGCCGGGAACTTCCAGGGCCGCATCCGCGGTCCCCTGCTGTGTTCCACGCACCTTGCGCACAAAAACTTCCAGCTGCTTGCGGTAGGCATCGGCAAACAAATCGATGTTCAGTCGCGAGGTTTCGGCATGGGCACCCTGCGCGTCGAACAGCCCAGCGGTCTGCTGCACCGGGCCACCGGCCTGGATCATTCCGCCGCTGCCAAAAATCTCGCCGCGTACGTCGTAGCCGTAGGTGGCAGAGAAGTTCGCCTCGGCGACCGCAATGGCACCATTGTCATAACGTACGGTTACTACCGCGGTGTCCAGCAAACCGGTTTCCTTATGTTCCGGTGCCACCAACGCGTCGGCGATGGCGTGCACCTGAATCGCCTTGGCGCCCGGGTTGAACCAGTTCAGTGCGTCGAAGTCGTGAATCAGGGTTTCGGTGAAAATGACGTGGCTGCGAATTCCGGCAGGGTTCGACAATCCACCGACCACGGCCGGATCACGGGTCACCGAACGCAACAGCTGCACCTGTCCCACCGAACCCTCTCGAACCTGCTGGCCGGCCTGGGCGAAGTCGGTGGAGAAGCGGCGGTTGAACCCGACCTGGAAAACAACCTTCGCGTCCTCAATCTCAGCCAGCGCGGCATCCAGGTCGCTCAGCGCATGCGCGGTGGGCTTCTCGCAGAAAATATGTTTTCCGGCCCTGGCCGCCTGGGAAATGAGTTGCGCGTGGAAGGCCGAGGGTGCGCCGATGACCACCGCGTCAACCTGCTCATCTTCAAAAACGTCTTCGATGCGCTGTGTCGCCCGCGGGCAGCCGACTTCCGCGGCAAGTGCCGCCGCACGACCTTCGGCCGGGTCCGCCACCGCATACAACTGGGCTCCGGGAATATGGTCGGCAAGGCTGCGGGCGTGGAAAGCTCCAATCCATCCGGTGCCAATGACGGCAACACGCAGTGTTTCGGGGCGCCCGGACGGGATATTTTCGTAGCTCAAGATAGCTCCCTAGAACGTTCTAATTGATATGTCTTTACAAAGCATGGCACACTAGTGAGCACACGTCTAGAACGTTCTAGAAGAAAGTTTTTGATGACTACTTCCAACCCCTCGCCCAAGCGTCCAACTCTCACGGACGTTGCCACCGCGTCCGGCGTCTCCGTGGCACTGGCCTCCATTGTGCTGCGCAATGCGGAGGGTGCCAGCGAGGCCTCGCGGCAGAAGGTCAAAGAGGCGGCCGCGGCACTGGGCTATCGCCCGGATTCCAGAGCCCGCTCGCTGCGCAGCCACCGCAGCCGCACCTTGGGCCTAACCCTCATGCTCGGCGAACCGCTGCACGCTCAACTGGCGGATGCGTTGTATCAGGAGGCAGAAATCAATGGATATGAATTGATTTTGGGTGCCACCTCGACTCAACGCGATGAGCAACGCACCATGGACACACTTATCGACGCCGGGGTCGAAGGGATCATCGCGGTCGCCAGTTCGTTATCCCCCGCGGAAATTTCAAACCTCGCCACGCAGGTTCCGGTCATCAGCCTGCTGCGCAAGTACACCGGCATTCCTTCGGTACTCACCGATGAAGCCGCCGGGATCAAGCACCTGGTTGAACACCTGGCGGACACCGGGCATACCAGATTGGTGCACCTGGATGGCGGTAGCGCCGTGGCATCGCGCCAGCGGGCCGCCGCCTTCGCCAAGGCGATCAGCCACAGTGCCGGGCGGTTGCACGGTGAGGTAGTTCCCGCCGGAGCGTCGGAGCACATCGCGGCCCAGGCACTGGGGAATTATCTGGAACAACTTGATCCTGAGCACTGGCCCACCGCGGTGATCGCGTTTAATGACCGCAGCGCGCTCGGTGCCCGTCAAACAATACTTTCCCGCGGATTGCGGATCCCGCAGGACATGGCACTGACCGGCTTCGACGATTCGGAATTCGCTCGGTTGGCGTTCGCGGACCTGACCACCTCCCAACAGGACGTGAGCGCCCTGGCAGCAAGTGCCATGAACCTGGCCATTGCTCCAACCTCCGGATCCCGCACCGTGAAGCACCCGCCGCGGCTGGTGATCCGCAGCAGCGCCCCGGGCACACCACAGGCCGGACCCCACAGCTCCTGAGAACCGTGCGGACCGGCCTGGGCAGTTAGATCACCTACGGGCAACCATGCTTCTCGCGGGGTGCTGTCGGCAATCTGCACCGCGGCGCCGGAAGGCTGCGCAGCAACGGTCACCGCGTCGGGGTTCTCCATGTTGCGCGCCCGTCGGTGAAGCTGACGCAGCGGGGCAACGGCTGGTCCTCCTGCAGCCGGCGACCTCTTCGAGGAACGCGCGGTGCATGGAGTTGGCAATTACCGCGAAGACCACGTTGGCATCTCCAAGGGGCACCGAACGGATTTTCGGATGGCTCGGGCCATCACAGGGTGCTGGTCGCGCGGCAGGCGACCGCGTGGGCTTTGCCCGCACCAATCACAGCGGCACCGAGTGACTCCTTCATTTCTATTCACTGTTGATGACACCGCGAGTTGCCGCTTGTTGAATTATTTTTTAGGTCTGGGGCCGGACCGCGAGGACCGGAACGGGGGAATTTAATAGGATCCGCTGGCTCAGGCTTCCCAGCAGTGCCTTGCCCATGGGTGAACGTTTGCGCAAGCCGATCACCACTCGGGTCACGGTGGGATTTTCGGACAATTCTTCAAGCAGCGCATCAACAGGGTTCCGGTCGGCATGGCCAACCCGCTCGATGGCCCGCCAGCTGATGTCGTTGGGAACATCCGCGGGGTTAATCGGGGTGATACCAAGGTTGAAGATGATCAGCTCTTCCCCGCGGGCGCGGGCTTCTTCAATCCCTGCGTGCAGGGCAAGTTCACCTTCCCGGCTTTCGGCGAGCGCTGCGATGATGCTCACGACTTATCCCTTCACTTTTTCAATGAATCCCGTTTGGAATTCTTCTTCAAACTGTTCAAGAGATTTATTGCCGGTCTCGGGCAGTTCCCTGTGCAAGACGATGATTGCCACGATGCCCACCGCGAAGAAGCAGAAGAACGTTCCGGCGATCCCCAGCCCGGCGATCATCGGCGGGAAAACGAAGGCGACTACCGCGTTGGCCAGCCACAGTGCGGTTACCGCGGTGCCGGTGGCGAAGGTGCGGATCTTCAGCGGGAAGAGCTCGGAGAGGATCAACCAGGACAGCGGCCCGATGGCACCCTGCATGGAAACCACGAAACACAGGACGAATGCCAAGATCATCCACATCTTCGCGTTGCCTTCGGGCATCAAGGCCGCAGTCAGGGCAATGAGCAGGTGGAAGGTGGTGGTCAAGATGAATCCGGTGATAATCATCTTGCGGCGGGAGATCTTGTTGATCAGGAAGATGCAGATCAATACGCCGGTGACCGAGAAGAAACCGTTGAGGGTGTTGAAAACGATGGCTGCGTCTGCGGAGAATCCGGCGTCCTGCAGCAGTTGCGATCCGTAGTACATCACCGCGTTGATGCCGGAGAACTGAGAGAACACACCCACCAAAGCACCGATGATCACCAGCCGGCGAACCCAGGGCACCGCCAGATCTGACCACCCGGCGGTCTGGGTTTTTTCTTCTTCCTGCGCCAAGTGCTCCACCTCGGCCATTTCGGCTGCGGCACGCTCCTTGTCGCGAACCTGCACGAGCACTACCAGTGCGTGTTTGTGTTTGCCCTGGGAGATCAGCCAGCGTGGAGATTCTGGCAGGAAAATCATGCCGACCAGCAGTGCAATCGCCGGAAGCACCGCGACGATGAGCATGTAGCGCCAGATGAAATCGTGGTGTCCCCAGATTTGGTAGATCACTGCATTGATCACAAAGGCCGCGAACTGGCCGGAAACAATCATGACCTCGTTGCGGGTTACCAGCGAACCGCGCTGTTCCTGCGGTGCGATTTCAGCAAGATAGACCGGAACAACTGCGGAGGCGCCGCCGACTGCCAGCCCCAGAACGAACCGGCCCAAGGCGAGGATCTGCCAGCTCGGCGCCAAGGAACACAACACGGTTCCGAGGATAAAAATGATGGCCAGGTACAAGATGGTCTGGCGCCGTCCGGCTTTGTCGGCCAGTCGACCGCCAAGCAACGCTCCCACGGCTGCGCCGAGGATCAGGATGCTGACAACAAAACCTTCGGTGGTCGCACCAATCTGCAGTTCACGGCGCAATGGTTCCAGGGCGCCGTTGATAACTCCGGTGTCGTAGCCGAAGAGCAAACCGCCGAAGGTTGCCACGTAGGCAATGATTCCCAGACGCCGTGAGTGAGGCCCCTTGGTTAGTGGGGGCAATCGATAGTGACTGCTCGTAGTTTCTGATGCCAATGCGTGCTCCTTTGCCGCTGACCACCCCTCGGTGACCGCAATCACAAATCCATTTGTACTGACATTACGTCATTAGGTGCGCAGTGACAACGATTTGCAACGAAAATTTCAACGCCCCACGTCAGCGAGGGATTCTTTAATGAAATATTTGTCCTGTCATCCAGACGTAGGTTAGGTTTGTGCGTCAAACATGGCCGCTCGGCGACTCTCACAGCACTCCCCTGCGGCACCTGGCAGCATGTCCAGAAATCTCAATTCCGTGATCGGGACAGACCGAACCTCAAACGGTTCATCGCGCCTGGCTCCAGTGGCAGACCCGGTACCCTCACTCGAATCTGCCGGCAGATAATGCCAATGAAACTAATTGCCACCCCTTGCAAACTCCATCGCCGCAGGGAGTGCCGGAACGACAAAAACTGCACATCCACCCAGCAGCTGCACCACACCCACCTCAGGTTTCCGCGGTGATTTTCCACAGACGGTCGAAGGAAAAATGTCGACCCTCGGCGATAGAATTATGATGTCAGCAAAAGCATTGAGGAGGACATATCATGGCTACCACCAAAACGCTGTCGCAGGCAGAGATCGACCGGCAACTGGCTGGAGTTCGCGCAGCACACGAGATGGCTGGCGAGAAACCGACCACTGCGGACATAGACGCGGCGCGACGCATTCTGTCCGGCGAGGCATCAGTGAAGCAGGTCATCGCGGAGGGCTTGGCCGAGTTAGAAGCCGAATACCGGGCCGCTCAGTAGTCAAGCGCACTATGAAGGTGGTGAGCGACAATGCCTGATCACTACACATATGCCGGGTCCGAGGTGCTGGTGAATTTCCCCGGCATCACTGACTACGGTCTATGGAAAGCTTCCGAGAGACGCGTGGTCACCGCACACCTGGTGGATCTGACCTTGCGTCCAGTTCCAGGTAGTTTTGATCTGCCTCACCTGCAGGCAATCCATGCCCGACTCGTCGACGGATTCTATGCGTGGGGCGGCATCTTAAGGGATACCAATACTGGTCCTGGCGGCACCGGGATCGCTCACTGTCGACCCGAGTTCATCACGGCAGAAGCAGACCGGGTATTGACTGCTCTCGCGGACGCAGATCACCTGCGCGGGCGCGGACGTGGCCGCTTCGCCGAAGGGCTCGCCTGGGTCTGGGGTGAGATGACAGCGATTCATCCGTTCCGGGATGTGAACACACGCAGCCAGTTCGTGTTCTTCAACCAGCTCGCGACCGAGGCAGGCTGGGTAATCGATTGGAATCGAATCGATCCATACGTCTTCGCCCACGCCCGCACGGTCGCGATTGTCCACAACGAAGAAGGACTCGAGGCACTCCTTTACCCCGCCCTCTTGCCGGCTACCGAAAATAAACACAGCAAACATGAAGAACAGACGCCATCCGTCCCTGCAGGAATCCCCCAGCCCAAGGCGGGGCGCAGCCTAGAGGTGCTGGACAAAGAACTTCAGCAGGCAATCAAGGCTCGACAATCGTTTACCGATGATCCGCCCCCATTCCCTAGACAAACACCCTGGTCACTTCGGGCGCGCTGATCAAGAAACACCTGCCGGCTGCTTACCTAGCAACGTTCACGAACCGCACGGGGGTACTACACTGTTGCAGGCCTTGCTTCTCCATGCCTCGGCAATCTCGCATCCAGGTCCCGGGGGACGCTCCAAGAGAGTGCTCGAAGCGCCTCACCCTGGCCGATGATTATTAAAGGCAACGAAGTCCTTGCAACGGACGGCGTTGCGCCCCACCTACCAAGGCGAATTGGTACTTGGCGGAATAGGTCGGTTACACCCGGCTAACTTCAGACCGGGCGCGGCGAGCCATTCCCGGCGCTCATCCCGCCGTCAACCGGCAACACCACCCCGGTGATGTAGGAGGCCCGAGCGCTGGAGAGGAACACCACCGCGTCAGCCACCTCCCGCGGATCCGCAGCACGCTGAATACCCAAGCGGTCTGCGAGTTTTGCGCTGAACGCCGGGTCGTCTAACCGGTCTTGGGTAAGCACCGTGCGGGTGAAGCCCGGCGCTACCGCGTTCACCCGCACCCCGTCCTGCCGCAGGTCCAAGGCCATCGCCTGAACCAGCGCATTCACCGCCGCCTTGGTGGCGTTATAACCTGTCTGCCGCCAGTCTCCGCCCAGTCCTGCGACCGAGGAGATCGCAGTCAAGGAACCGCCCGACGCGCGCAGCTCCGGCACCACCGCCTGCGCCAGGTAGATCAGGCCGTCTAGGTTGATGGACCGCATCCGCTCCCAGGAAGCGGCATCCAGCTCCTCGATGGTGCCCGGCTCGCTGAGTCCCGCGTTCGCCACCACCACATCGATCCCGCCCTAGGCCTCCCGGGCGGCGTCCACCACCGACTGAACCTGCTGGGCGTTGGACATGTCCGCGCTGCAGATCAGCACCCGGCCCGGATCCTGATCGCGGACCACGTCATCCAGCGGCTCACGGCGGCGTCCGGCAAGCAGCACCTTGGCTCCCTGCTCCAAAAACGCCAGGGTGATCGCTCGCCCGATTCCCGTGCCCGCGCCGGTGACCAACACCCGCGCCCCCGCCAATTGGTACCCCTCGGTGATGCTCATCTTCTTCTCCCCGTACGACAGTCGCATTTATGACGTCTGGTCTCGAAACCTAAAATTGGGTCCAGTCTTGTATTTCTGCCGCGCTAAGATCATCGCTCACGTCACAGGATTAACATGTTTATTGGTGTGATGTCCGGCTAAACCACCGGTGACACGAACGATAAACGCGGCTGCAGTTCTAGGCGTCCACCGGGGCCTTGACCTGGTAGATTGCACCGGTGGAAACATCCTCCTCGAGGGCTTCGAGGGAGCGGCCGCGCGTTTCAGGCACCTGGGTAGCAACGAAGAGCAACGCCAGGGCACCGACGCCCGCGAAGATGAAGAAGCATCCGGTAATTCCGACACCGGAGACCAAAGAAGGGAAGAAGAGCGCCAGCACGCCATTGGTGCCCCAGCCGAAAAAGACCGAGATCCCGATCCCCAATCCACGCATATGCAGCGGGAAGATCTCAGCGAGCCAGACCCACACGGCGACGTTCAGGAAGGTCTGCATCGACATCACGAAGGCAACCACCAGAATCATGATGACAAGAGGGCGGATCGGGCTGCCTTCCGGCAGGAGCATTCCGGCGAAGGCCACCAGCAGGTGGCAGGTAGTGGTCAGCGACAAACCGATCAAGAAGGTCTTGCGGCGATCCATGCGGTCCATATTGCGCAATGCGATGATGCCGCCAATAACGGCCACCACGCCGAAGGCTATGTTGGCCAGGACCGCTTGCTGCTCTGACATTCCGGATTCTTCGAGCACCCGTGTTCCGTAGTACATGATCGAATTGATGCCGGTGAGCTGCTGGGTCATGGAGACACCGATGCCGATGGCGATAATGCGCAACAGCCATTTGTTGGTCAGGATGGCCTTGATACCCACCGGCTTGTTGTTGCGTTTTTCGTCCGCGGCCACGATTTCAATTTCATGAACCTCGGCCAGCGCGCGTTCTGGGGAGCGCACGGTCTTGAGCACCCGCAACGCGGCGGCGTAGTGGCGCTTCTCCACCAGCCAGCGGGGCGATTCCGGCATGCGCAGCATTCCGAAGAACAGCGCCAAGGCCGGCAGGGCGCAGATGGCGAACATAATACGCCAGACGCCCTCGACGCTGTCGCCGAGCGCCGTGCCAATGATGGCATTCATGACGAAAGCGGCCAGCTGGCCGGAGACGATGGCCAACTCGTTGCGACCGGTGATGGATCCTCGGATCTCATACGGTGCCAGCTCGGCGAGGTAGACAGGAACCACGGTGGAAGCACCGCCGACCGCCAGGCCGAGCATGATTCGACCAGCCACCAGGACGCTGAAGCCAAAGGGTGAGAAGGTTCCCAGTTCCGGTCCTGCTGGCGAGAAAATCACCAGCAGGGTTCCGAGGAAGAACAGCACAGCCAGCATGATGATGGTCTTGCGACGTCCCCATGCGTCAGAAATCTGTCCGCCAACGAGTGCGCCAATTGCTGCCGCGAAGACCAGGGAGCTGATCACCACGCCAACCTGCAGGAGGTTCAGGCCAAGTTCCGCCGCCATCGGCCCTTCGGCGCCGTTGGCCACTCCGGTATCGTAGCCGAAGAGCAGGCCGCCGAAGCAGGCGACGATGGAGATCAATCCGAGCCGCTTTGAATGCGGCCCCGCAGTCAGGGGCGGCAAACTCGATTTGGCAGAAACATTCTGCGCACTGGACATGGAAACTCCTTAGATTTTCCCGAGTGGAAACTCTGTTAGCCTGCGGCTATCCATCGGATCTGCTGTGACCCGGTATTTTCCATTCGGTGTGACGGGGTGCCGCATCGCATCATCGTGAACCCCCGCCATTAAACTGAAAGTGATTGGCTTCACAGCCCTTATGTAAGGACAATACGTCATCAGGGTTGCAGGAGCAAGCTTTTTTCACCAATTTGTCCTGACAAACAAATTTCCCTAGCTTAGATCGGCTGATTACGACCCGCATCCCGTGCCCGTTGCGGGCGCTTCCAGGCACCACCCCGAACGCAAAGTCGCTCACGGTTCCCGCGCAACCGGCCCTGGCGCGGACAAGCCCGGCAAGGCTAGGCCAGGTGACCCCTCCGCATTACCCGGGCGACGCGATCCGGGGCCCGGAACCATAGGCAGGTTCTGAACCCCGGCAATATCGCATCCAAGGGCTGCCTGATCCAGGACGGTGCCTCGTTTCCCAGCCGACTTACACCTGAGCGGGTTTCCAATCCGGTTCACCCTGCAGGACCACCCTGCGCAGCAGCCCGGCCGCACGGCGAACCCCCTCTTCGGAATTGACCAGCACGTCCTCATGCTCGATATTCAGCGTGCCGTCATAGCCGGCGGCGCGCAGCTCATACACGAAATCCGCCCAGAAGGCTTCGCCCGCCGGGTGACCCAGACCCAAGGTCACATAGTTCCAGGCCCGCTGCTGCCACTGCGTCATGGCGGTGCCATCAGGCAAGCCATTTGCGGCCACAACCGGTGCGTTCAAGCGCACGTCCTTGGCATGCACATGCATGATGGTGCCAGCCAAGGCGCGAATCACGCTCAGAATATCCGCCCCCATGGCCATCAGGTGCGAGGGATCCAGATTGGTTCCAACCCAGTCGCTGGCCACCGAATCGACCAGCCGCCTGGCGGTCGCCGCGTTGTACACCAGCTGCGTAAAACAGGGTTCGATCGCCAGCTTGACGCGGTGCTCCTCGGCGAAGCCGGCAAGCTCCCGCCAATAAGGAAGGGCCACCTGCTCCCACTGGTATTGAAGGATCGCCAGGTTTTCCGGCGGCCACGAGCTGGTCACCCAGTTCGCGCTGCGATCCCCCGGCGCGCCAGGCAAACCGGACATGCACACGACGGTGGGGACGTCCATGAGCCGAGCCAGGCGGATCGTCTTGCGCAGCACCGCGTCCTGCTGAGCGCCGGATACCGGATGCAGCTGGTTTCCATTGGCGTTCAGCGCGCTGATGCCTAGCCCGGCATTGGCAATCTTGCCCTGGTAGGCAATACGCGCTTCCTCACTGCCCAGCAGGATATCAAGGTCCAGGTGGGGAGCCTCGGACCAATTGCCGGTAGGCAATTCGATGGAACTCAGGCCAAGGCCCGCGGCAATCTCCAAAACCTCGTCGAAGCTTCGTGATGACAGTGAATCGGTAATCAGGCCGATCTCCATAGGTGATTCCTTCCTTTAAAGACTTGATGCCCAGCCCTGTGCGGGCTGGGCATCTGTGCTTGCGCCTAGACTCGCGCCGCCTGCGCGGCGGCTACGCGGCTGCGCATCTGCTCCAACTGGAATTTGGAGACTTCCACGGCGTTCTCGTTCTCCGCGAAAACGCTTGAGACCATCACGCTCTCCTCGCGGTCGAGGAAGCCATTGGCCTCCAAACCTGAGAAGAATTCATCCCAATTCACGTCGCCGTCGCCAATCTTCAGGTGCTGGTGCACCCGTACCGGGTTGCCTGGAGGATTGGTGATGTAGCGCAACCCGTGCGAGGCGTGGTGATCCATGGTGTCAGCCACGTGGACCACGCGAAGCCGCTCTCCCACGGTTTGCATGATCTGAAGCGGCTGATCCTTCATGTGGAAGGAGTGTGACGCCACGTAGACGAAGGACAGGTTCGGTGAATTCACCCCTCGGATGACCCGCCACGCGGCCAGCCCCTCCTCCACAAAATCATCCGGGTGCGGATCGATGGCCACATTGATGCCCTCGCGTTCAATGATCGGCACCAGCTCTTCCATCGAGCGGTAGAACGCGGCCTCGGACTCCTCGGCACGCTCAGGACGTCCCGAGAATTCCGTATTCATCTGGGTCACGCCAAGGTCCACGGCAATCTGGATGGCACGCTTCCAGTAGCGCACCGCAGCCTGGCGCAGATTCTCATCGGGCGAGGCCCAGCGCAGCACCGGGAGCACCGAGGCGATGCCCACGCCGGTCGCCTTGCACTGCGCGGCGAGCTTCGCCACCAATTCATCATCCGCTTTAGGGTGGGTGAAAAACGGAATGATGTCTGGATGCGGAGTCAGCTGAATGTAGTCATAGCCCAATTCCGCGGCAATCTTGGGAAACTCCAAAACCGAGTGCGTGGCATGAAACGGAGTCGGATCCAATGCGAATTTCATGATGCTCCTAGTTGTAGAGATCCGGCTTGCTGTTCAGCAACACGTCGACCTTGGCACCGGTGCGCTGGGCCTCAACGCCCGCTTCGCAGCAGGCTGCGGTGGCGTAGCCATCCCATGCGTTCGGCCCGCCGATTTCGCCGCGCAACGCGGCATCAACCCAGGACTGGATTTCGGTGTCGTAGGCCGCCCCGAAACGCTCCTCGAAGCCAGGGGTGACCTTGCCGCCCCACTGGCCCGCGGTACGCACGTATGGGCCTGTATCGTTGCCGATGGACACAATGCCGTCTTCGAAGGACGCCTGGGTGGCCACTTCGTAGCCGAACTTCGCATTGACGTAGATCTCCACGTCAGCGAGCACACCCGAAGAGGTTTCCAGCAATACATGCTGTGGGTCATGCTGCCCATTGGGCGCATTGCGGGTGGCCTTGCCCAGGCGCACCTGCACGCTGGTGATTTCCTCACCGGTGAAGAAGCGGATCGCGTCGAACTCGTGCACCACCGAGTCATTGATCAGCATCTGATTGGTGAATCCTTCCGGGGTGCTGGGGTTGCGGTGCTGGTGGTGCAGCACCAGCAGTTCGCCCAGGCCCTGGTTCTCAATCAGCTGGCGCAGTTGCTGGTACTCGGCATCGAAGCGGCGCATGAAGCCCACCTGGATGCGCTTGCGGCCCAGCTTCGTCTCAGCTTCAACGATCTCCCACGAAGACGCGGCATCCGGGGTCAGCGGCTTTTCGCACAACACCGGAATATCTGCTTCCAGGACCGTCAGCAGTGCATCGTGGTGCAAGAAGCCCGGGGTGGCGAGCAGAACTGCGTTCACGTCACCGTCGGCGAGCGCGGCGTCCAGATCGGTGTAGCCCTTGGCCCCTGGAATGCCGTCAATGGCGGCGTTGACCCGGTCCAGGTCGATGTCGACCACGGCAGCCACCTCGGCGCCGGAAATACGGTGGTGAATCCGCTGAATGTGGTCGGCGCCCATGCGTCCGGCTCCAACGACGGCGACGCGCAGGATATCTGGCACGATATGTCCTTTCAAGAATTCTTAACTAGGTTCGTTCTGGCTTAGACGCGGGTCCGCGAGCCGCAGCTGAGCAGGTACTGGCGGGTGCGGGTTGCAATAGGCAACGGAACCGAGAAATCTTTCACCGGGTACATGTCCTGTTCCACAATGCCGTAGATCGGGCGGCCCAGCTCTTCGACCGCGTTGAGCACCAGTTCCAGGTCCGGGATACCGGCCGGCGGTTCACACATGACCCCGGCCAGGTTTGCCGCGGCCCAGGTAAGGTCCTCGGCACGGACCCGCTCCAACACGGTCGGGTCTACCTGCTTCAGGTGCAGGTAGCCGATGCGTTCGGGGTACTTGCGGATCAGCTCCAGGCTGGAGGCTCCGCCGTATTCGGCGTGGCCGGTATCCAGGCACAGGTTGGTGTACGCCGGGTCGGTCAGCGCCAAGAACTTCTCAATATCCGGCTGCACACATACGTGGGAGTCGGCGTGCGAGTGGAACTGCTGCTTCAGCCCGAAGTCCTCGGCCAGGATCCGCCCCAGACGGTCGTGCCCGGCGGCCAACGCTTCCCACGCGGCCTCGTCCAAAGTTCCGGATTCAACGGCTTGGCCGGTCACGTCATCACGCCACATTGCCGGGATCACCACAATGTTTTCGCCGCCCACTGCGGCGGTCAGCTCAGCGACCTTGCGTGCTGGTTCCCACGCCTCATCCCAGGCCACGGCCGAGCCGTCCACGCCGCGGTGGAACGCGGTGAAAACGGTCCCGGCGCTGACCTTCAGATTGCGCTGGGCCAGCTCGTCGGCGAGTTTGGCCGGGTCGGCTGGAAGGTAGGCGTAGGGGCCTAATTCGATGGTTTGGTAACCGGCTTCGACAACCTCGTCGAGGAATCGCTGCCAGGGGGTCTGCTGCGGATCATCAGCGAACCAAACACCCCAGGAATCCGGGGCCGTGCCGATGGTGATGTTCTTGTGTGCCATGGGTCTTTTCTCTTCAATCAAAACTGTCTAAGCCACAAACCGGGTCCGACCGGACTGTGGATTTAGTTGGATGGGAAATTGAAGCTTGCGGTGGATTCCTGCGCAGGTTCTGGCCAGCGCTGGGTGACTGCCTTGCCGCGGGTGTAGAAACGCACACCGTCCGGGCCGTAGATGTGGTGCTCGCCGAACAGCGAGTCCTTCCAACCGCCAAAGGAGTGCCACGCCGCTGGGACCGGAAGCGGAACATTCACGCCGACCATGCCCACCTGGATGCGGCGGGTGTAGGTGCGGGCGTGGGAGCCGGAGGAGGTGAAGATCGCGGTGCCGTTGCCGTACGGGTTGGCGTTGACAACCTCAATGGCCTCTTCCAGCGACGCGACCCGCAGGATTACCAGGACCGGGCCGAAGATCTCCTCGGTGTAGGCGCTCATTTCGCGGCTGACCTGATCAAGGATGGTCGGGCCGACAAAGAAGCCGTTCTCGTGGTCCTTGACTACCAGGTCGCGGCCGTCCAGGATCAGGGCGGCACCGGCCGCCTGCGCCTCGCCGACAATCTTCTGCAGGCGCAACTTGGAGGCCGGGGTGATAACCGGACCCATGTCGGCGCCCTGGTCCAAACCGTGGGATACGTTCACGTCGCGGCCGCGTGCGGCGAGCTTGTCCACCAGTGCATCCGCGGCGCCGCCCACGGCTACCGCCACGGAGATTGCCATGCAGCGCTGGCCGGCCGAGCCGAAGGCCGCGGCGGTGATGTGATCAGCCGCCAGTTCCATGTCGGCATCCGGCATGATGACCGCGTGGTTCTTCGCCCCGCCCAGGGCCTGGACCCGCTTGCCGTGCTTGGTGGCGGTCTCATGCACGTACTTGGCGATCGGGGTGGAACCGACAAAGGAGATGCCGTCCACATCCGGGTGGGTCAGCAGCCCGTCCACGGTTTCCTTGCCGCCGTGCAGCACCTGGAACACACCGTCCGGCAGGCCTGCCTGCTTGAACAGGTCGGCGATCAGCAGCGCGGCGGATGGGTCGCGCTCGGATGGCTTGAGGATGAACGCGTTGCCGGTGGCGATGGCCACCGGGGCCATCCACATGGGAACCATGACCGGGAAGTTGAACGGGGTGATGCCGGCAACCACACCCAGCGGCTGGCGGAAGGAGAACACATCGATTCCGCCGGAGACCTGGTCCGAGTATTCGCCCTTCAGCGCCTGGGAAATACCGCAGGCGAATTCGACAACCTCGATGCCGCGGCCGATTTCGCCGGCTGCGTCGGAGAGCACCTTGCCGTGCTCGCTGGTGACAATACGTGCCAGCTCATCGGTGTGCTCGGTCAGCAGCTGCTGGAAACGGAAAAGGATTTTGGTGCGCTTGACCAGTGAAACTTCGGCCCAGGACTCGGCGGCCGCCTTGGCGGCTGCCACGGTTTCGTTCAGGTCATCCGTGCTGGCCAGGTGCAGCTGGCCGGTGACCTCACCGGTGGCCGGGTTGTACACCGGCTGAGTTTGGGTGCCGGTTCCGGCGGTGGCCTGGCCGTTGATGTAGTGGAAGATCTCGGTGACTTCGGTGGCGATTGCGCTCATGATTTATTGCTGTTCTTTCCGTGAATCAAAAAATTGTTTAGTTAGCCCAGGTAAGGCTTCTGGCGGGCCTTATGGCCTTCATAGACCTGGCGCGCGGCGAGTGTCGACTCAAGTTCCGCGACCTCGGACACCGGCACATCCCACCAAGATTCGCTGGAGGGAGCATCTGCGTACAGGTCCGATTCGATGTGGATCAAGATGGGTCCCGAGCCCTCCGGGGCGGCCTTGGCTTTGGCTACCGCGGCGCTCAACTCGTCGATGGCGTGCTCCCCCGGCGCGATGCGGATGACCTTGACCCCCAGGGATTCGGCGTTGGTGGCCAAATCGATGGGCAGGGTCTCCCCTTCGTCGAACGAGTGCGCGTCCGCGTCCAGCTTGCGGTACTTGGTGCCAAAACGCTGGGAACCCAGCGACTCGGAGAGCGAACCGATGGAGGCGTAGCCGTGGTTCTGGATCAGCACCGTGATCAGCTTGATGCCTTCGGCCACCGCGGTGACCAGTTCGGTGTGCATCATCAGGTAGGAACCGTCGCCCACCATCACCACCACGTCGCGGTTCTGCGCCGCGCCGCGGGCGCTTTCGTCCAGGACCGCGCGTTTCAGGCCCAGGCCGCCGGCGATCTCATAACCCATGCAGGAGAATCCGTACTCCACGTGGTAGCCGAACGGATCAGACACCCGCCACATCTTGTGCAGGTCTCCGGGCAGCGAGCCGGCGGCGCACACCACCACGTCGCGGGGGTCCATGGCCTGGTTCACCGCACCGATGATCGAGTTCTGGCTGACCAGCGGGCTGAAGCGTTCGGCGAACGCGGCGTCCACGGTGGCATCCCAACGCTGCTTTTCGCTGGCGGTCTGCACCTGAAGGGCACCATCCACCCGGTAACCGGTCAGTGCTTCACGCAGTGCCACCAGCGCCTTGCGGGCATCGGCCACGACCGGCAGCACGGTTGCGTGTTTGTAGGCATCCAGCGCAGCCACGTTGATGTTCACAAACTTCACATCCGGGTTTTGGAACGCGGTGCGGCTGGCCGTGGTGAAGTCTTCGTAGCGGGTGCCGATGCCGATGATCAGGTCGGCTTGGGCCGCCAGGGCGTTGGCCGCGGTGGTGCCGGTGGAGCCGATGGCACCGAGCGAGTACTTGGAATCCCAGGGGAGCACACCCACACCTGCCTGGGTGTTGCCCACCGGGATGCCGGTTGCCTCGCAGAAAGCCGCCAGCTCGTCGGTGGCGAAGGCGTACAGCACCCCGCCGCCGGCCACAATCAGCGGGCGCTTGGCCTCGCGGATCAGCTGCGCAGCCTGCGCGATGTCATCGCGTTCTGCCTCCGGGCGGCGGATCTTCCACTCGCGTTCGGCAAAAAATTCTTCCGGGAAGTCAAAGGCCTCGGCCTGCACATCCTGCGGCAGGGAAATGGTGACCGCGCCGGTTTCCGCCGGGTCGGTGAGCACCCGCAGCCCGTGGTGCAGCGCGCTGGCCAGCTGTTCTGGCCGGGTGACCCGGTCGAAGTACTTGGACAGCGGGCGGAATGCATCATTAACCGTGATGTCATAGCCGTGGGGCATCTCCAGTTGCTGCAGCACCGGATCCGCGGCGCGGGTGGCGAAGGTATCCGAGGGCAGCAGCAGCACCGGCAGGCGGTTGGCCGTGGCTAGCGCGGCGCCGGTGAGCAGGTTGGAGGAACCCGGGCCAATGGAGGTGGACACCGCGTAGGTGGCGCGCCGCCGGGTGTGCCGGGCGTAGGCCACCGCCTGGTGCGACTGGGCCTGTTCGTTGCGTCCCTGGTAGTACGGCATGAGGCTTGGGTCTTTGGCCTGCCACTGTTTCAGGGCCTGGCCCACGCCGGCCACGTTGCCGTGCCCGAAGATGCCGAACATTCCCGGGATCAGGCGCTCGCGGTAACGTTCACCGGCAATGGTGTCTACCGTGTACTGGCGACCCAGGAACTCCACAACCGCCTGTGCGACGGTCATTGTGCGGGTAGTCATGGTGCTCGATTTCTCCTTTAGTTTCCGGCAGGTGCGGGCAGCGCGGATGCGGTGGTGTTGTTCAGCAGGGAGGCGGCGGTGGCCACGGCGGCCGCCACGTCGCCATCCTCCGGGTAGAGCAGGGTGCGTCCCACGGTCAGCCCCTGGACTCCGGGCTGCGCCAGGGCATCCCGCCAGGAGGCGAAGACCTCCTCGGGGCTGCCGGCCGGATCCCCGCCGAGCAGCACCGTGGGCAAGGTGGTGGCGGCCATGACCCGCTCCATCTGAGCGACCACCGGGATCTTCAGCCAGGTGTAGGCGCTGGATTCGCCCAGTCCCGCGGCAATGCCCATGGACTTGATCACGGCGTCGGGGCGCAGATCGTTGACGACCTTGCCCTCCACGCGCTTGGAGATGAACGGCTCGACCATGGCGACCAGCTGGTGCCGGGCCAGATCGGAGACCGCGTCGGCGGTGGCCTGCAGGGTCTTGACGGTGTCCTGGTCCTCGTAGCTGATCCGGGTGAGCATCTTTCCGCCATCGGCACCCAGCGCCGCCAAGGCGGCCGCGGTATGCCCGGTGAAGCGGTCGTCGATTTCGTTGACCAGGCCGGTCAGGCCGCCGCGATTCATCGATCCGAAAACCAGCTTGCCTTCCAGCGCGCCGAGCAGCAGCAGGTCATCGAGGATATCCGGGGAGGCGAGCACGCCGTCGCAGGCTGGATTCTGCAGGGCGATCTGCAGGCGGTCCAGCAACTCGCGGCGGTCGGCCATGGCCGTGGCGCGTTTGCCGACCGACAGGGCACCGCGGGCCGGATGGTCGGCGGCGATGATGAAGTTCTGGCGCCCCAGCACCGGACCGGCATGCTTCCGGCGGGCCGCCGCGGCACGCTGCACCGACGCCGGGTCTTCCAAACGCTGGCGGGTGAGGAATTCATAGCGGCGTGGGTCTTCGCGATCCACGCGCAGCTCGGTTGCCTGTTGCATGACTAGACCAGATCTTTCTGGGAGGTGGGGACGGTGCGGCCGCGTTCAGCCAGCAAGGCGTTCACTTCTTCGGGGGTCGGCATCGCATCGGAGCAGGCCACCTGGGAGGCGACGATGGCTCCGGCGGCATTGGCGTAGTCCAATACCTGCTCCAGCGGCCAACCGGAAAGCAATCCGTGGCAGAAGGCTCCGCCGAAGGAATCCCCGGCTCCCAGCCCGTTGGCGGTCTGCACGGGAACGGGGGCAGAGACCACGCGTTCGGTGCGGGTCTTGGCCATCACGCCTTCGGGGCCGAGCTTGACCACGGCGATCTGCACCCCGGCCTCCAGGAGGCGATCGGCCTGCTCGTCGGGGGTTCCCGCGCCCACGGCAACCGTGCACTCGGTGTCGTTGCCAATGGCAACGGTGGCGGAAGCCAGCGCCTGGGTGACCTGCTCGCGGGCCTGCTCTACCGAATCCCAGAACATCGGGCGGTAATCCAAATCAAGGATGGTGAACTGGCCTTCGGCCAGCGAGCTGGCTGGGCGGGCTTCATAGGCCGCCAGCTGGGCGCTGCGCGAGGGTTCACGGCTCAGGCCGGTCACGGTGCTCCAGAAGATCTTGGAATTCTTCACCGCATCGAGGTCGATCTCGCTGGTGTTGATGTTCCAGTCCGGGGCCATCGGGAAGCGGCCGTAGAAGTACAGCGGAAAGTCATCCGGCGGCAGGATGGCGCAGAAGGTGACCGGTGTCTGCAGGCTGGCGTCTCGGGTGACGAGGGTGCGGTCCACGTTGTAGCGGTCCAGCTCGCGTTCCAGGAAGGTTCCGAAATCGTCGTCGCCGACCTTGGTGATCACCGCCGTTTCGCGCCCGTGCCGGGCCGCGGCCACTGCGACGTTGGTGGCAGAGCCGCCGAGGTACTTGCCGAAGGAGTTTACGTCGGCCAGGGATACGCCGATGTCATTCGGGTAGACATCAACGCTGATGCGTCCGAGGGTGAGTACGTCGTAAGTCACGCAGATCGACGTCCTTTCGAGTCAGGAGTTCAGGGATCGGCCAGCTGCCGACAATGTGAACGGTGCCACAGGAAATACTTTGCACCATGAAAGAGCCGCTGTCAAAGGTTTGTACTGACATATTTACAACATGAGTAATGTGCTGGGTGAAAATCCCCGGAAAATCAAGGTTTTCCATCGCCAGTGACACAAAAAATTAAGAAAACTTCGCAATACTATGTCCTGTCTTTATGACTTGGAAGACGAAGATTTGCGAGGCCAAACCGCCTGGGTCCGCGGCGCGCACGCGGGAAACGCTAGGCTCTTAAGGAAACATCCGTGACACCTAAGGAGGAACCGTGTCCGCAGAACGCCGTCGAGCAACCATCTATGACGTTGCCCAGGCCGCCGGCGTCTCAAAATCACTGGTCTCACTGGTGCTGCGCAACTCCCCCAGCGTCTCGGCCCCACGCCGCGCGGCCGTGCTGGCAGCCATCGCGGAACTGGACTACCGCCCCAGCCAGGCGGCCACCGCCCTGGCCGGCGGCACCAGCCAAACCGTCGGGGTGGTCATCGACGACTACACGAACCTCTGGTTCGTTCAATTGCTGCGCGGACTCCAGGAGGGGCTGGCCAGCGCGGGGCTGCGCATCGCCGTTTCCGACCGCACACTCAATGCCCACATCGAGTCCGACCCCTTGGACGGCTTTCTCAGCACCCGGGTCGAAGCGCTGGTGCTGGCCACCGAACCGACACCGGCCATGCGCTTCCCCTCCCACGTCCCGGTGATCATCGCCGGCAACAGGGCCAGCACAGTGCCCGGAGCGGATGTTGCGACCGGCGATGATCGTTTGGGTGCCAGGCGGGCCGTTGAGCACCTGATTTCCCTGGGGCACCGGAATATCGGCCATATCGCCGGCGGCGGCGGATCCTCGCATCTGCGAATCATGGGGTATCGAGATGCCATTGCATCCGCGGGGCTTGCCGAACACCTGGTAGCACTGAGCGAACTGACCACCGAACTCAGCGGATACCACTGCGCCATGGAGCTGCTGCGGCGCTCGCCCGAGACCACCGCCATCCTGGCCGGCAACGATTCCATGGCCATGGGAGCCCTGGCTGCGGCCCGGGAAAACAACCTCCGCGTTCCCGAGGATCTGTCACTCATCGGATACGACAATTCACCGCTGGCCGACACCCAGCTTCTGCGCCTGACCACCGTCGACTCCCGCAACCACGCCCTGGGACTGCACGTAGCGCAGCAGGTCCTCTCCCGGCTGGCGGACCCCGAACGGGCTTCACAGGTAGTGACGCTGGAACCGGCCCTGGTTGAACGCGGAACCTGCGCGGGCGCGCGCAATGCCTGAATAATTCTTTCCCGGTGGCCCCTTGACCGTTCACCGAATCCAGCTTTACACTTTTTTGGAGCGCTCCAAAATATTCGTTGAACCACTTCCTCCAGGAGGATTCCGTGACAAAATCTATCGGCATTGCCGTCATTGGTGCCGGCATGGCCGGGCTGTCGCACATCGCCGGCTACCGCACCGCACCAACTTTGTATAACTCGAATTTGCCGCCGCTGCGCTATGTTGCAGTAGCCGACGTGAACACCGAACTCGCCGCCAAGGTCGCCAAGCGCTACGGCTACGAGAAGGCGCTGGGCTCATGGCAAGAAGTCGCCGCAGACCCGGACATCGACGTGGTTTCGGTTGTCATCGCCAACCGATTCCACCGCGAGGCAGTTCAAGGGCTGCTCGCCGCGGGAAAACATGTTTTGTGCGAGAAGCCGCTGGCCGACACCCTTCAGGAAGCAGAGGCGATGGCTGACGCGGCGCGCAGCGCCTCGTCCATAGCCCGCGTTGGATTCACCTTCCGCCGCACCCCCGGGATCGCGACAATCCGCGACCTGATCAACGATGGCACCCTGGGCAAGGTGCTGCACTTCTCCGGCCGCTATTGGACCGACTACGGCCACAGCACGCAAGCGCCAATGAGCTGGCGCTTCAAGGGCCAACCCGGTTCCGGAGCGCTGGCCGACGTCGGAAGCCACCTTGCCTACGTCGCAGAATTCCTGGCCGGCGGCATCACCTCGGTCAGCGGCGGCCAGCTGAGCACCAGCATCACCGAGCGCTTCCTGCCGGCCGGCGCTGTCACGGGCCATGATCTGGTGGAACTCAGCGACAAGTCCGAGCCGGTGGAGAACGACGACTACGCGGCGTTCAACGTCCAGTTCGCCCAGGCTTCGGGAAGCCTGGAAGTTTCCCGCGTCGCGGCCGGGCATCCGAACACCCTGACTTTTGAAGTGTTCTGCGAAAAGGGCGCGGCACGCTTCAACCAGCTGAATCCCTCGCAAATCGAGGTCATGCTCAGCGACGGCGCAGCGGCCACAAGCGGCTACCGCACGATCAATCTTGGCTCCGAGCACGCCTACATCGGCGGCGGGCTGCCGATGGACGCACCGGGGGTCGGCTTCGGGCAGAACGACGCTTTTGGCTATCAGGCCCGCGCGTTCCTCGACGAAGTGTGCGGCGCCGAGACAAACCTGCCTGCCAACGCGACCTTTGACGAAGGTGTGCACAACATGAAAATCCTGCAGGCTGTGGTGCAGTCCGCAAGCAACGACGGAAAGAAGGTAGCCCTGTGAAACTCGGTGTCTATAACGCAATCCTGCACGACCGCCCGCTGCCCGAAGCACTGAAGGTCATTGCAGACCTGGGGCTGGCCGGGATCGAACTGAACACCGGCGGTTTCCTTCCGGCCCTGCATGTGCCGACCATGGATGAGATCCTCACCAGCGACGCGGCTCGTGATGACTACCTGGCGATCTTCCAGGGAAGCGGTGTTGAAATTGCCGGACTGAACTGCAACGGCAATCCGCTGCACCCCAATCGTGAAATCGGTGAGAAACACGCCGAGGACATCCGCCGCTCGATCCGCCTGGCAAGCCGCCTGGGCCAGAACCGCGTGGTCACCATGTCAGGCCTGCCCGGCGGCGAGCCCGGCGCCACCAAGCCAAGCTGGATCGTCAACGCCTGGAACTCGGCCGCGCTGGATCAGCTGGATTACCAGTTCGATGTGGCCGGCGCCTTCTGGAAGGAAACGGACAAACTAGCCGTGGAGCATGGGGTGAAGGTTGCCCTGGAGCTGCACCCGCAGAATGTTGCCTTCAACCCGGCCAGTTTCCGTGAACTCATTGAGCGTGCCGGAACCAGCAACATCGGTGTTGAGCTGGATGCCTCGCACCTGTTCTGGCAGCAGATGGACCCGGTGGCAGTGGTTCGCGACCTGGGTTCGCACGTGGTTCACGCCGCGGCCAAGGACGTTCGCATCAACCCGAACGCGGCGATCCAGGGAGTGCTGGATAACAGCTTCCGCAAGCTGCGCGAAGATGAAGAGCGCACCAACCTCGGCGGGGACGAATGGGCCAACGAATGGCCCAAGAACTCCGCCTGGGACTTTGTTGCGCTCGGCAAGGGACATGACACCGATTTCTGGGCCGAATTCTTGCGTGCCCTGCATGAGGTGGACCCGGAAATGATGGTGAACATCGAACATGAGGACACCGAGCTGGGCCGCGTCGAGGGGCTGGAAGTGGCCGCCAAGGTGCTGCTTGACGCGCAAGCGCTCCAGCAGGGTTCCCTGGCCTCCCGCCCCTGAGTGCGGCACAACCAGGCTTGAGCCTCCGATCCACCACTGACCAACACGCACGGTGTGTGCCCCCTCCGGCAAGGATGGGGCACACACCGTGCGTGTTGTGTTTGAGGCTGTGTTTGCGCGCAGCGCAGAAGCCTTATTCGCCCAGGGCTACGCTGCGGCCAAGCCGGTCGCTGTTCCGGGCAGCATCAAGAATGTCGATGGTATGCAGCGCCTCGTCCAGCCGCACCGGGAGCTGTCCGCGGCCCTGCAGCGCCGCGAATAGCTGGCGGTAGTATTCCGTGTAGTTCCCGGGAACCGGTTGCACCGTGCGCTCACCGGTGCCGGTGCGCAAAACCCCATGGTCTTCACGCTCAACCTCGCCCCAGGTCCCCGGGGTCGCTGAGGGGCGCTGCCCGGCGAGCATCTGCTCGATCTGCCGATCCGACATGGCCGAGGAGTAGGAACCGCCGCTGGCGTACAGATCCATCAGCCGCGCCTCGCGGCCGCACAGCTTGCTGGCGGAGACCTGCGAATAGGTGCCATTTTCATGATGCAGCCCCAAGCTGAAACCTACATCGACGCTGATCCCATCGCGGGTCAACCAATCCAAAGCCGCATCCACCCGCGCCACCGGGCCCAGCAGCTGAACCGCCTGGTCCACCAGGTGTGTTCCCAGATCCCGCAGCAGTCCGCCTGTCGGATCAAAATCCAGGGTGCCGGGGTCGGCTTGATCCATCACCAGGTGGGCACGGAAAATCTGGCCCAGCTCGCCGGAGTCCGCCACCTGCTTGAGCGTCAGGAAGTCGGTATCCCAGCGCCGGTTTTGATACACGGTGAGCACCTTGCCCGCGGTCTGGGCCGCCGCGGCGAGCTCCCGAGCGGTGGCCGCGTCTGCGGCCAGGGGTTTATCCGCCACCACGTGCACACCGCGCTGAAGCGCACGCAGCACCAGCTCACGCCGGGTCTGCGGCGGGGTGGAAATCACCACCACCTGGGCGCCTGCGTCGATGAGTTCATCCAGGGAATCAAAAACCGGCAGCTGGGGGTATTCGGCGCCTAATTGTTCACGTCGTGGCGCTGACCGGGTGACAATCCCGGCGATTTCCCAACAGTCTGCGGCCTGAATGTACGGAAGATGAAAGTGGCTTCCACCAAATCCGTAGCCGACCAATCCAATACGCATGCACCCTCCTGAGGCTGCTCTGTGAGTTGTTTTCCTTCACCGGCCAAAAGCCGCTGAGAGTTTAAGGTGCAAGGCCGCGCAGCACGCCGCACTCAGGACAACCGCCAGCCCGAACCAGCTGACCGCCTGGGCTTCGCCAAGGAACTGGCCAACCCAGCCCAAACCCAAGGCGCCGGCGGCAGTGAGCGCATAACCGAGCACCCAGAAGGCTGAACTGGCGCTGCCGCGCTGGCCCAGTTCGATGTCCTGCAGAACGATCCCCAGGCCCACCGGGAATAGCGCGCCGTGGCTCAAACCGGCGGCGGTTAACCCCGCAAGATAGATCACCACGGCGGCGTTTCCCGGCAGCAGCGGTGCCACGCAGATCAGCGCGGCGCCGGTAGCCAGCCCCGCATATCCGAGCAGGGCATGGCGGCGAATCAAGGATCCGCCAAGCTTCTGGCCAATGGCGGTCGCGGCAAAAATCAGCGAGCCGATCAGCCCCAAGATCCGCAGGTCGCTAATGCCAAATGAACGCACCACCAGGATGGAGGTCATCGCGGTGCACCCTCCCATCACCGCAAAACCCAGTGTCATCAGTCCCCCAATGGCAAAGTTCCGCAGGCTGCGGCGGGGAACCAGCGGAAGGCTGGGATACAGGCGCAACCGGCGGACGGGCACGGACTCGGGCCCGAATCCCAACAGGAGCAAACACATCCCGGAAACGACCGCGTGAGTGGTGAAAGCGATCATTGGAAGGCTGGGGACGGCATAGGTCAACCAGGCCGCCAGCACCGGGCCGCTGCCCAACCCAATCATGTTGGCAATACTTGAAATCCCCGCCCCGCGGCTTGGGCTCCCCACCAGATCGGTGAGGTAGGCGGTGGCCGTTCCGGTGACCAAACCCGCACAGATTCCGGAGAGCACCCGAGCGGTAAACAGCATCGGTGCGTCATCCGCGAGTGAATACAACACCCCGCTGGACAGCGAGGCCCCCAAGCCGAGCATCATCACCGGTTTGCGCCCCAGCGCATCGGACAGCGAGCCAAAAGCACACAAAACCAGCAGCACCGTCACCGCATAGATGGCGAACAGCTGCGTTGATGCGGCGGTAGAAAGCCCGAATTGATCTTGCAGCGTGGGGTACAGCGCCGTGGGCATGGTGGTGCCGCACATCGCGACCGCGTAGGTGACCAATACCGCCCACAGCGCCCAGCGTTTGGGCGCGTCGGGGCGCACGGAGAGTTCCACGGAAGTCTGCGCGGGGATGCGACGGGTCATCAGGACACCTCATCACTGGTTTATAGCTAACAAACCGAGCCTAGATAAGTCCTAATGTCCTGTCAATGTTAATTTAAGCTGATGACTGGCGGGCCAGGTCCGCTGCCCCGATCAATCCAGCCGAAGGCCCCAGCTGGGCACGGCAGATTTGGGCGAAGGGCCGGTATCCGCGTCCGGACAGTGTGCGCCGGTAGTGAGATTCGGCGACGGTAAGCAACTCGGTCGGCGCTGATCCCAAGCCGCCGCCGATCACCACCATGCCAGGATCCAGCACGGAGACCAGATTTGAAATACCCAACCCCAGCCACTGGCCCATTTCTTCGATCAGGTCCCGGCACGCCGAATCCCCCTGCGCCGCAAGGTCGGTGACCAGCGAGCCGGTCACCGCGGAAGGATCATCACCGCAGGCCGCACGCAGGTTGTGGGCAACCGGGGATTTTGAGCGCACCAGTTCCGCGCCATCGCGGCCCAGCGCGTTGCCCGACGCATATTGTTCCCAGCATCCGCGGTTGCCGCAGGCGCAGCGATGCCCTCCGGGAACAATGCTCTGGTGGCCGAACTCCCCGGCGATCCCTGAATTTCCCCGGTACACCTCACCGCCGAGGATAATCGACCCGCCAATACCGGTTCCCAGAGTCAGGCACACCACATCATTGACTGAGCGGGCCGCGCCGAAACGGTATTCGGCCCACCCTGCGGCATCCGCGTCATTCACCAGTGTGACCGTCCGCCCCAGCTGGCTTTCCAGTCGGTCGCGCACCGGTTCATCACGCCAGGACAGGTGCGGACTGAAGAGCACACGGCTTGAATCGCGGTTCATCCAGCCGGCCGCCCCGACGCCCACCGGGCAATGCAGCTGGCCGCCGCTGAGCTCCTGGACCAGTTCCACGATGGCGCGTTCAGTGGCAGGAACGTCTTGGCTGGGGGTGGGGTGATAAATCTGTTTGGTGATGGCTCCATCAGCGTCAACCAACGCCGCAAGGATTTTGGTTCCGCCAATATCGACACCAATGGAAGGCTGGGAGGATTGCATAGTCACACAGCATAAACCCGCCGGCGCCTATCCCTGAAAGTCGTCGCGGTTTTTGACGGCCTTTGCGCCCGGTGGCGCACGCGTTAGGCCACCGGTTTGCCGGTTATCGAATCGTTTGGCTCACGGATGCCGGAGGCCTCAATCAGCACCACCAGCATCACCATGACCGCTGCCGCACCCAACACCGCAACGACCGCGATCTGCACATCCGCGATATCCGTTGGGGTCAACAGCGGCAACAGGGGCGCTGCGGCAATCAGCAGTGCCCCGGTGGGGAACACCCATTTATACGCCCCGCGCAGGCAATGCCGCAGGATCAAGGCCCAGGCCGCCAACAAAAAGATCGTGACCGGAACACTTAGGGTGGCAACGGCCACGGCTGAGCTCAACCCCGAGTTCCCGGCCTCATGGTCAAGCAGTACTTTCACTCCCGCGGAGAATGCACCGGCCGCGGCGAACACCAGGTAGTGCCCGTAGCCAAAAATCATTGGCCTGCGCCGCCGGCGCAACCACGCGCTCGCGTCGGCCGAAAAGTAAACCCACCAAAGCCCCGCAACGAGAATAAAGGCGCCTGCTCCCAAGAGCGCGAACTGCACTAGCTGGCTGGCATCTCCCACCGCGTTGGCCGCGGCCGCGGTTGAAGCCAAAACCGATTCGCCCAACACAATCAGCGTGAACGAACCGTAGCGATCAGCGATGTGCTCGGGGTGCCAGGGGGTCTGCCCTGCTCGTTCGGCAATCAACGGAACCAACAGCTCAAAGATCACCAGCAGCAAGAATGCTGGTCTGGCCCATTCGAGAGGAACTAGCGGGTAGCAAATCCAGAGGACCTGAACGAGGCAAATCCCCACAGCGTAACGCAGGGCTGTTTTGCGTAGCGCCGGATGGCTTCGAGATGCACGAATCCACTGCGCCACAAGCGCCAGCCGCATCACGACGTAACCGACAATGATCAGCTGGTAGTCCCCTTCGGTCATGGCCGGAGTGGTTCCCACCGCGAGGATCACCACTCCGGCCATCTGCGCGAGCGCCAGCAACCGGTATAACCAGTCATCGGCATCAAAAGCACTGGCAAACCAGGTGAAGTTCATCCAGGCCCACCAGACGGCAAAAAACACCATGAGATAAGCCAACAAGCCATCAAAGATATGCGCGTGGATCTCCGCATCAACCAGCTGAGCCGAGGCTAGAGAAATAGACACCGCAAAAATCAGGTCAAAAAACAGCTCTAGAGGGCTAGAGGATCTGAAGATTTCGGCGGGATCCCTAGGACGCATGTGTTGAACCCGCAACCGATGCGGGAAACGTGACTGGTTTTGGGACATGGGCAGCCCTCGATACGGTTAGTGACAAAAATGATTTCCGCTCAAGCCTATGAGTGCCGGAACGAATAATCTATTCCCGCGTCGGCGAGTTATACCTCGCCTAGCAGCACGTCCTGGGCGACTTCCTGCGGAGTTTCATGCGCCGCACCAATATGGCTGAGTTTATGCCCGGCAAGGATGAGCACCAGAATCGATACCACCACGGCGCCGGCGCCAAGCCAGTACGGAGCAGCCGCACCTGCGGCAGCCGCCAGGGGGCCGGCGACTGCAGGAGCCACCGCGCCGCCCAGGAAACGCACACCAGAGTAGGTGCTGCTGGCGACATTACGCGGCAGATCGGTTGCTTCCATCACCGCTTCGGTCAGCGCGGTATTCATGACGCCGAGCACCAGACCAGCCACGATCACCAAGATGATGAGCATCTTGAGTTGCTCGTGGAAGACCGCCATCGATCCCAGGAGGATTGCCAGCAGGCTCAACATGGTGAACAACACCGGACGCAGGCCGAACTTTCGGGTCGCTGGCGGAGCGACGAACACTGAGGTGATAGCCAAGGCCAAACCCCAACCGAAAAAGACCAGTCCAAGCTCGGTGGCTCCAAAACTAAGCCCAGCTGCCTGCGCCGCGGCTTCGAGCGGGAACGGCGTGTAGGCCAAGAGGACAAAAAATCCGAAGTTGTAAAACACCGCGGTAATCGACAGGGCAAGCAACGCGGGGTTGCGTAGCGCCTTGAAACTAGCGGTGATAGAAATCTTGGCTGGGGCCGGTGAAGACGCCGGAAGTTTGAGGAATGCAAGGATGGCGATCAGCGCGATGGCCATGAGCACCGCGGTGCCAAAAAATGGACCGCGCCACGACAGGTTGCCCAAAACACCGCCAACCAGTGGCCCAACGGCCATTCCAACACCCAGGGCGGCTTCGTACAACACGATTGCCTGGCGGCTGCCGCCGCTGGCTGCGCCCACAATGGCGGCCAATGCGGTGGAAATGAACATGGCGTTACCCAGTCCCCACCCGGCGCGGAAACCAAGGATTTCATTAACACTGGAGCTGGCTCCGGCGAGCGCGGCGAACACGACGATGAGCACCAAGCCGATGATCAGGGTCTTTTTAACACCGAGGTGACCAGAGACCCAGCTGGTGAAGAACATTGCGATACCGGTGATAAATAGGTAACTGGTGAATAGCAGCATGGTCTGGGATTGGCTTGCTTCCAAGGCCTTGCTGATGGCTGGAAGGATGGGGTCCACCAGTCCGATACCCATAAATGAGACCATGCAGGCAAAGGCGATAGCCCAGACCGAACCTGGTTGCTTAAGCAGCGAGGGCTGCGTGGTTCCGGTTTGTTTCATTAGATCCTCCTCGTTTTTCTTGGCGGTGCGATGATTCGCTGATGACGTGTTGCGCTGCACCTGCGGGATCAAAACTCAGATCGCTCAGTACGGCTCCCAGCGCAGCACGGGTCAATACATAGGAAAACTATACATTTCTATACATAGGCTGGCTATACAAATATCTGAAGGCTCACACTTTCACTCCACAGCTCACCTCGGCGCCCGAGTGTAGACCAGTGCACTATAAGTGCACTATTATGCATTTGTGGATGAGAATACTCAGGCGCTCGCACATTCCATCGGCATGCGAGTTAAACAAGAGCGGCTAGCACTCGGGTGGACGCTGGATCAGCTTGCCACGCGCGCTGAAATCAGTCGCCGCATGCTGGTGAACGTTGAGCAGGGCAGCGCAAACCCCAGCGTCGGCACCCTGCTGCGGCTCAGTGACGCCCTGGGTGTCGGGCTGCCGACGCTGGTTGAAACACCGAGCTCCAAACCGGTTAAGCTCACCCGCAAGGGCAAGGGGGCCGAACTGTGGACCGGCGAGTTCGGAGGACGCGGTGTGCTGCTCGGGGCCACTCGCTCGCCCAACGTTATTGAGCTCTGGGACTGGAGGCTCCAGCCAGGCGAACACCATCATAGCGACGCCCACAGCGACGGCACCGAAGAATTGCTCCAAGTTTTGGAAGGTGAGCTCACCGTTGTTGTGGGAACCGAAACCTACGTGCTCTCAGAATCCGACGCACTGTGTTTTCCCGGCGACGAGCCCCACGGATATGAAAACAACTCCTCCACGGAACTGCGTTTCACATTGACAGTTTTCGAACCGGGTGCCGGCACCTCCCACCTTCGGCACGGATCCGAGACCCCCACCAGCTAACACCTCCAACGCCATGGCTTTGGAACCCTCGCAAGGAGAGAACAATGATGGCCCGCCTTTCTGGCTCCAGCCTTCCGCCGTGGACGCTGGCAGTCGCCGCCATGCTGTGCATCCAGCTTGCCAATGCGCTGTCCGTCGGCGTACTGCAAGAAGTTGGCCCGGCAGGCACCGCGTGGCTGCGACTGTGCTTCGGAGTGGTGTTTTTGTGGATCATCGCCCGCCCCTCGATCCGCTCCCTTCGGCGCAAAGACGTGCCGATGCTGCTCGGACTGGGAGTCGTCACCGGGTTCATGACCGTGTTCTTCTTGGGTGCCGTCGAACGTATCCCGCTGAGTACCGCCGTGGCCATAGAATTTCTTGGCCCGCTGATCCTTGCCGGAATCATGAGTGCCCGCCGGTCGGCATTAATTTGGCCTGCGATAGCTTTGGTTGGCATTGTTTTGCTCACCGAGCCGTGGACCGGCTCCATCGACCCGGTTGGCGTGGGTCTGGCGCTAGCCGCCGGAGCCTGCTGGGCCCTGTATAACCTGCTCACCCAACGAGTGGGTGATCGCTTTGCCGGTGTCAGCGGACTATCACTGACCATTCCGATTGCAGCGCTGGCCACCATGCCCGTTGGGCTTCCGCAAGTCATCCACGGCAATCTGCACTGGTGGGTGCTGCCCACCGCCGCCGGCATCGCCTTGATCACCCCGGTCATCGCCTTCGGGCTGGAAATGCTGGCGCTAAAACGCATGAACCACACGGCCTTCGGCACGCTGTTATCCATCGAACCGGCATTTGGTGTGCTTATCGGGCTTTTGATCCTCAGCCAGATGCCATCCTTGTTCCAAGTTGTTGGCATCGTTGTAGTGGTAGCCGCGGGTGCGGCCGCGCAATGGAACGGCGGTCGCCAAAGCAGCGGCGAGCTCACCGAGATCCCAGCATCCCAGAGTTCACCACCGTAGCGGGCCGCTGGCCTCCTGCCGAGGGCCAGCCATCACCCCTACTCGGCGCACCCCATTCAATGGCTCGCGCGCAATCGCTTGGATACCTGTGTCGCCGCGGTAATCAGGAGCTTGCCGGTGCTCTCTATGCGGCCAGATAGCCGTGCGCTCGGCCCACAGTGATTGATGCTCGTCCCCACGCAACACTATGAACGACCGGCTACCCTCTTGCACCGAGAGTACAGGGACCTCACCCACCAGTTGCGCATTCCTACTGGCAAGGTCCGAAAACCGCCAGACACACCTGCCCCGTGTCGGCTGTACTTAATCCATGACCAACACATTGACCACTGATTATTCAACTTTCCGGGCACTTCACCAGCTGGGGAATCCACTCTTGCTGAGCAACGTCTGGGATGTGGCCACAGCCCGACTGGCCGCTAAGGCAGGCGCCCAAGCCGTCGCTACCACCAGCGCAGGTATTGCCTGGTCTCTGGGATTGCCTGACGGCAATCACCTTGACCAAGAAACCGCGCTCGAAGCCATTGGCCGTATTACTCGCGCAGTGGAACTACCCGTCACGGCAGACATTGAAAACGGGTACGCAAGCTGTGAGGCCGAGGTAGAGGCAACGGTGCGTGCGGTGGCCGAGCTAGGAGTTGCGGGCGTCAACATTGAAGATGGCACTCTAGCGCCGCAGGAATTTGAAGAGCGTATATCAGCCGCCCGCCGGGTCTCGGGCAAGCGCGGCGAAGGATTGTTTATCAATGCCCGCACCGATGTTTTCCTTTACGCAGGAGCTAGCCCCGAAGAGTTGTTGGCCGAAACAGTCCACCGCGCACAGAGGTACCTCGACGCCGGAGCCGACGGGATTTTTGTTCCCGGTCTCACCGATCCACTAATGATCAAAAAACTTGTTCAGCTAATCCCGGCACCGGTGAACATCATGGTTGGCCCCGGCTCACCAAGCGTCACCGAACTAGCTACACTCAAGGTAGCGAGAATCAGCCTCGGTTCGGCTCCCGCCCAAGCCGCCTATGCCACGGCGTACCGCGCAACCCAAGAGCTGCTCTCTACCGGCACCTACCGCAGTGTGGAGCAGCTTGTGGATTACGGTGAGCTCAATGAACTGATACTCTCCCCCACCGCACGCTAGGTGATTGGAATGGAAACCACCGTGAACACCGTTGCCCGCCACACACCGTCAAGCCCAGTTCCGGCTTCGTGGCGTCCTGGCGATTCGTCATTTGCAGAACGGTACCGGGCGATTGATGCCCGGGACCACCGTTTTGACGGCCAGTTTTTCACGGCGGTTTCCTCCACCGGGGTTTATTGCAGGCCTTCCTGCCCGGCCAAAACTCCCAAGGTGGAAAACGTAGTTTTTTATCCCACCTCGGCCGCCGCACAGGACGCGGGTTTCCGCGCGTGCAAACGCTGTTTCCCCGAAGCGACCCCCGGAACCCCTGACTGGAACGTCCGCCAGGACCTCGCGGCTCAGGCCATGCGGTTGATCCTTGATGGTGTGGTGGATCGTGAAGGGGTGGGTGGGCTTGCCCGGAAGCTTGGCTACACCACCCGGCATCTGCACCGCATTCTGGTTTCCGAGCTCGGCGCCGGCCCGCTGTCCTTGGCCCGCGCCCGGCGTGCCCAGTCGGCGCGCGCCTTGTTGGTGGGCAGCGATTTGCCCGTTGCCGACGTCGCCTTTGCCGCTGGTTTCGGTTCCATTCGGCAATTCAACCTCACCATGCAAGAGGTCTTCGCCAGCCCACCGGTTGAACTGCGAACACGCTTTGGTTCCGGGAAAACAGGACGACCTTCCCACCCCTCTTCCGAGGCCGGCCAGCCAGCGCCATCCGCCGTCCAGTTGGGAATTGACCTGCCGGTCCGACAACCATTTGATGCACCGGGGATCTTCAACTTCTTGGCCGCGCGTGCCGTTGCCGGGGTGGAATCAACAGAACTGAGCGACCCCAATAACTTGGTTTATTCCCGGACGCTCGCTCTTCCCGGGGGTCCGGGCGCCTTTCAGGTCACCGCGCATCGAGACCCGCACCGCGGCTGGGCGCTGCGAGCCGAGCTGGAACTGGCTCGATTGCAGGACCTGACCCCGGCAGTCTCTCGTATCCGCCGGCTGCTGGACCTGGACGCCGACCCGCACGCCGTGGACGAAGCGCTGAGCCGTGACCCGGCCCTGCGCCCAAGTGTCCAGCGCACCCCGGGTATTCGAGTTCCCGGGACCGTTGACCCTCACGAAGTGGTAATCCGCGCCATCATTGGTCAACAGATCTCGGTTAAAGCGGCTCGCACCCATCTGACCCGCCTGGCCGCCACGGCAGGTGCCAGCTATCACTCCCGTTTTGACTCTCTAAGCAGGCTGTTCCCCACACCGGAAGACATCCTCAAACATGTCCCCGAGCCCATGGCAGATCAACCACTTGATCCACAGCGGATCCTGAAACTGCCACGACGTTCAATCGCCACGCTCCTCAGGGCCGCCCGTGCGCTTGATTCCGGCGAACTGTTGGTAGGTTTTGGCAACAGCCCGCAAACCCAGCAGTTAAACCTGTTGCAAACTCCGGGCATCGGTCCGTGGACCGCGGCCTATCTCTCCATGCGAGTTTTGGGTGATCCCAACATCTGGATGCGCAACGACGTTGCACTCGTGGCCGGCGCTTCCCGCTTGGGCATCCTCGATCCGCTTCCTTCGGCGAGCGCCACCCACCGGGCTTTGGAGGACTACGCCCAGCGCTGGTCTCCCTGGCGTTCCTACGCGTCAATGCATTTGTGGCAGGCGGCCTGAGAATACGGGCCAATTCGTTTTGTGCGAGGCGTGCTGAACGAGCAACCCGTCAGTTCCAAAACTCGCGGAGCTCACCGGCGCGTTCACGCCCTTGGAGGAATCCCTGGATAGCAGCAGGGGCACGCAGGGACTGGTTCATGGCGTTGGTTCCCATATAGTGCTCCGCAGCTGCAGTTGGCACGACTACCTGAACCTGGCTTCCGGACCGAGAAAGCTGCTCGATCTGCGCCGAAAGTTCCATGCCCCAGTCCGCGGGGTGCAGGCTTTTCCCGCCCAGTGGCGAAAGCACCAGGACCTTTGCATAACCCTCCGCGAGGTCCGCGTTTTCATTGCGCCGGTAACCGCCATCAATGTATGCACGATCGCCGATCCAAAAAGGCAAACCGCTGGAGCAGCTGGCCGCCACCGCATCAACCAGCGGGAGACCTCCAGAATTTTCGAAAACCACCAAGGCCCCTGTTTGGGCCTGCACCGCAGTGAGGTACAGCAAGCGCTGGGGCCAGTTGGTGCTGGTCAGCCGCGATCGGACCACGGATTTCCAGCGGGCACTGAACTCAGTGTCCCGGGCGCCGGGCAGTTCCAGGGCGGCCTTACCCATTTTTTGATGCATCATCTGCGGCCCATGGGATGCTGCGCTGATGGCCTTGATTCGGGAGAGCTGGTCGGTGACACGGGCATCCACGGTTTTCCCGGTGTTTCTCCCAGAGGGAGCCGGCGCAACCGGGGTTGTGAGGATCTGTTCATACAGCTCTTTAGCCGAGGCACCAACAAGTTGGGCAGCCGCGGTAGCTCCGGCCGAGGTTCCCACGGTTAGTTGGGGTGCTGTGACATCGACTCCTTCGACTGCCAACCCGGCGAGCACCCCAATCAGCCAAGCATTTCCAGTTGACCCACCACCATCGAGGACCAGTGCTCTGGCACCTGCAGTTGCGGGAAGTTCGTCCAGATAGGGGGATGCTGCGCTGACGCGAGAAGTTTGGTAGGGGAAGTAGTTCATGGCGGTTGCCTTTCAAGAGTTTTCCTGAGGCTCACCCCCACGGCCTAAGCTAACAACGCTTGGCCGTTTTGAGGATCAGGGGTGTACCAACGGTCGGTCGTGCGGACATCTGGTACCACCTGCTTCACTCGAAAAACGAACTAATGCCTCCAGCATAGGTCCAAATTCGCTCCCCGCACCGGACCGGCAGTACCTTTGTTCGCCACCCGTCCTTCGGTAGAGTCGAGGTGATTGTGGTGCGCACCGTGCGCCGCGGGTGAAAGGACTAAATCATGAAGATCGCGCTGGCACAGGTATTGAGCACCGCGGATCCCCAGCGCAATCTGGCGATCATTCGCGACCACGCCAAACAGGCTGCCGCCGCAGGAGCTTCGTTGATTATTTTCCCCGAGGCCATGCAGGTGGCCTTCGGTAATCCGGTGGAAAAGTTCGCCGAGCCGGTCAACGCCCGCTGGGCGGGGCTGTTGCGCCAGCAAGCCCGCGACCTGGGCATCGTGATTGCCGCCGGGATGTTCACCCCGGGTGAGGAAGGACGGGTACGCAATACCTTGCTGGTGGTCGGCGGCGACGTCGATACCCACTACAACAAGATCCACCTTTACGATGCTTTCGGGTACCGTGAATCGGACTCGGTCACCCCGGGCGATGCCCCGGTGCAGTTTGAATTGGATGGCACCACCATCGGGCTGGCCATCTGCTACGACCTGCGTTTCCCTCAGCTATTTGCGCGCAACACCCGCGCCGGCGCCCAGATCAACATCGTGAGTGCCTCGTGGGGTGCCGGCGAAGGAAAAGTCGAGCAGTGGAAAACACTCGCCCAGGCTAGGGCCTTGGACACCACCACCTTTGTGGTCGCGGTGGATCAAGCCGACCCTGAAAGTGTCGGCCGGTCGCTCCAAGGCACCGTGCCGCTGGGGGTGGGACATTCGCTGGTGGTTGATCCCCTCGGTCGTGTCATCGCCCAGGCCGGAGCCGAGCCGCAGCTGCTCGTTGTTGACCTGGATCTGGATTTGATTCAGGCAGCCCGCTGCCAATTGCCGGTCTTGGCCAATACCGTTGAGCTCTGACCGATCCCCGGCCCACCGTCACTTCAGGTGCTGACGTGGCCGGCCCGCCACCTGCCTGAATTCATTGAACCGGTCTGCGACCGCGTTGATGAACTCGCCGGTGGCTACCCCGCTTTCCACACCGCACAGGGTGGCTAGGTCATCGGTGAGGACACCGTCCTGGACGGTGCTCACAACAGCTTGTTCCAGGGCGTCGGCTTGGTGCAACAACACGGTGTTTTGATCCAGCTGCGCCCGGTGTTGCAGCGCCCTGGACCACGCAATGATGGTGGCGATGGGGTTGGTAGAAATCCTGGCTCCGGATTGCCACGCCGGATAGTGGCGGGCCACCGTCCCGTGGGCTGCTTCAAAGAGGCAGCTGCGCCCGTCAGAAGAGGCGAGCACCGAGGTCATCAACCCCGGTGAGCCGAATCCCTGCGCCACGACATCCGCTTGCACATCCCCGTCATAATTTTTCAGCGCCCAAACAAACCCCCCACTGCTCTTCAGCCCAAAGGCCACCATGTCATCGATCAATCGATGCTCATAGTGCAGCGACCGAGCGGCGAAACGCTCACGGAACTCATCGGCGTAGAGTTGCGCGAAAATCTGCACAAATTGGCCATCGTATTCTTTGAGCACCGTGTTTTTGGTTGAGAAATACAGCGGCATGTTCAGGTCCAGCGCCCGGGTGAAACAAGCTCGCGCAAAGGTGCGGATGGAATCGGTGTTGTTGTACATCCCCAGGGCTACTCCGCCATCGGACCCGAAGGTCGTCACGGATCTATTCACCGGTTCGGAGCCGTCTTCCGGGATAAAACTCAGTACCAGTTCTCCGGCCCCGGGCACCACAAAATCTGCCGCCTGATACTGATCGGCGTTGGCGTGCCGGGCCACCACAATTGGTTGTTTCCAGCCCGGGACCAGCCGCGGCACCGTTTCAAGCACCACGGGTTCACGGAAAATGACCCCGTCCAGGGCCTTGCGCAGGGTAGCGTTCGGCGATTTCCACACTTGGGACAGGCCCAGAGCTTCGGCACTGGTTTTATTCGGGGTGATGGTTGAACACTTCACCGCGACGTTGGCATCTTTCAGGGCTTCAGCCGCCTCGCGGGTCACCTGGTCCGAGGTGGCTTCCCGGTTGCTCAGTGAGAGGTTGAAACTTTGCAGCGGGACATCAAAATACGGTGTGATCAGTTTTTCGCGAACCAAATTGAAGATGACATTCGCTGTTTCGTCTCCACGAATCTCAATGATCGATCCGTTGCGGGCAGTGGAGTTCACGCCTGGTCCTTTCCATAGGTCGCGAAGGTGTCTGAGAGCAGCTGGGGAATCACTCCGCCGGCGCGCAGCAGTTTGATATCCAGTTCGGTTTCCGCCGCGATCTGCGCGGCAAAGCGATACGTCGCTCCATCGGCCCGGTGCACCGTGACCGGCACCGTTCCCCGCACACTCAATGCCTGCGGCTCGGCACTGATTTCTATCCGTTCGGTCGGGCGCAGCGTTTGGAGAACCTCTTGGGCCTGGGCGGGAACCTGCAGCGGGAGCACCCCCATCCCCACCAGGTTGGAACGGTGGATTCGTTCAAAACTTGTGGCCAGTACCGCACGCACACCCAGCAACCGCTGGACCTTAGCCGCCCAGTCACGCGAGCTGCCGGTGCCGTACCGTTTTCCGGCCACGATCACCACCGATTCGCCCTCTTGCTGGTAGCGGATGGCTGCCTCGCGCAAGGGGAGCACCTGACCGGAATCGGCATGCACGGTATGAGCCACGGGGAGTTTGCCCTCCAGCCCTGCACCGAGTTTGTTCTCGACGCTTTTCGCGTGGAAACCACCGCGCACCATCACCTCGTAATTTCCCCGCCGGGAAGCGAAAACGTTCAGATCGTTGCGGTTCTCACCGCGCGAGACCAGATAGTCCGCCACGAGAGATGCCGCGGGGATCGCGCTGGCGGGGGAAATATGGTCCGTGGTCACGTCATCACCGAGTACCAGCAGCGGATGGGCGCTGTAGCTGCCGAGCTGGCTGCCCGCGTCCAGCGAAGCGAAGGGCGGGCGGCGCAGGATATTTGATTCTTCGTCCCAGGCGTATTGCGCGCCGGTCGGGGCTTCGAGCCTCGACCACAGCGGGCTGCTGGTTGCGAGTTTGAACTCCCGCGCGAAATCCTGGCTCTCGTGGGCCACCGCCCAGAGGTCATCAATTTCCTCTTGGCGCGGCAAGAGGTCATCAAGCCTGACTGCCCGGCGGTCTTGGGCTGCGGGAAGAAACTCGTAGGTCTGCAGGTTGATATCTGCTCGTCCGGCCAACGCATATGCGACAACCAGCGGCGGGGACATCAAAAAACCCAGATCCAGGTCCGGGTGGATTCGCCCGGCGAAGTTCCGGTTGCCGGAGAGTACCGCGACGGGACGCAACCCGCCCTCGGCCAGCTGCGTGGCGATCGGTTCACTGAGCGGCCCGGAGTTGCCGATGCAGGTGGTGCAGCCAAAACCAACCACATCAAAACCCGCGTATCCCAAATCTTCCAGCAACCCGGCCCGGCGCAGGTAGCTCATGGCAGCCGGGGAGCCAGGGGCCAGTGAGGTTTTCACCCAGTGCGGCACACGCAACCCCAAGGCCCGGGCCTTGCGAGCCACCAGCCCCGCGGCGATCAGCAGTTTGGGGTCACTGGTATTTGTGCAGCTGGTAATGGAAGCCAGGGCGAGGGCGAAGCGTGGCATTCCGCTGGCAGGCGCCGGTTCGTCCCCGGCTTCGTCCTGCAGAACCTGCGGGATGTCGGCGAGCTGAAGCAGGTCTTGCGGGCGGCGCGGACCGGCGGCCCGCAACCCGATGCCGGACAGGTCCAGGTCCAGAACCTCGGTGTACTCAGGCTCGTTGTGAGCGTCGAACCACAGGCCGGAGGCCTGATAGTAGGAACGGACCAGTTCCACCTGTGACTGCTCTCGACCGGTCATCGACAGGTAGTCCAGCACATTCGCATCTACCGGGAAGTAGCCGGTGGTGGCTCCGTATTCGGGGGCCATGTTGGCCACCACCGAGCGCTCCCCCACGGACAGGGTCGAGACCCCGGGACCAAAAAACTCAACAAATTCTCCGCTGACCCCGCGGGCGCGCAGCATCTGGGTGACCGTCAATGCCAAATCGGTTGCGGTGACCCCCACCGGAAGCCTGCCGCGCAGGCGGAACCCGATAACATCCGGGATTCGCAGTGTGGTGGGCATGCCGAACATCACCGTCTGGGCCTCCAACCCGCCGACTCCCCAACCCAGCACACCAAGCCCATTAATCATGGGAGTGTGGGAATCGGTGCCGATCATCATGTCCGGAACCACCAAGGGGGCTGCGGGGTCCTGGCTATGTTCGGCATCCAGGTGCGCCACCGTAGCCAGTTGTTCGAGGTTGATGGTGTGCATGATCCCGGTACCGGGAGGGTTGACGTTCACGGTGTCCATGGACTGTTGCGCCCACTTCAAAAAGCGGTACCGCTCCTGGTTACGGCGGTATTCGTGGGCCAGGTTTCGCGATGCGGCGTCCCTTGTGGCGTAGTCTTCCACGGCCAGCGAGTGGTCGATTGAAACCTGAACTGGAAGTTTGGGACTTAACACCCTGGGGTCGATGCCGGCTTCGGCCAGGGTGTCTCGCATGCCGGCGATATCCACCAACGCCGGGGTGCTGGTGGTGTCGTGCATCAGGATGCGGTGCGGCCAAAACTCAAGTTCTTGCTGCGAAGTGCGGTTGCCCAACCACTCACGCAGATTCTGAATCGTGCGCGCACTTTCCGTGTCCGTTGAACGGCGTACGGTATTTTCAGCCAAAAGACGCAGCACCACCGGAAGCCGGGTGAAGTCAGAGCCGAGGATCAAGTGAAGATCGGTGGCCTGGTAGTTCTGGCCATTGGCACTGAACACCCGGTAGGGGCCGCGTAGTTTCGCTGGCATCTGCATCTCCTCGCTAATTTTATAATTTATAAAAGTGTAGCGCATGCCCTCGGGTCCGCAAGCGGCGAGCAAGATTGTGAATAATTTATAAAAAGGACTCTGTAGGCTATAAAGCACTAAGCTTTCAACCCCAGCGCAAGGACGAGGAACCGATCGTGGCCCAGCCAGCACTGACAAAAAACGCCTACGCCTACCAAAGTGTGCGCGAACGCATCATGAACGGCTCACTGCCCGCCGGGGAGGCCTTGGCACAATCGCAGCTCGCCGCAGACATCGGGGTGAGCCTAACTCCCATGCGCGAAGCGCTGCGCAAGCTGGAGGCCGAGGGACTGGTGACCATTGACGCCCACCGCAACGCCAAGGTTGCACCCCTCACTGCCCACGAGGCCACCAACCTTTTCCAGGTCCGTGAACGCCTGGACCCCATGGCCGCCTTCCTGGCGGCCGAAAATCGCAACGAGCATGACATCGCGCAGATCCGGGATGCCGCCGAGAAGATGAAGCCGCTGGCCAACACCTCGGACCTTGACGCCCTGGCGGCCCACCGGGAGTTCCATCGAGCCATCTACCGCGCGTCACACAACGACCTGCTGGTCAGCATGCTCGAATCCCTCTGGGATAAGGCGGATCGCTACCGCCAGGTCGGCCTGTCGGCTCGCAAGGACTCGGCGGCGGACACCCAGCGGATCGCCGGGGAACATGAACGCATCATGCAGGCAGTTATTTCCGGCGAACCGGAAACCGCAGAGGCGGAAATGACCGCCCATGTCCGCGGCAGCCTGGGCCGCCGGGCTATCGACGCGCTCACATCCCCCGCGCCGTAATCCGGCACCGATAGCCGGCCCACCACCGGCCGCCCCGAGGCCAAGACCTCAATCGGTGGCCGATTTTTGCTTCCAGCCCCACACTCCCGGTTGACATGAGCTGCATCACACCCTAGCGTATTAAGTTATAAATTATAACTTGTAACTCGTTTCGGCCTTGAGACTGAAGGGACTTTCATGCCTCAAACAACCACACCGCGCACGACAAAGATGCCACGCCCGCTGCGCACCAGCCTCCGTTTGGGCGCGGCTGCGGTATGTGTTGCCATCGTCGCGCTGGCCACATTAAACGCAGCCAGCACCGGCGGCGCAGGGGACGCACGCTCGCAACTGACACTCATCGCGCCCGCCGGCGCAGGCGGCGGCTGGGACGGGGCGGCCCGCGAAATGCAGCAGGCAATGCGCGCCCAAGGAATCGTCAACAACGCCCAGGTAGTCAACATCCCGGGCGCCGGCGGAACTATTGGGCTCAATAAATTCTCCGGAATGGAGGGCGAAAGCAGCACCCTGATGCTGATGGGTATCACCATGCTCGGCGCGATCAACATCAACGGCTCGGAAAAAACCGTGGAAGACCTGACCCCGATTGCTCGGCTCACCGATGACTATGACGTTTTGGTTGTTCCTGCCGACTCGCCCTACAACTCGGTCGACGAGCTGGTGGCGGCCTGGACCCAAGACCCGAATAGCTTCGCCTTCGGCGGCGGTTCGCTGGGCAGCGTGGATCAGATGATCATCACCCAGCTGGCGCAGCGCGCCGGCATCGATCCCACCACGGTGAACTACATTGCCTACTCCGGTGGTGGCGAACTAGCGACCAGCCTGATGAGCGGCACCATCAAGGCTTCGGTCTCCGGGTGGGTTGACTTCGCCGACCAGATCGAGTCAGGGCGGCTCAAGGCGCTGGCGCTGTCCGCACCGCAACCGGTTGATTCCATCGATCTGCCAACATTCAAGGAACTGGGGTACGACATCGAGCTGACCAACTGGCGCGGGATCGTTGCGGCCCCCGGAATCAGCCCCGAGACCAAGGCCGAGCTCGAGCAGATTGTGACCGAAGTGGTGCAGACCCCCGAATGGTCCGATGCCATTGAGCGCAACCAGTGGACGGACACCTTCCTAGCAGGGAAAGAGTTCGAGCAATTTCTGAGCACCGAGCGAGAATCCGTCGACGCCATCTGGAACGAGTTGGGCTACTAGTCCGGCGGTTCACCCCTACAACACCTGGAGCACCCATGACCATCTTGGTTGGATACACCCACACCCCGCAGGGAACCGCTGCGCTGCGTCACGCACGCACAACCGCCGCCCTGCTTAATGAGCCCATGGCGATTTTCCCCCTCTTCACACCCGACGAATCACAGCCTTGGCCGGACCCGGAGCTGGAGCTGACGGCGGAGCCCGGAACCCGCTTGCTGGAACCCACCGCGGAGTCGGTGCGCCCGGCCGAAGACCTCTTGGACTACAGCAACCAGTTGCCCGCCACGATGATCGTGATTGGTGTCCGGGCGCGTTCCCGGGTCGGCAAAATCCTGATGGGATCCGACGCCCAGAACATCATCCTTTCCGCCACCGTCCCGGTATTGAGTGTCAAGGCTGATAATGATGAAGAATGAATCAACGCTGCCCGCGGTGCAAGAGTCAGGGAGCGCCTCCGAGGCTGAGGCGCCCGAGCGAAAATTCGGCACCGGGCGCAGCGGACTGGTGATCCCCGGGCTGCTGCTTGTTATCGGCACGTATCTGCTTATCGGCATCGTCAACATGCAGGTCCCCGACGGGGCGAAAGCCCCGGGCCCAAAATTTTTCCCCATCCTGATCACCGTCGCCATTTATGTTTTGGCCGCGCTGTTGGTGATCCAGCTGCTGCGCAAACCTGAACCCGCCCCGGCGGATCGAGTGGCGTATCGCAGTTACACGGACTGGAAAACCGTGGCAAAAATTGTGCTCGGGTTTTTGATTTTCGCATTGCTTTTGGTCCCCGTGGGCTGGCTGATCTGCGCGGCGTTTCTTTTTTGGATTGTCTCCCACGCGCTGGGCAGCAAACGGGCCCTAGGTGATGTCGGAGTCGCAGTGGTTTTCTCCTCCTGCATCCAGCTGGCCTTCGGCGCCGGACTTGGTTTGAACTTGCCTAGCGGCATCTTGGAAGGACTGATCGGCTAATGGAATCCCTCTCCCTATTACTGGAAGGTTTTTCGCAGGCGCTGACCCCCATCAACCTGCTCTGGGTTTTTGTTGGCGCATTCCTCGGCACGGCGGTCGGCGTGCTGCCCGGTTTGGGCTCGTCAATGGCCGTTGCGTTGTTGCTTCCGGTGACGTTCTCCCTGGACCCGGTCGGGGCATTCATCATGTTCGCCGGGGTGTACTTCGGCGGGCTGTTCGGAGATTCCACCATGGGTATTTTGATGAATACTCCCGGAGGTTCAACCGCCATTGCCACCACCTTCGAGGGGCACCGCATGGCCAAAGACGGCCGGGCCCCGCAGGCCTTGGCCACCAGCGCCATCGGCGCATTTATCGGCGGGCTCATTGCCACAACCCTGGTGGTGTTTTTCGCGCCCAAACTGGCTGAGATTGCGGTGATGTTCGGCCCAGCGGAGTATTTCGCTTTGGCAATATTCGCCTTCATCGCCACCGCCTCGGTAGTCTCCGACTCTGCGCTGAAGGGGCTGACCTCGCTGGCGATCGGCCTGGCCTTTGCGGTGGTGGGAATCGACGGGATCTCGGGAGCCTCGCGCTTCACCGCCGATATACCGCAGCTGTTCGACGGGATCAGCATCATCGTGATCACCGTGGCGATCCTGGCCCTCGGCGAAGTCCTGCACGTGGCTTCGCGTATCCACCGCGACGACAAACTGACCGCTATCACGGTCTCGGGGCGCCCGTTCCTGTCTCGGGGCGAATTCCGCGAGGCGTTACCCGCGTGGCTGCGCGGCACCGCCTTTGGTGTTCCCTTCGGCGTGATTCCGGTGGGCGGAGCCGAGGTGCCGACCTTCATGGCCTACGGCACTGAACGTAAATTGGACCGGCGGCGCAAACATCCGAAGTTCGGCACCGGCGCAATCCGCGGCGTCGCGGCCCCGGAAGCCGCGGGTAACGCCACCAGCGGCACCGCAATGGGCGCCTTGCTCGCCTTGGGCCTTCCCACCAGCGCCACCGCGGCGATCATGCTGGCGGCATTTCAGCAATACGGTCTGCAGCCCGGACCGCTGTTGTTTGAACGCAACACCGAGCTGGTGTGGGCGCTTTTGGCCAGCCTGTTTGTTGGCCTGGTGATGCTGCTGATTTTGAACCTGCCATTTGCACCGTTGTGGGCCAAGTTGCTGCTGATCCCCAAACCGTACCTTTTTGCCGGCATCACGGTGTTTTGTGCACTGGGTGTTTACGCCACAAGCTCCACCGTGACCGACCTTTTGCTGGTGCTGGGAATTGGACTGCTCGGATTCCTGATGCGCCGCTACGGGTTCCCGCTCGCGCCGGTCATGATTGGTGTGGTGCTTGGACCGTTGGCAGAGACCAGCCTGCGTAATGCGATGATGTCCAGCGGCGGAGAGCTTTCAGTTCTGGTTGGCTCGGGCATCACCATCACACTGTATTCAGTGCTTGCAGCGGTCATGGTGTACACCGTCTGGCAGCGCCTTGCAGCGCGCCGGCGCCAGGACGTCTAGCTTTTCGGCGTCACAGGCATTGGATATGGGAAGGGGTCGTAGCGGCAATTGCCGCTACGACCCCTTTCTACTTTCAGCGTAGGGCCGCGGAAGTCCACAGCACATCAACGATGATCTTTGCGCTCAGTGGCGCGCCTACTCATCGTCAACGGATCGCTCAATGATGAGCGATACCCTATCCGCACGGTAAATATCTACGGCGTATTCCACGCATGCACCGGTATCGGTAAATGTGCGTCGCGTCAGCTGAAGACCTCCCGAGGCACGTTGGGCCGAAAGGTGTTCACTCGTTTCCGAATCAAGCACAATCACCTCAAGTTCTGCTGAAGTTCGGGTTAGGGTGAGTTGAAATCGGCGTCGCACTTCATCCCAGAGTGAACCGGTAAGGTTTCCTTCCAACAAGCCAGGAACCAAGTCAGCACGGTAATAGGTGGTCTCCAGGGCCAGCGGCTCACCGTTTGATCGACGCAAACGCTGAAGCGCGTAGATGCGATGCCCCCTGCTCACATTCAGCCCTGCGGCAATCTCCTCGTCCGCCGATCTCTCTTCAGCCCAAAAGAGCTCGGCACCTGGATGACGCCCAGCACGGGTAACTTCACGGGAAAAGGAACCGAGCCGCAGTTGCACCCGCGGTTCGGAGACAAATGTACCTCGCGTAGCGTCGCGATGAACCCTTCCTTCCCGCTCAAGTACACTCAAAGCCCGTCGCACGGTCATCCGGCTAACATCAAATTCCACACATAATTCCCGCTCCGGAGGCAGTGGTGTACCTGTGGCTAGGATTCCACTGTCGATGCGCGACCGAAGCTCTCCCGCGATACGCACGTAGGCCGGCTCAACTGGTTTCGAATGGGCTAAATTTTTCGTTGATTCGGCACTCATGCTTGACATGTTACCTCCAACAGATCTATCGTTCCTTGGTATATACCAAGTTGGTCTATACCAAGACCACCCGTCGACCGAAGGTCAGGCCATGGAAACTCCCGATGAAGTAAGTTCCACGACGTCACCACAACCCGCAACCCACATGAAGCGTGAGCTTGGGCTTTACGCATCCTTTGCAGTCGCTTTTGGCTTCGTCTCAATTGCCACCGGCATCTTTACCGCGTACGGAGCGGTTCTCAACACGAGCGGCCCGCGCGGAATCTGGGCATGGCCCATCACCGTGGTTGGCCAGACGATGGTTGCACTCATTTTCGGTGCCCTCGCTGCACGAATCCCCATTAGCGGCTACGCGTACCAGTGGGTTTCCCGTCTTGCCAACCCCATCCTTGGATGGCTCACCGGTTGGGTATCCTTCGCATTCCTGGTGATCGTGGTGGTAGCAGTTGACTACACCATTGCAGCCACGATCCTTCCTGAGTTATTTGGCTATGTCCCGACTGCCGCGAACTGCTGGGTAATCACTTCCTTGGTGATGTTATTGCAAGCGATCCTTGTCGCAGTCAGTACTAAGCTCACCAACAAGGCCAACGAAATCGCCGTCACGGTGCAGATCATTGGAATGATTGGCCTGACCATCCTGCTATTCGTTGTAGGCGCCATACTCGGTCGCTTAGATTTCGCGACGCTCTTCGCCGCCGCGCCCGTTGCCGAAGCTTCCCATTGGGACTTCGGCGGCCTGACAAACGCCGGCCCATTCCCCTTGGCATTCTTGCTCGGAGCGTTCACCATCGTAGGTTTCGAGTCGGCAGCCAACCTCGCCGAGGAAACAAAAAACCCCGAACGCGTGATCCCTCGGGCAATGGTGCAGGCAGTGATTGCCCTCGGTGTTTTGGGTATGCTCTTTCTCATCGCAGTCACCTCGCTGGCAGGTGATACCACCGAGCTTGCGAAGTCCCCCACACCGGTCGCCACGGTGATCACCTCAGTTCTTGGTCCGATTGTCGGAAAATCCTTACTGGTACTCGTTGTCGTCTCGATCTTCTCCTGCGGCCTGGTGATAACCCTCAGCGGGACTCGACTGATCTGGGCAATGTCCCGCGACGAACGTTTCCCGGCCTGGCAGTTATTGCGCAAGGTCAGCCGCAACCGCCATACCCCGCTCGCCGCGACCGTCGGCTACTTCCTAGTCACGCAAGGAATTCTTGCAATTTTCAGCGGTACCAGCGATGCCTTGTTTGTCCTTTTCTCCGCCGCGACGCTGCTGCCTGCCATCATCTACGCAGGTACCGTTCTGCTCTACATCGTCAAACGGAAATCACTGCCGGCCAGCAAGGGCTTTACTCTCGGAAAGTGGGAAATCCCCGTGCTGATCCTTGCCAGCATCTGGCTGATCTACGAACTGCTGATCTTCCGGGATGTATCCTTCGAGCAGCCCCGGATGTATGTCGGAATCATGTTCGCCATCGGGGTCGCCTACTTGGTTTATCTGGTCGCTACACGAGGCCGCAAGGGCCTGAGCATGCCCGACATGCAAGATGTCGACAAAGCATTTGACGAAGATACCGTCAGCGAAGCCCAATGAGACCATCTAAAGAAAGAAGACCCATCATGAGCTCCAACGCTTCATCCCGGCCCATCGCCATTATCGGCGGAGGTATCGTCGGATCGGCCTTGCTCTATACCCTGGCCCACCGCGGCGTTAAGGCGATCCTCCTTGAATCCGAAACCGATCTGGGCCTTGGAGCCAGCGGCACCAACTCAGGTGTGCTGCACACCGGTTTCGATTCGAAACCCGGCGAATTGGAAACCGAACTCATTCTCCGCGCCGCACGTATTCGCCCGGCAGTTCTCGAGTCGCTGAAAGTCCCGGTGCTCCACACCGGCGCCCAGCTAGTACCGCATAGTGCCGAAGACCATCAGACAGTTCAGGCGCTAGCTGCCAACGCAACGCAGAACGGAGTCGAAGTACACATCCGCCCGTCCGACGGCGCGCTATTGGTTCCCGGTGAGTCCGTGAGCGACCCGGTCGCCTTCACTCAGGCACTGGCCGCCTCCGCCGTGGCGGCCGGAGCCGCGATCGAGCTCAACGCGAAGGTTACAGCGATCACCCCACAAGATGACGGCCTGCAGATCGAGACCAGCGACGGGCGTCGATTTGATGTTGCCGCGGCCGTTAACGCTGCGGGTTTATACGCGGACGAGGTGGCACTGTTGGCGGGCGACGATTCCTTCGAGATCTACCCGCGCAAGGGCGAGTTTTTCGTTTTCGAACTTCCCGGAGGGCAGACCCTGGAGCACATTATTCTCCCGGTTCCCACCAAGCGAACCAAGGGTGTGCTGGTATTCCCCACGCTTGATGGAAAAGTCGTCGCCGGCCCAACCGCTATTGACCTTGATGATAAAAATGACTGGACCGTTCGTCCGGAAGCGCGCGAGGAAATCCTCGCCAAAGCGGCGCAGCAATTCCCAGCCTTGGAAGGACTGGAGCCTATTGCCAGCTACGCGGGGCTCCGCCCTGCCGGTCGCGACTGCAACTACGTCATCAAACGCTCAGCAACCTATGACCGATTCATCAACGTAGCCGCAATTCGGTCCACCGGCCTCACCGCCTCGCTGGGCATCGCTGACTATGTCGCCCAGATCCTCTCCGAGCTGGGTATCCGCGTCGGCGAGCTTCGCCCCACAACACTTGGCGACCCCGCGGTGGAAGAAGGGCCCTGGTGGCTGCGCACCGCGCAGTACCGGAAGGCTCCCACCGCCTGAGCACCCACCCGCTTAACTCTAAGGACCACTACTATGACCACCGTTCTCGCCATCGATCAGGGAACCTCTGGTACTAAAGCCGTTGTTGTTGATGGATCGGGTGAAATCCTCGCCCTGAGCGAAGTGCCCATCCGCCCAACCTACCTGCCCGGAGGAGGCGTCGAACACGATCCCCAGGCGCTGCTTGACTCGGTTCTCCGTGCTGGCCGGGTGGCGGTTAATCAGGCCAAATCCGAGATTGATATTGTCACTCTCGCTAATCAGGGTGAAACGGTGCTGGCGTGGGACCCAGAAACCGGTAAGCCCCTGTCGAATATGATCGTTTGGCAGGACCGCCGTGCAGAGTCAATCTGCGATAGACTCCGGCCGCACGCCAAAGATATCGCCACGGCGACTGGACTTGTCCTCGACCCCTACTTCAGTGCCCCAAAACAGGCTTGGATTCGGGAGAACATCACCACCGAGGGAGTGGTTACAACATCAGACAGCTGGTTGCTGCATCAGCTCACCGGCGAGTTCGTCACCGACGCCTCAACTGCGAGTCGCTCACTGGCCATGGGCTTGGATTCCCTTGCCTGGGAACAAAACCTGCTTGAGCTGTTCAAGCTCTCGGATGAGCGCATGCCAACCATTCTGGCCTGCGACGATATAGCGGGTACCACCTCTGCCTTCGGCGGGAACGTCGCGGTCGGCGGACTGGTTGTCGATCAACAGGCCGCGCTGGTGGCACAGGCCTGCCTGTCTCCAGGAGAAGCGAAGTGCACCTTCGGCACGGGGGCATTCCTGCTTGCAAACACGGGAACCAACGCCGTCCGCTCCTCAAATAGACTGTCGTCATCCGTTGCCTGGCAACAAGCCGGTCAAACAACATACTGCCTTGATGGGCAGGTTTACACGGCAGCTTCAGCCGTGCAATGGCTGGAAAAGCTGACGTTTATCGACACAGCCGCAGATATGGATCATGTCGCTGCTGATGATTCCCATGGGGTGTTGTGCGTGCCGGCCTTGGCCGGACTTGCCGCGCCCTGGTGGAGGCCCGAGGCGACAGCAACCTTCACCGGCATGACACTTTCCACCGGCAGCGAGCACCTTGTCCGCGCCGTACTGGAAGGTATTGCCGCGCAGGTTGCCGAACTTGCCCGAGCCATGAGCGCGGACCTTGGTCAGCCATTGCAGCGTTTACGCGTCGACGGTGGACTGACCCAAAGCCGGGTACTGATGCAGGCCGTCGCCGACCTGATGCGTATTCCGGTGGATGTATACCCCTCGCAGCATGCAACGCCCTTGGGCGCAGTTGCCCTAGCCCGTTGTGCTATGAATCCCGGGCTGAGCCTTGAGGAAGCTGTCATCAAATGGCAGCCTTCCCAGACTTATGAACCGCAATGGTCCGATGCGCAAGCCGAAGAATTCTCAGCTCGCTGGCGAAGCGCCGCGCAGTCCCTCATCTAAATCCCCACGAAAGGAAACCAATGACCAAGCGCCAGAATATTCCCTCCGGATCGCCCCGAGAGCCCCTGCTTGGGTACTCCCGTGCAGTCAAGGTTGGAAACCTGATTTTTGTTGCCGGAACAACATCCGGGGGCGTGGGAGAGACCGCAGCAGAGCAGACTCGCGAGATTTTTGCACGCATCGAGAAAGCTCTTGATACCGCAGGAGCAACACTTCGCGACGTAGTGCGAACAAGAGTCTTTCTGACCAACATGGATGATTTCGACGCCGTTGGAGAAGTTCACGGAGAACTGTTTCGCGAAGTCCTTCCGGTTACCTCGACGATCGGAACGACCGCCCTCGCGGCTCCCAACCTTCTGGTTGAAATCGAAGTTGATGCGGTTTTGGCGGATTGCTAAGTTAGCGTCGTGGTGCTTCCCGCGGAAAACGCAACGCATAAGAAATTAGCGGGGGTGATTCCAGCTCTTCGGCTCGGAGTTGCTTCAACCCCTACACCATGAGAACAGCTTCGATAAAATCAAAAAGGGTCGCAACAGGTGACGTTGCGACCCTTTTCCGCGAGCAACTTTAGCTCTACTTAACTACAGTTTCGGGAAATAGGTGCCTGCCGCATCCGAGAGATCCTTTCGGCTTCCGCCGCGACCGGCAGTTCGATACGTTGCCCGCCCACATGCTGAACCCAAGCAGACCCATGTTTCTAACATGCCCAAGAACCCCGATACTCCACACCGTGAAAATTCTTCCGAAACTTGATGCCCGAGAGTAACTCAACCAGTTGGCTACCACTGCTTCCTCAACGACATTTCTCCTTCGCCACGGTCGCCGGATGCCAACGACCTGCGTTCTACCAGCCACACTTCCCTGCTCAGTGAATGCTCGTAAGTGTCTCTGCCGTGGTTCGCAGCCCTAGGCCTCAGTTTCAGGACCCGTGGCGGGACTTCACCGCTCATTCTCTTTACGAAGTGCTTGACCACACTGCCATGGCAGGCCCAACAACCTCTGTGCAACAAGACGAGAGGCCGAGTTCCACCGCTGGAGCACCAACCTCATGGTTGGCCTCGCCGCGATGCACCCGACCTCTCATCGTGAAACTTTCCGGCACCGACACCGTCGGCGCACGAAAACTCACTGAGTTTTGACCCTAGCGGGCGAGCTGTCCGGTCTCGATTTCTTGGATGGCCACCGATCGCTGGTAGGTTCCGGCGCTCACCGTTTCTTCGCTGCCATCAGGCATCCGCAGGGTCGCGGTAGCTCCCTGCGGAACCGTTGCCTCCAAGCTGAAGAGGTCGCCGTCAAGCTTCCATTTCACCTGAACCAAACCGTTTGGAGTCTGCAGGCTGGTGGTGGCGTGGCTCAACCCGCCGCCTGGCAGCGGTGCAATGAGGATGGAGCTGTACCCCGGGCTCAGTGGTGAGATTCCGCCAACGGTGCGGTGCATCCAATCGGCAACGGCGCCCAGCGCATAGTGGTTGAAACTGGTCATGTTTCCCGGATTGATGCTGCCGTCCGGAAGCATTGAATCCCAGCGTTCCCAGATGGTGGTGGCACCCATCGACACCGGGTAGAGCCACGACGGGCATTGCTTTTCGGTCAGCAACCGGTAGGCGGCATCCACGTGGCCGGTCTGCGTAAGTGCATCGGTGATAAACGGGGTGCCGGCGAATCCAGTGGAAACACGGTATCCGTTGGCTGCAACCAGCTGCGCCAATCGTTCGCCGGCCGCCTCACGTTCCACCTCCGGCAACAGCCCGAAAACGATGGCCAGCGCGTACACCGTCGGTGCATCACTGTGGATCCGGCCTTCAGAGACATAGTGCGTGTTAAATGCATCGCGCAGTGCGGCGGCGTAGCCGGCAAATTCTTCTTGCTCCGCCCCGCGCCCCAGCTGCCCGGCGATCTGTGCCAGCATTTGCGCACTGCGGTAGGCCGACGCGGTGGCCACCACCGACGGGTCGGCTTTGGCCTTCCATGGTTCGTCCGGGGAAGCATCCGGGTCCAGCCAGTCGCCAAACTGGAATCCGGCATCCCACAGCCCGTTCTCGGAGAGCAGGCTCTGGACTCGGCGCACATGCGCAGCCATCGATTCGAACTGCTGCTGGAGCACCTCGGTATCACCGTAGGCCTGCCAGATGGCGTGCGGCACCCAAACCGCGGCGTCGCTCCAGATGGCGGTGGTTTCAAGCGCCGGGAAGTCCTTTTCGATATCCGTGTATTTCAGGATATCCGGGACGGTGAACGGGACAATTCCCTGGGTGTGGCGCTGTTCGGCGCTGACATCCCGCAGCCAGTCGGCCAGGAAGTCGCGGGTATCAAACAGGAAGGCCGCGGTAGGCGCGAAGACCGCAATGTCCCCGGTCCAGCCCAGGCGCTCGTCGCGCTGCGGGCAGTCGGTGGGTACATCCAGGAAGTTGCCGCGCATCCCCCACACCACATTCGAGTGCAGCTGGTTCAGCAGCGGATCCGAGCATTCAAAATGGCCGATACGCTCTAGCTGCGAGGACACCACCACGGCCCGCACACTGCGCTCGTCGAGGGGCAGCCCCTCCGGCCAGCCGGTGACTTCCGCATAACGGAAACCATGGAAGGTGAAGGTCGGTTCGAATTCATCCTCAGCGCCGCTGAGGATAAAACGGTCCACGGCGGCCGCGGTGCGCAGCGGACGCACCCCCAGCTCGTCGTTTTCCAGCACCTCAGCATGGCGTACGGTGATCTCCTGGCCGGCCTCTCCGCGCACCGTGAGCTTCAGCCAGCCCACCAGGTTCTGCCCGAAGTCGATCAGGGTTTTGCCCGACGGGGATTTCCAGACCTTCTGCGGGGTCAGCTCGGCTACGCGCTGCACCGGCGGGGCCGTATAGGGTTCAAAGTCCGCGGCGGGGGCATCCACACGCCGTGCCGGCTCCCATCCCAGTTCCTCGCCGGCAACGGTCAGCCAGCGGTCATCACGCAGCCGCGCATCAATGTGTTGGCCCTGGTAGAGGTCGTTGTCTCCGACCGCACCGGAACCGGCAAGCCACTGATCCCCGGTTTCAAAAACCAGTTCGCTGCCGTCCTGGTAGCTGATCACCAGACGTGCCGAGGCGGCGATGTCCGGTCCGTAAAAACCCTGCTCTCCGGTCCAGCCGAGGTACCCGTGGTACCACCCGCGGCCCAAGGCCAAACCCAGAACCAGGCGCTCTCCGGCGTCCTGGACTGCCGTGGTGACATCGTAATCGGCATAGCGAATACGCCACTCGTAGCTGCTCCAGCCCGGGGTGAGCACGTCCTGGCTGACGGGTGCACCGTTAATCCAGGCTTCCACTACCCCTAGGGCGGTGAGCCGCAGCGAAGCACCGCGGATCGGCCCGCGATCGGTGGGCAGCTGAAGCTCGCCGCGTAGCAGCGGGGCAGGCTGCGTGGTGTCGGGTGAGGCGATCAGTGGGGCGATACTGGACATTGAGGTTCTTCTCTCCTGTATGCGGTTGGTTAGTGTTTGCAGTTCTCTGGGCTCTGTTTAGCTCAGCTCGGCCGGGCTTTCTTCGTCAACCGGCGCTGCGTCCGCCTCAGCCTTGGGCAGGCGAGCCACCCAGAAGAAGCCAATGGCGCAGGAGATCACGGTGGCGGCAATCAGGAAGATGAACATGTTCTGCGGCCCGCTGGAGATCAGTGCCGGGGTGAACAAAGCCACCACCGCCACCACACCGCGGGTCACGGCGATCATGGTTCCCTGGGCGGTGCTGCGCAGCAGGGTGGGGAATAGCTCCTGGGCCCAGACCTTGAACATCGGCTCGCCGGCAATCGCCCCGCCAATGGCGAACAGCACTCCAAAAATCGCCAAGGTCGGCACGGTGACCCCGAACAGGGTTGGAATCAGCAGCCCGACCACGGTGATCAGCGACGCGATCCCGAAGGCCGGCATACGGTATTTGGTGTCCACGAGTTTCATCAGGGTGAGCATGCCGATGATGCTCACGCCTACGGTGACCAGACTGATCAGCGAGGACGTCTGGACCGTGGAGCCGGCGACGTTGACATACAGGTAGGTGCCGAACTGGCCATTGGTGTTGGCCAGGATGTTGGCGGTGACGTAGAACAGGCCCACCGCAATCAGCGGGATCACGTACCGTGAGCGGAACAGCTGCGAAAGGCTGCCGGAGGGTACCGCCTGCGGGTTTCCCTCTTCGGAGGTTTTGCGGCGTTGCTGCAGCTGGTGGGCGTTAAGCCAGAGCGGGGATTCGGGCAGGGTGGTGCGTGCAATCAGCACCAGGATGGCAACCGCCAGCAAGAAGCCATACAGGATGCGTGCCCCGGTGGCGCCCATCCCGCCAAAGATCGCGCTCAACGCAATGATGCTCAACATCCCGGCCATCCACAGCACGTGGGAGAAGGTGATCATCTTGCCCTGCTGCCCTTCCGGGGCGGTCTCGGCAATCATCGCCATCGACACCGGCAGGTCGGCTCCGGCGGCGAAACCCAGCAGGATCAGGCCCACGTAGAGCCAGAGGACGCTGGGGGCCAGCATCAGCGCGGCGGCCCCGGCGACAAATACCAGCATGGTCACGGTGAACACGCGGCGCCGCCCGTAGCGGTCACCCAACCGTCCACCGATCAACGCACCGATGGCAATCATGACGGTCAGCAGCGCAGAGAGCTGTCCGATCATGTTGCCGCTGAGGCCCAAGTCGTCCTGGAACAGGACGAGGGCGGTTCCGGTGGCCACAATGGCTCCGGCATCAAGGAATGAGGCCATCCCCGCGATGGATGCTGTCCACCAAGGGTTTCGAGCCAAAGACTGAGTCACCAACGCCGTTCTCCTTCGAACTATGAATCGTTTCAATTTCACAACATGGTCATGATGTTGTGCGTCACAAAAGATAAGGTAGCACAAATTTCTAACGAGTATTAGATTTTTGTTGAAAGTTGTTCAGAACGGCTAGTCTGAAAACATGAGCAATGCACCCACCAAGCGCGGTGAGTACGCGAAATCAAGGACCAGGCGGCAGGAAATTCTCGAAGCGGCTTTCGAAGTTTTCGCCGTGGGAGGGTACCGCGGAAGCTCCATGCGGGAGATTGCCGAGCGGGTGGGCATGAGTCAGCCCGGGTTGATGCACCACTTCCCCACCAAGGAATCCCTGCTGGTTTCCCTGCTGGAACTGCGCGATGAACGCACCACCGATCACATCAACAGCAACCCTCCGGGACTGGCCACGATTCGCGAACTCATCACCCATATGGTCGCAAACCAGAACTTTCCCGGGCACATTGAGCTGTTCGCCCTGCTCTCCGCGGAGGCCATCGCGGCGGACCACCCGGCCCACGCGTATTTTGCCGAGCACTACCGGCAAACGCTGGACATGATCAGCGCATCCTTTGCCACCATGTCCGCCCAGGGACAGCTGCGCGAAGATGTCTCTCCGGAGCGTTTGGCTCGCCAAATGGTTGCACTGATGGACGGGTTGCAGCTCCAATGGTTGCACGACCGCAGCAGCCTGGATATGGCAGTTGAACTGACCGCTTGGCTGCGCGGCATCAGCACCGTGGAGTTCTGAACTCCTGAAATTTACCCCGCAGGCCGCCAGGCGGCACCCGTTTTTCGATGCCACCTGGCGGACTGCCCATAGGGGAACTACGCCGAAGCGTTTGCCTGCTGAAGCAATTGCAGGAGGTCCTCGCGCTGCAGGTCGGGAGTGAAACTGGACATGCGGCCAATCGGGAAGCTGCCCATCAGCTTCAGCACCTCCCCTTCGGCCTCGCCTTCACCGATAAACGCGGACAGCGCGCCACGGGCCATGGGGCCGGCCACCGGATGCTTGATCAGCTCGGCAATCGTGCTGTTCAGATCCAGGCTCTGGCCCACGGCGTCTCCCTCAAGCTTCAGGCTGGCGGCGGAGCGCAGGTCCCGGCTGGAAGCACCAACTTCGAACAGGTACTCGGCGTCTTCAACCACGAAACGCTCGGCCTTGAGATTCCAATAGGCTAGATCTGCGCGGGATACTGTGAAGCTCACCTCGCGGGTTTCACCGGCAGGGATCTGCACGTTCGCAAATCCCTTGAGCTCACGGGGCGCCCGCTGCACCGCGGAATCCTTCACCGAGACATACAGTTGCGGCACTTCCCGGCCGTCGCGGGTGCCGGTATTGGTCACCTGCACCGTGGCGGTGATGCCCTCCGCGGTCGCCGCGACCGCTAGCGGCCCGTAGCTGAATTCCGTGTAGGACAGGCCATGGCCAAAGGGGAATGCAACCTCCAGCGCCCGTGCGTCGTACCAGCGGTAGCCCACAAAAAGTCCCTCGGAATACCGGACCTTCCCCTGATCACCCGGGAAGTCCAGGTAGGCCGGGCTGTCTTCCAAGCGCTGCGGGATGGTCTCCGCGAGTCGACCGGAAGGGTTCACATCGCCAAAGAGGACATCACTGGTGGCGCTGCCGCCGGCCTGCCCCAACAGCCAGCCTTCAAGGATCGCCGGGACCTGGTCGGCAAAACCAAGCCGTACTACACCGCCGTTGGATAACACCACCACGGTGCGGGGGTTCGCTTCAAAGACCTTGGCCAGCAATTCAAGCTGCGCGGCAGGCAGCTCAATGTGCTCACGGTCAAAACCTTCGGATTCCTCGGCACCCGGCAGGCCAAGGAAGAGAACCGCGGTCTTCGCCGCGCGAGCCGCCGCAACCGCCCCGGCTTCCAGCTCCGGGTCGCGTCCCTCAAGGGTGAAACCCGGCTCAAAGCTGACCAGCTCGGCATTCTCATGACGCTCACGAATGGCATCCAGTGCGCAATCAACGCGAGTCGGGTTGATCAACGAGCTGCCAGCTCCCTGATACCGTGCGGTCCGGGCAAATTCACCAATCACCGCCACGGAATCAGCTGGGTTCAGCGGAAGCAGCGAGTCCTCGTTTTTCAGCAGCACCATGCTGCGCCCGGCAACTTCTCGGGCCAGGGCATGATGGGCGTCGAAATCCACTTCAACCGGAGGCTGCCCGGCAGCCACGGCGGCGCGCTGGGCCAACCGCACCATACGTTCGGCGGCCAGATCCACGTCGGCTTCGTCCAGTTCTCCGTTGCGAACCGCCTCGATGATTTCTTGATCGGTCCGGCCGTTGGATGAAGGCATTTCCAGGTCCAGGCCCGCATGCAGGGCGTTGGTTCGGGTATCTACCGCACCCCAGTCGGAGACCACCAAGCCGTCAAATCCCCACTGCTCACGCAGCACCTCGGTCAACAGCCAACGGTTTTCCGAGGCATAAACCCCATTGATGCGGTTGTAAGAGCACATGACGGTCCACGGCTGCTCTTGGGTCACCACCTTTTCGAAACCCTTGAGATAGATTTCGCGCATGGTGCGCTGGTCAACCTCGGCACTGACCCGCAGGCGGTCCGACTCCTGGTTATTCAAGGCAAAGTGCTTCAGTGAAGTGCCAACTCCTTGGGACTGCACACCGTGAACCAGTGCGGCGCCCAGACTGCCGCTGAGCTGTGGATCCTCGGAAAGATACTCGAAGTTTCGCCCGCACAGCACCGAACGTTTGATGTTGATCCCGGGGCCCAGCAGCACTGCGACCTGGGCGGCGCGGGCTTCGGCGCCCAGCGCCTGCCCCACGCGGGTCAGCAACTGGGGATCAAAGGTTGAGCCCATACCGACAGCCGGTGGGAAACAGGTCGCCGGAACACTCTGGGCCAGTCCCAGGTGATCGTTTCCTTCTTGTTGTTTGCGCACGCCGTGGGGGCCATCGGTCAAGAGCATTGAGGGGATTCCGGCCTCGGGGACCGCCTTGGTTTCCCAGAAGTTCGCGCCACTAGTCAGCGACGCCTTCTGCTCTAAGCTAAGGCCGGCGACAATTTCGGCGGGGTCGCCGTGCTGAAAATCTGTGGACATCTGCGCTCCTTTGGGGACAACCTAGGCGCGTGCAATCGACGCGCTACAAAAACCTTATGACATTCGGTTTTGTTTTCCAAGAGTGCGAGGGATCATAATTTTCAGATTTTTTCCGGGCTACGATAGAACTCATGAAGCAGAAGGGACCCTACGCCAAGGGCATTGCCAAGCGGGAGGAGATTCTCTCCACCGCTCTGGACGTGATCGCCAGAAACGGTTACCGCAGGACCTCGGTCAAGGAAATAGCCGACGCCGTCGGGTTGAGCCAGCCAGGAGTTCTTCACTATTTCAGCTCCAAAGAAGAGCTGTTCACACAGATTCTGCGCAAACGCGATGACCTCGATATGGGCCGGGAACATGAAGCGCCGGAATTCTTGGGCAGGATCAAAGATACCGTCGAGCACAATTCCAAGGTGGCCGGGCTGGTGCGCCTCTACACGCAGCTTTCGGCGGAAGCCACCGACGCAGACCATCCTGCCCATACGTATTTCGCCGAACGCTACGAGCTGTTGCGTGATTCGCTCACCGTCGAGATTCAAGCGGGACAGGAATCCGGTGAGCTGCGCGATGACATTCCGGCCGCGAACCTGGCCATGCTCACCATCTCCGTCATGGACGGAATACAGGTGCAGTGGCTCTATGACCCGTCGATCTCCATGGTTGACCAGCTTTCGCTAGTGCTGACGCTGGCTTCCCAAGCAGGCTGAACACCGGAAAAGAAACATGCCTGAGCAGCTTCGGTGTCGCCGTGTTTTGTCGTGGCGCGATTGATTCCGCGGCCTTCCCGCACCTCGCCGAAGCGCCCGGAGGCGAAACATCCGTCGGCGCATATCAGACACGTCGTGCACTGCATCGATGACCCCGCCAGCATCCGATATCAGGTCCTTACCGATGCCGGTCGGATTCGCGCAGTGATTCCCACCAACGAAAACGGCCAAAAGCCGCAGCGTAGACTCGCAGAAGGAATCATTGGGCATCGCGTACTGCTCGACGGATAACTCTGCTGCCCCGAAAAAGCTCCAGACTTGGTGCTCGCCCAACAATTCGGCATCCATCCGGCTCCGCCAAGGGTGGATAGCTGATGCCGTTCATCTGCGATTCCGCGAAGCTCTTGCAGGTCCGCCGCTGCGTAGTTCCAGACGGGCTCATCGCCGAGATCGCCACGACTCCGACGCTAGTTCAAAAAAATCCCACGAATCAGCCGTTTTATACAGGGTGAAAATTCACAGCGACTCCGATGCCCTCTACGCGCAGCTGGCTTCATACCTCGGCAGTGACGTCGCGTTTTACGGCCACCTCGACACCGCAGGTTTCCCCGAGTCGAGGCACATGATTGTTCATGCTCTCGCTGTTGCCCTGACACCGGAAAGCTGGCTCGATCGGCATCTAACAACCTAGTTCAGCATCGAAACGACAACAGAGGGTGCCAACCTGAATTTTCTGGCTGGCGCCCTCTGTTGGGAGCTGCTGGTTTCGAATCATGCCTCGCCTCCGAAGCCAACGGACAGCAGTGATCCTCGGTATCGCTGCGTTGCAGCGCCGCCTGAAGCTAAGTTCCTGCTTCCCCAAGTTGAGTTGCGCTCATTGCGTTGTATTCCACGTTCTCACTCAGACAGATCCATCATTGGCGCCTTCCGCTTGAATCCACCGGTGACATAACCCAGATAGGCGAATCCCAAGACGATCCAGGCCAAACCGATCTGCAAGGAGAGCGGGCTCAGGCTGGTCCAGAGCCAGATGGTCAGGCACAAACCAATGCTCGGCAACACCAGATAATTGAGCGTCGCGGCTAGTCCCCGGAGGCGATGGGCTAGAAAATAGTACTTGATCACGGCAAGGTTGACGGCTGAGAACGCCACCAGGGCCCCGAAGCTGATCATCGCCGAAACCATTTCAAGACTGGCGAACAACGAGGTCAGCGAAATCAGCGACACGATCAGGATGACGAAAGTCGGAGTCTTAAACCGCGGATGAAGGTAGCCGAAGACGGCGCGCGGAAGAACGCCATCGCGTCCCATGCTGTATAAAATTCGGGCCACCGACGCCTGCGAAATCAGCGCGGAACCAAGCGCGCCGCAGATGAAACCGGCGGTGAAGAAGATCGTCAAGAAGTCGCCACCTGCAGCGAAAATTACCTGAATTGACGCGGAATCCGCATTCTCAAAATCGTGACTCGGGTAAACCAGATGAGACAGATAGGCAAGACCCACAAACATCAGCCCGCAGATCAAGGTGGTCAGCAGAATGGCTCGCGGCATATCCCGCTTGGGATTACGTGCTTCTTCGGCGAAGGTTGTAATCGAGTCGAAGCCCAGGAACGAAAGGCAGAGGATGGCCGCGCCGGCCGCCAGGGGCGCAAACCCTCCGGGTTCGCCATTGCCCCTAAACGGTGCCCAGAAATCCACAGTGACCTGATCCTTGAGATAGGCAACCGAAAAGGCGACAAACAAGATGATAAAGAGAAACTGGAAACCGATGATCACGATGTTGGTTCGAGCCACCGAAACAATGCCTACGATGTTCAGCGCGGTGACCACCACCATTCCGGCCAGCATAAAGGCCCAGGGTGGAACCGCTGGGAAAAACTCGTGCAGGTAGATGCCGAGCAGCAAGTAGTTGATCATCGGCAAAAAGAGATAGTCCAGCAGCAATGCCCAGCCAGCCATGAAACCGATATTCGGCCCGAAGGATCGCTGCGTATATGCATAGGCCGAACCGCCGATGGGGAAGGCCTTGGACATCTGCCCATACGAACGAGCGGTAAAGATCATCGCGACCATGGTGATCAGATACGCCAAGGGCAATCGCCCACCGGTCAGCTCGGTGACAATGCCATAGGTGCTGAAAATCGTCAGCGGGACCATGTAGACCATGCCGAAAAGCACCAAGCTTGGCAAGCCCAGGACCCGGTTCATCTGGTCGGTTGCCGGCATAGCGCCCGGCGGCTTGAGTGGAGTTTTCGGCATGGTGGGCACCTTTCCGTTCGCTACCCAGCGAAACTCACCAACCGAAATTGTGTGGTGTCGAGTGCCAAGTGCCAGAAATAAATGAAGAACGTTCACTAAGATAGTGAGTGATGTCACCCGGCGCAAGGGGTCTTGCGGCGCAGAAATGTTGAACCGGAGTCACAATTCCCTGGATTTGACCCGAAGAACCACCCCTAGATTTGGCCCAATAATGGCATTTCACTAGGCAATACAAGACAATCCAGGGATATTCGCAGGCGGGTCGCGAACCCCCTAGAGACCCTTCAAGAAAATTTATATTGTTAATTTGAATGCAACATTGGTGTTACACGTCTTCGCGATCGCGTTGCGACACTTCGCGCTCAATGGCGGCAATGATCGCCCGCAGGCCAAAGTCGAAAGACTGCTCACTCACCGTCGACCTGGCTTGTTGAGCAAACTTCTCGCCCTGTGCCAGAACATCCACATGACGGGTCTGGCGAACCTTGGATTCACCATCCGGCGCCGAAGTCACGTGCGCTCCGGGGGCTACGATATCCAAGGCGGCGCCCACCACGAGGGATTCAATGGCAATCATGATCATCAGAATGCGCGGGACCGCAACTCCGGCGCGACGAAGGATCGCACCAAGTTCCTCGTAGATGAGCCCGGATTCGGATTCTTCGGTGATCGGAGTGGCAACAATGAGCTCCACCGCCGCCGGGACCCGGAGCAACGAGTCGCGGAACAGCTGCCCGAAATGATAGAGCGCTTCAGGCCAAGGAAGCGCCGAAATGAGACTGCGATCGATGGAGCGAATCATCTCGCGCCGCATGAGATTAATCAGATGCTGACGGCTATCGACATGGTTATAGAGGGCAGGGGTTCGCACACCTAGCGCCCGTGCCAGTCGGCCCATCGAAAAGTCCTCGGCCCCGCCGTCACTCAGCAATGAGAACGCGGTCTCCACGATGAGCCGCTGGGTGAGGATTGGTTTGACCGGACGTCCGGCAACACGGTGTGACGTAGAGGACATGCACTTACTCCCTTGGTTATTTCCTATCCAATCATGGACAGCATGCCGGTCAGTGATTAGACTCATCAATAATTAAGACTGTTCATTTAGGAAGTTGAGCCGATGAAAACACCCGAAATCATAATCCTCGCAGACACCATTCACAGCCTCGACGGGGAGAAAAGGTACACGGCCATGGGCATCGCTGCCGGGGTGATCACCCACTTGGGCTCACGGTCCGATGCCGCTGGCTGGACCGGAACGCACACCAGAATCATCGATCACGGGGAAGCGACCATCACCCCCGGACTCGTTGATGCCCATATTCACCCGATCTTCGGACAGTCGGTTGCCCGCGGGGTGTTTTTAGGTGATGCCAAGGACCTTGACGATGCAAAAGAAATTTTCGCCCGTCACGCAGCGACTATCCCCGATGACCGTCCGGTTCTGGGCTATGGCCTGAACATGACGATTTTCGGGTCGGACGAACCACATGGCGGCCTACTCGATCAGGCGGCCCCCGGCCGGCTCAGCTATGTGACCTGCTTTGATGCGCATTCGGCGCTCGCCTCGCAGCCCATGCTTCAGGCCGCGGGCATCACCGGAACCGAAAAATTCGACGACGCATCCAGCATTGTGGTTGACCCTGCCGGAAACCCCACCGGCTACATCCGGGAGTTTTCCGCTATGACGCTGCTCGAATCAGCACTGCCACCGCAAACTCTGGAGGACAAGGTCGAAGGGGTGGTGCAGTTACTGCGCAGCATGGCGTCCTGCGGCCTGACCGGAGGTGAAATGCTGGATTTGGCAGACCCGGATTCACTGGAGATTCTTCGCCTGGTGGAAGAGCGGGGCGATCTGCCGATCAAACTTCGTGTCGCACCGTGGATTATGGCCAGCGACCCTGCGGAACAGGTGCAACACCTGATCACGCTCCAGGGGCAGCGCGGTCGACGCTGGCAGGTCCGCGGGATCAAGCTGATGATCGATGGAACCATCGACAACGGAACCGCGTGGCTCTATGCGCCAGACAGCGAAGGGGAATCCACCTCATCACTCTATTTGGAACCGCAGCGCTACATTCAGAATCTGAACACGTTCTCCCAAGCAGGCATCACTACCACCACCCACGCGATCGGTGACCAAGGGATCGGTTTTGTCATTAAGGCCATCTCCTCCCTGCCGCGCAACGGCGTGGCTCACCGGATCGAGCACCTCGAAGAGCTGACCGACGAGGATTTCAGTGCACTGCAGGCCAGCGGCGCAACGGTGAGCATGCAGCCAACGCACTGCACCCACTTTGTGCGGGCGGACGGCTCGGATCCTTGGTCCCGCCGGCTAGGCAAACACCGCGCCTCATTCGCATTCCGCCTGCGTGATGTGCAGGATGCAGGGATGGTTTTGGCGCTTGGCTCTGACTGGCCGATTGCTCCCTATGATCCCCGATTGATCCTCGCCGACGCCCAGACCCGCCGACGCACCGAGGTTCCTGGCAGCGATACAACCCAGCCGCGCCACAAACTCAGCGCCCGCGAGGCGCTGGAAGGTTATACCGTGAACGTTCATGCAAGTACGGGGGTTGATGCCGGCCGGCTGGTTCTGGGTGCCCCCGCGGACCTGACTGTTTTTGCCGCCGACCCGCTGGAACTGACTCCCGAGCAGCTATGCACGGTAGAGGTGGTGGGAACGTACCTGGACGGCGAGCCGGTGAATTCCAGCGACCCGATGCTGACCGCCTCAAACACTGCGGATTGATCCTACCGGCGAGCGCCCAACGGCACTAGTGTACAAACTAGACCAACCCTGTTCTCGGTGCCATTGGAGCTTTGCGTGAATTCAGCCCTTCGTTTGCCCAGCCTTGATCTGCCCGACCCGCGAACCGCGCCGCCGCTTGGCTGGGGCATCGTGGGGCCGGGCTGGATTGCGTCCCAGTTCGCCACCTCGCTGATAAACCTCACCAATTCCCGGGTGGCGGCGGTCGGCTCGCGGACGGAACAGCGCTCCGCTGATTTCGCCCTGCGTTTCGGCGACTCGCAGACCGCGGCCTATGGTTCCTATGCCCAGGTCTTCTCCGACCCAGCGGTTGACGCCGTTTACGTGGCGGTGCCGCACAGCGGGCACCATGAGCTGGCGTTGGCAGCCATCGCCGCAGGCAAACCGGTGCTGGTTGAGAAACCGCTGGCGTTGAACGCTGAGCAAGCCGCGCAGATCGCCCAAGCGGCCCGCGACGCCGGGGTGTTTGCCATGGAGGCGCTCTGGTCTCGGGCGCTTCCATCCGGTCGCGTCATCAAGGAGGTTCTGGAGCGCGGTTTGCTGGGCGAAGTGCTAACGGTCCATGGGGATTTCGGGTCGTGCGTCGAATTCGACCCGGCCTCCCGCTTGTTCGACCCGGCGCTGGGCGGTGGGGCACTGCTGGATTTAGGAGTTTACCCGGTGGCCTTGGCATCCCTGGTCAGCCCCGCGCAACAGGTGCTTCATGCCAGCGGGAGGTTGGCTCCCACCGGTGTGGATTCCACCGTCAACGCGCTGCTCCTGAACCAGAATGGCTCCACCGCCAGTATCTTCACGAGTGTCGAAACGCAGACACCGCAACGCACCTGGATTGGCGGAACCCGGGCAACCTTGGAGATCGAACGGGCCATCTACGCTCCGGCGCAGCTGGTCCTGCGTGATGCCGATGGCCAGATCGTTGATACCCAGGACTTCACCGAGCAGTCCCCTGCCGCCGGCCTGGGTTGGGAAGCGGCGCATGTGGCTACCTGTCTGGCGGCCGGGCTGCTTGAGTCAGAGTTGCTGCCGTTGGATGAGTCCGTGTCCATTGCCCGTACCCTGGACCAGATCGCCGCTCAGCTTCGCAGTGCCTAAACTTGGATCCACCGATTAGAATCCAGAACCAGCGAGACCAGAATTTACTGCGATGCTCGGGTAGAAACACACGGGTTTCCGGCTTCGGGTCGCCAAAATAGTCGGTCCTACTACAGGCGATGTTCCACAAATACTGACAGGGGACCAGCAACTACAAGGCTCACAGTTGGTTTGTCTCTCGCCTATGTTTGGCTTGTTGAGCAGCTTAGCTGTGTTTTGAGGCGCAAGGAAAGGATCATTAGTCATGGCTAGCCCAGGTTGGGGTGCTGCTATTGGTTGCGCAGTGTTGCTCGTAGTTTTGAATTCGACGTTGTGGATTTTTGTTTCTCAAGCAGCGTCAGGCGCCAAGCGTAACCACCTTTCGGGAATTCGATTGCCTGCCTTGATGAAGAGTGACGAGGCTTGGCACGCCGGCCATGTCGCAGCCAGTGTAGCGATGCCACTCTATTTCGTTGCCGCAATGATTACGGCAGTTCTGTCAGTACCGTTGCAGTTGTTTCCAACCGTGTATGTGGTAGTCCTTTGCTTATCGATGATTTTGAGCGTTACATCATTGCTTGTGGGAAGCATTGTCGCTGTAAAAGCCGCCAAGAAGATTTGAAGGATCAGTGAATCGTCCCGGGTTTCAGGAAAGTGTTGTTGGCAGCGATACTCGTAGCGCGAGTGTAAATCTTATGTGGATTCGTCATGGCGAAAGTGATGCAATGATCATAGCTTCGAGGTGCTCAGCTGCTTCACGGCTGTCGACGTCGTTACTATTCCGCATCTCCCAATACACTAGCGCTGCATCAGCAAGGTCTAGGTCCTCAAAGCTGGGGAAGGTTCCGACCTCGGTTAGCCGCCACACAGTGGGATCTTCAGGAATGCAGGTGATCAGAGTGGCTTCTTCTAGCGGGGCGGGGACAAAGCCGCTCCCGGCAAGGTCGACAGGGCTATCAATGAAGATCCGACCTCGCGTCGGGAGTTTCCATGGCTTCAACCGGTCCGCGGCTACGTCCCCACTCACTAGAGGGCGCGCGTCAAGTAAACGGGCTTCTTTTACAGCATTCAGCGTTTGCATAATGATGGGTTCCAGGCTGTACCATCCGAACTGCTGTCCGCCAGCCCCGGGGTATTCTTCCCCCCATTTCGCAAGCAACTCCTTGGGCGCCAATAGATGCGTTCCGGTAGATGTGCCACTCATCCAAGGTCAGAGATTCTTGGCAGTCTTTGAGACTATTGATTTCCAAATACCAATGCTCCGCTTGTTCCTGCTCATCCCCATCTGACGGAGCGAACGCAATCACATACTCACCCTTTCTGCAAAACGACTAAATCATTTGCGAAGCAGATAACCGATATCTGCATCCATGCTCAGAACGATACGCGTTCCTTGTCCCGTACAACAGGACAACGGGCGGTGGACACAACATGAAAAAACGAATAATCATATACGTGGCGTTGCGGAGGCATGTTTCTAAGATTGGTAGCCCAAGCCAAGCTCCTGGCGCTCAAGAATATTTCCCAAAGACCAGCGTCGGCTTGAACTGAAGATGACATTAGGTTCAGACTTGGGATAGGTATTTTTACAAAATGTAGAAAAGTTCCTTGAGAGTAGCCACCTGTTCTCAGTAAACATGGTCGTCAGTAGGAGTTGGGACAAAATGTTATTGCCAGTCAATGAAGGGCTAGGGGAGGTCAGTGAACTACTAATGCTGAGCGCATCACTGATTTATCTGATGGCTTTCATTTTTTTCGCCTGGGATATGGGAACACTCTCCACTTTGCGAGTCACCACCAGAAGCAAAGCACGGGCTCATGCAGGTACACCGCAGAGCCAAGTCGCCAGCAGCGCAGGGGATGCAGCCTCAGAACGCGACACACAACCACCAACCAAAACTGGTAAGGTCGCGCTGGGCCTCTCGGTTCTCGGATTCATTGTTCACTTGGCCGCCGTTACAACTCGTGGGGTTGCCGCGCGCCGTGTTCCATGGGGGAACCTATATGAGTACTTCACAACAGGAGCACTAGTTGTAGTCACAGTATTCTTAGTGTTACTAATATTTAAGAACTTACGCTTCCTAGGAACATTCATCATTGGAATCGCCCTACTGATGATGTGTGCAGCAACGATCGGGTTTCCAACCCCCGTAGGGCATCTCGTGCCGGCACTTCAGAGCTACTGGTTAATCATCCATGTTTCAGTAGCGGTTATCGCGTCGGCACTTTTCACGGTGAGCTTCGCCCTAGTCATCCTCCAGCTACTCAAAGCCCGCGCAGAAGCAGGTGGGTCAATAAGACGCTGGATTTGGTTAGAACGAGTTCCAAGTAGCAACGAACTCGATAATTTGTCATACCGACTCACAACCGTTGCATTCGCCTGCTGGACTTTTACCCTGATAGCTGGCGCGATATGGGCTGAGCAAGCTTGGGGCAGGTACTGGGGCTGGGACCCCAAAGAAGTCTGGACCTTTGTCATATGGGCAGTCTACGCAGGATACCTACATGCTCGCTCTACAGGCGGCTGGCGAGGAACCCGCTCTGCAGTAATCAACATCGCAGGGTTCACATGTATCATCATCAACTCAACATTAGTGAATGTTTTTGCAAACGGTCTACATTCCTACGCGGGCCTCGACCAGTGACGCACCCTCGTAACAAAAAGTAATTTAACAAATATGTCCATTGCAATCACTGTTCACTGCTAGCATGAACACAGGAGGCAAGTAGCTCCACGAAGTAACACTATTGATAAAATGAACTTGTCAATTGATTTAATCAAGACGAGAGCGTTCCGAAAGGGGACAAAGCATGAAAAAGAGCACTTATGTTGCACCCGTACTGACAGTTGCCGGTGACTTCCACGACGACACGCGCGCAGTAGCCGGACTTGGCTTCGACTGGTACCTGCTAGCACGCTCGTGAGCGAATTTTTGAACAATTCTTCGATGGCCCTATCGGAGAAGCGTTTCGGCCGTGGAAACGATTGGTTTGTTATCTTTGAAGATAACGCTTACTCCGCTTCCACGGCCGAGGTCGTTCTAACCTGGGCTAACTTTATTCTCAGATATGCTTCTGGCAGGCCGTTCTTAGTCGCTAGGATGCTGCACACCCCTGTGAACTACCATCACACTGCTGCTCAGTCTGCAGTTGTTTTAGGGCATACTGACATAACGTCCTCTCAACATTTGGAATCCATTTTTACCGGTACGCAGATTGCCCTGGACACTCTGCCCGGTGACACTTTCCGAATTATTCGCGAGGAGAACCTGCTAAAAGTGCGCGGAACAGTATCCGGCACTCGAAAAGTTTTCGTATCAACAGCGAAACCAAAAAATCAATTCATCTCTTCAAATGCCGATATCGCAGCATTTCTAGCGCAGTCTGACCTCAACCACGGCTCTCTTGCGGCACGTCTCTTTTTTCCAAGTGTCCCATATGCGCTCAGCCATGCTTCCGTCTGGAACAACGTCTCCGTGCTGCCTGAGGGGCACGAATTGATTTTGAATCTAGATACTGGACGAAGCATTTACAAACAGTTTTGGCATGTACCTCAACCAGAGCTATCGCTTGATGACGGCGCCGAGAAATTTGCAGTGGCCCTCACGGAAGCCATCAAAATTCGCAGCATAAAACCTCAATGCGGTGCGGACGTATCAGGCGGTCTGGACTCAACTCCAATCGCATATATCGCAGCAAATAATACGAGAAGCCCTCTGGTTACTTTCTCCTCGGGAAGTTCCGATGAACTTCATGACGATTTGTCATGGATTGACAGGAGCTTTAGACACTTTCCTGAAGTGAGAAAAATTAGGGTTACCCCGAGTGAAATCCCATCGCCATTCGAGGACTTCAGTAAATGTCCAATAGCGTGGGATGAACCGTTCATTGGCGCCGCTCAGTGGAAACGCATCAGTTACACCGCTGGGCTTTTGCGATCCGAGGATGTGAAAACACACTTATCGGGACATGGTGGCGACGAAGTACTCCTCTCCCCCACGAGCTTCATCCACGATCTTATACGGCAAAAGCCGTTACTTGGATACCGCTTGGGGCGTCAGTATAAATCGCTTTACCATTGGGAAAGATCCTCGCTAAGGCGTCTCATCACTGAGCGGATAAGCTATAAGTCCACCCTAATTAAAGAGCTCCGTAACATCAAAAAGCCTAGCCCGGGAGTTCGGGATGCCGCGAATCCGTGGAACATTCAGTCCTTCCGCGCAGCTCCTTGGATGAGTGATTTTGCCGTGGAATCTGCCAGTAAATTCTGCAACGAAACAATTGAGGGCATACAGGAGCCCGCGCAATCTAGAACTCAATCTGCAGGAATCGAAAGCATATTAACTTCAGGGAATGCCGCACGAAGCATATCAACAATAATGGGTAACTATGGGATAGATTTTAACACTCCATTCTTGGATGAAAAGGTGATTTCTTCCGCACTCTCAATACGCCCAGAAGATAAATCTAATCCTTTCGTGTTTAAACCACTAATCAAAAAAGCGATGTCGACTTTGGTTCCGCATGAAATTCTCAGCAGGCCCACTAAAGCGGATGGCACTGCAGATGTGCATCGAGGTCAAAGCGTAAACTCTGAGTTTATCCTCGATTACATGGAGACTTCAATTCTTGGCTCGATGGGTTTAATCGAATTTGAAAAATTTAGATATTACTTCTCCAATATGTCGCTGGGACAAGTGCCTCCGGTAGCGTTCTGGGCAACATTGAGTGTTGAGAACTGGTTACGGTCGCATAATTGACTCCATGACCTTATCCAGCCTTGGCTACAACGCGGTTTAACGTCTGAAGGTATCCGGCGGGAAAGGGCTCTCTGATGGGCTCTCCGTTCACTTCTAGCCAAGCATGTGCCATGAATGGTTCTCTCCGAACGCCAACGCACCATTCCGGCCATACACCGTTCATTCTGCAAAGTATCGATACTGCAATAGAGCGAGGGAGGCATCCTTGCCCTGCGCAGACCAGGCTAATCGCTACCACAGAGTCGATCGCCCTAGAGACCTCAACGGCGGTTGCTGGCCGTGCCCTTCGGCTAAGAAATCTTTGAATTTTCTCAATCTGATAAGGTTTCGCCTTAGAAATCAAACCTGCTACAAGTACTGAAATTCGCGCTCGTATTGATTGCGTCGGTGGTTCCATCGGACGCATGAGTTGTTCGCTGGAAACCATTATTCTACCAGCCCCTTCTTTTTCAACAGATTCGCTAGGCTCTCAATATCCTGCGCGCATGAAACTGAATCGACACTGAATTCTGACGACAAGTATGACGCTATTTCTCCTATCGTCTCCCCAGACAAGAGTCGATGGAGGATTATGCTTCCAGTTGCATTGAGCTGAAAATATGTTCCCCTCTTGCCGTCGAGTAGGTTGGCCCCATTGTCATCACCGGCAAGCGAGACATGTTTACACAGCTTCATCAAATTTCTCCTTTACGTAACCTGAGAATTTTATCATTCGTTAGAACTAGTCGAGTATAATCATGACTTAATATAGCCAAGGGGTATTATGTCGATTCCGTTACCAAGCAGTGGTCCAGAACTTAGCCATCCTTACCAATTTTTGAGTGACCAAAGCCGCAGTGGCGGCGTTCCCGTGAAACTCTTTACCGGCCAGTCGCTTCGCATGTTCACAACATATTCTGATGTCAAAGACGTACTAACTAGCCCGAGCTTCACTCGGACACCTCCTCGTTCAGAAGGGGCCAGGGAGGGCTTCATGAAAAAATTTGAGGATCTTATGCCTCCAGTAGACAGGATCCGGAAGCTAACTCTGCCCGCTCTGAGCCAACGGAGGATGGCCGGGACTTCTTTCGAGATACTAAATCTTGCTGAGACTGTTTTGGATAGCCTCTGCAAGAGAGGTAAAAAGTTCGATCTGTTTACCGAATACTTCTTAACTGTATCTGCACAAAGCCTCAACGCTTGGCTGGGAGTCCCTAATGCATACCGTGGTGAGCATGAAAGACTCTACTCCCGACTTAGCCCCGATCTAGGTAAAGGCGAGGACAGTAACCCGGAAGATGCGCTTGAACAACTTCTAGATTCATTCGTTCGCATTGCATCCAATGATTCAATCGCGCCCGGATTGATTGATGATTTGCGCAGAAAGCAAGTATCGCCGACCGAGACTGGCACAATATGCTGTTTGATGGTCATGGCAGGTCTCGAGCCAACAGCGAACGCTTCCGCTTTAGCCTGCCTAGCCCTCGGTATCAGTGATATGTCGAAAGTCTTTTCATTTAGTGACTTAAACGTTGATGAACTTCTCCGATTCGATGGCCCGGTATTCCCTGGTGCTTTCCGGTGGGCAACCGAGGATACGAATATTGGGGGTACTGCAGTTTTCTCAGGCGAGATGATACTGCTTAGCTTGGCTGCTGCAAACAGAGATGAAAGCGTTTTCCCGTCCGCAAAAGATCTTGTCCCGAGTCGCCCAAATGCATCTCAACACCTCGCTTTCGGGGCAGGATTAAATCGGTGCGTTGGGGCACCCTTAGCTAAAATTATTATACAGTCGTCAATTACCGTTATAGAAGACTTTGAATTCCGAAAAATTGAAACGAAATGGCGAGATTTTGCACTAAGAGGATTCGTCTCTATTCCTGCTGTCCCGGCATGATTCCAACCAGCAGGGATCTCGCTTGTGCATTGCGTGACGATGCGGCTCTTCAGGATTGAGGGTGTAACCGCGGCCTAAACCCGCCGGTCTCCAACAGCGACCGTGCGATATAGTGCGTCGAATTCTTGAATCCCAAGGCGATACCCCGCAGATGTTCCAGCCAGCCGTTGCTTCGGTAGGCCCGTTCGAGCTACCGATATGGTCAAAATACGCGAGGATGTCCGTCCTTCTGCGCCACAGTGTCCCGCCGAGCTTCTGCAGCTCTGGCAACCCTTTCGGTACCTTCGTCCCGATCTCGGCGATGAGTTGCTCTATCGCCCACCGGCCAACCTCGGGCTTCGGGTGCCGGTAGGCATCAACCATCCGCTGATACACGCTCCAGACCAGTTGCACTGGCTCATGCTCCGGCTGTTTGAACAGGGATTCGAGCTTGGCTTTCTGCTTTTCCGTGGCCAAGGATAGCCCCGTGGTCAGGGTGCGCCGAGCCTTGTAGAGAGGATCTTCTTTGCGTCCTCGCCGGCCGTGGACCTCGCGCTGAACCCGCTGCCGAGTTTGATCCAGGGCTTCGGAGCCAAGCTTGACCACATGAAACGGATCCAACACCTCCACTGCCTGGGGCAGTTCCTCAACGGCTGCGGTTTTAAAGCCGGTGAACCCGTCCATCGCCACAACTTCAATGCCTTGCTTCCAGTGCTCATCTTGCTCAGCCAGCCAGGTTTTGAACACGGCTTTGGAACGGCCTGGAACCATATCCAGCAGCCTGGCAGTGCCGGTACCGTCACGCACTGCGGTGAGGTCCATGATCACGGTGACGTACTTGTCTCCGGTGCGGGTATGCCGCCACACGTGTTCGTTCACGTCGAGGACTTTGACGCCGTTGAAGCGGGTGGGGTCGTTGATGAGCAGGCGTTGACCTTCGGCCAGTACCGCGTCATTGGCGGTGTTCCAACTGACGCCGAGGCCTTCAGCGATGCGGGAGATGGATAGGTGTTGGCAGACCAGCCCGACCAACGCCCAGCGTAGTCCGGTTTTACTGATTTTCTGCCGTGGGTCGGCGGCTCGGGTGAGGTCTTCACGCCACAGGTGTTGGCAGTGGGCGCACCGGTAGCGGCGGTGTTTGATGACCAGGGTGGTGGACCGGGCCGCCAGCCGAAGGGTTGGTGGGCGAGCCGGCGGGTGACGGTATCTCGGGGAATGCCCGTTGCACCGCACGTACGGCACCACGGGTTCGGGGTGGTGACCTGGCAGAGGATCTCGGCTTTCGCTTCGTTCACGTGTTGGCCGGTCACGGTCAGGCCCAGGCCGTCAAACCCGGCGAAGGTCGTGAGGTCTGGTGCGGTGAAGGTAGAATTGAGCAACGTCGAGGTCTTTCAAGAATGGTGAGTGTGGTAACTTCCATTCTTCTGGAAGGCCTCGACTTTTTCGGGCTCGGCGACATGCCCGGGATCCGGAGTGTTGGTTTGAAACGGTTACACTCTTATTTCTGAAGAGCCCGTTGTGACAGGCGTCCAATTTCTTGGCACCGCGCCCTCATCAGCAATCACCCTGCTGCCTTCCCAGCCTCGGTGGCAACACCCCCGGATCATTGGTTGGACAGGGGCAAGACACCATGCCGAGGCTGGTCGGCCGCCAGTCCCTATGAGCCTCTTTTGAGGGACTATCAAAAAGATAACGGGATTGGTGAAGTATCGGTGGGCGGGCAGGCCTAATCGAAAGCCCTAATATTGGCGAGCTACCGATTGGTGCAATTTCTTAGCAGCGAAAATCACGTAAGAAAAATCAACTCATCTAGAACGCTAATTGACGACTCTTCAATCGCTTTGAGCCCGAGTGCTTCCAAGGGAGAAATTGTTCTATTTTGGTCACCACCGTCGAACTTCTCCCATAGTTGGTCTAGAACCTTCTCCGTATCCGAATCAGCACCAGGTTCTATCGTCAGCCCAATAGCAGTTGCAAGAACATCTGTTTGCGACTCGTCGCAAGGACTCTCGACGCAAAACTCACTTCCAGCCCGATAGCTTCCTATTGTTTTGGAAACCTCCGATTGAATCTCAGGAAGGTCGAAAACGGATCCAAGATATTTATACTTCTGAAGATCAAAAATCATTTTCGAATCCTGAAATTTTAGTGATTCAACTTTTGATTCAAGTTCTACTGGGATGCCTAGGCTACAAGTATCGAATGCTGCGGTAATCTGAGTGAGCTGCCTGACATCAAGACTTTCCGATTTTTCAATAAGTTCCGATAGTGCCCACTCTATGTTTCGCATATCAGTTTCGTCTAGCACATCCTCGTGTTGATCAATGCTGCAAGCTTGGAAAATCCCGAGCAGATCCTTTTCAGGTCGATCCATATATTCACGAACAATTTTGCGGGAGCTGTTTGGGACAGCATTACATTGGGCAGTGAGCGTGCTCGATTCGTAGGATGAGGCTAGATCCGCTCCGAAGTCTGGACTAATCCAGCCTGTGGCCGTCACCTTTGAAATCACTGCTTCTTCTATGCCTTGATCTTGGATGAGACCTATTTCCCTAGCATAATAAGTTGCCTGCGGGTCAAACCCGTCTCCCGAGATGGAGTAGAGGCCGTTACTGGTACGAAGTGCCTCGAAACGTGATGGATCAACGCGCTCGATTGTGTAATCAATCGATTTTGCCACGAGTCCTAACCGATAATATGCCGATAGCAAAGAGGGATCGTTCGCAATCGACGATAGTCTTTTCTGCCATGAAGCAAGGAGGTCCTTTGTTGCATCTGCTTTTACGAGGTCTAGTTCCGCGGCTGCAGAGAGGACAGGAATGCCGATTTCATCTATTTCCCCAGATTGCATATTCGAGTTTAACGTTGAAACTTGTTGCTGAATATACATCTGAAACTCTCTCGGAGGTTCCGAATCAAGCAGTGCATAAATATCAGCAGCCAGCATCGCAGCGCGGATATCCGGCTCATCGCCAGATTCAGCGGAAACGCTGCCTTCTTCTGAGATCAGCTGTCCTAATTCCTCCTGAATTTGCTGAGAAGTCTGACTAGATAATGTTCCTGTGGAGTGCAGGAGCATGGATGACAAATGCACTTGATCTATCCTGCTTTGCGATAACGCGTCAAGCGGCGCATCTTCCGGATTGATCAAGACTCCAGTCGCCAGAGTAGAAACCCTTGAGGTGTCCAGCGCTGGAGGTTGGGAATCTAGTAGCTTCATACGCCAAGCTGTTTGATATAGCGACGGTTGTAATAGATTCCCGTGGCCAAAGTAGCCTTTGCCCGGCGATGACTCCAACGCCAAAGTCCTAGGTAAGAATTCAGCGCACACTTCTGTTTCAACCTCGTTGGGTCGACTCGGTGTCATTGTGCATGCGTTCAATAGCAAAGATAGTAGCGGCATGACTAAACATACCGCCACTATCCGCGTCTTTTTTTTAGACAAACCCGCGCCTACATCTGTCCGACATTGTTATCATAGGCGGCGCTGCCGAAGTGTACGGCTCCATTGAGTCCTTGCTGGACTCGGTATACTCCCATACCGCCAAATTTCCAGTTCCGCAGGGTGTGCGAAATACTCTTCTTCTTAGAAGCTGATGACGACCAGGTCATGTTTTTTGTGGTCAGCGAGCCGCCCACGTTGACGCCTGAGTTCGAAGCGCTTGCGGTCAGTCCAACTCCGGAGACAACGATTTTATCAGTTAGAGAGATCTTGCTGGGCACCTTGGTTCCCTTCCAGATGTTTTGAGATTCACCTGAAATGGTTGCCTGAGAAGGCATGAATGCTCGATTCAGCACCACTCCGCTTGAGAATGAGATTCTGAAGGAACCTTTGTGTTTATTTACTTTTTCTGTCGCCGCCCCGGACAAGACCCCACCACGGGACGTGCTGCTAGCAGCTGGCATCGCAACATTCAGATTGTTGCTGGTTGGAAAAGTAACTGAGTAGTTCTGTTCGTTTTCAGGGTTTACGAGTGAATCGTCTGCAGTTGCACCGGCAATTGGTGCAATTGCAAGGGAGAGCCCTGCGAGAGTGGCCGTGATTAATCGATACTTCTTTGACATTGCTTACTTCCTCTAGGTTATAAAGTGACAAGGTGAGGAGCCGATGACTGCCAATCTAATCACCTCAGTGGATAATCTAGTAAACAGCGGGCAATAAATCAAGCGGCTAAAACATTCGGATTGCGATTTCCTTGCTGGCCCTTCCGGATTTAGAGTGTAACCACCTCAAACCAACACCCCGAATCCCGGGCGTGTCGCAAAACACAAAAAAGTCGAGACCTTCGCGAAGAATGGAAGTTACCACACAACCCTCTTCGAAAGACCTCGACCGTGCTTAATCCTACTTTCACCGCACCAGACCTCATAACCTTCACCGGCCTTGACCAGCTGGGCCTTACCGCGACCGGCCAACACGTGAGCGAAGAGAAAGCTGAGATCGTCTGCCAGGTCACCACCCCGAACCCGTGGTGCCGCACATGCGGTTGCAGCCGGTGCCCCGCGATACCGTCACCCGCCGGCTCACGGCATTGAGCGTGATCGTGAAACTCGCACGATCAGGATCCAACCAAGGATCCTGATTCGTCGCTTCACTCGCCGTGCGCAACAATTGCTCAGCAAGCAACAACCCATAAATCTCTTGCCCCACCATCGCGGGAGTCTTCGACCGTAGCACCGCGCCCTGAAGCAACGATGCTTTCACTTCACGAAAACATGTCTCAACTTCCCACCGTTGGTGATAAACCCCAGCCAGCTCAGTCACGGTTCCATCCCTGACCTCATGCAGGGTCGTCACCGAAGAATACTTCTCAATACGGCACGCTTCACCAGGAGTTTCAACACTAATCGTTGCGTGAAGAACTCTCACTTCGAGCCCGCCAATCCTGGACAGATACGACCCGTCAGACAGCTTCTTCAACACCGGTAGGCGCCGGTTGTTTCTGATTCTGACGAGAAAATCAGCGCCTGTCTCAGCGATCTCAGTGAGCATGCGCGCACCGTCAAAGTTCCGATCAGACATGAGGAGCATCCCTGGATGCAAGGAGAGTAAGAGGCGGCGGAAGTAGTCGTTTTCCCCGGTGCCGAAGGCTCCGAACGTCGCGTCGATAATATTTCTTGTGTCGCAGGCGATGACTGCCACCAGGCGTGCTTGGGCATATCCAGAGATCTGACGGCCCGGATATTTCTGGTAGCGGGTGAGGTTGGATTCGGTGTCTGCGACGGTCACGAAGGTTCCGTCAACAGCGCAGTGGCGTAAACCCCGGTAAAAGGAGGCGTGTTTGTTCGTGGTGACTGCTGGGCCGCGGAGCATTTCAAAGAGCCATTGTAAGGGCGCTGTGCCGAGTCGTCGGCGTGCCAAGCTCAACGCTGTGGCGGTGACTGGTTGAAGAACGTTGCCGCCAAGTCGAAATTTGGTGAAGACCTGTTCGTATCCTAACGAGGTGAACAGTGACAGGGCGATGACGAAGTACACCACGACTCGTGCCGGTAGGCGCCGTCGTCTTTTCTCGGTGGCACCGGTGCTGGCCAGTGCTTGATCGATGAGATCTGCTGGTAGCTGCTCGGTCAGGTCGCCAAGGTGCCCTGCGGCCCACATGTTTGAGGTCTTGGATTCGGTGGAATGGGTTGAAGGGCGAGAGAATGGCATTGAAGAAGGAACTCCTGTTTCTGTGGTAAGCGTCGAATACTTACATGCTTAACAGGTGTTCCTTCTTTTCGTATAGTCAGGTCAGGTGGTCATCTCGCATTTTAAGACGGGACCGCTCAGGGCTGGTTTAATGCGTGCTTTCCTTAACTTAACGGCATTGCAACTAGCGGGCAAATAGGCTAAGAGCTGGCTGATTGCGATCGGCTTGTCGACTATTTCAGGTAAGATTGGCCATATGAATGAGCAATTGCCATCGGATCAAACGTCAGCCGCCTATCGCTCCCTCTTTCTAATAAGCGCTTCAGTGCTGCTCTTCGCATTTGGCTCGATCTTCGCGTTCGGCGACGGGACAGCAACCCCTGGGAGTATCCTGATTCTTTCTGCGTGTGTCCTCTACGCAAGTTGCGAGCTGAAATACTCCATCGACAAGAGTGCTTCCAGGAAGTAGCATTGGCTCACGCTCGAATTACAATTTCACCTATTGTCGCTTGAAGGCGTTAATGTTGCTCCGAGCAGGAGTCAAATCGGTGAGTGGCTCCCCATGCGCTTGAGTTACCTTCAACGTAATTGTTTGACCGACGCGCCGCCAGAATTTTAGCTTCACCGCCGTACCGGCGTTCCAATAAAGTCCGTCGTCTGATTGCGTCATGCACCCATCGCGCGCGTCCGCATGCTACTCATCATATTCGATTACGAGCTCATTATGAACTGATAGCCACCGGCACGTAGAATGGGAATCATCCTCAATCGCACCAGCAATGCGGACCGTCATTTCGGCTAAGTGCAGCTACCGAGCCCTGAACTAGATATTTGATTGTGCTGTAACCCTCAGCAAGTGTCAGTGAGCCAACCTGATGCACAATGACGGTAAACGCCTAGGACGCGTCTCTTTATTGGCTCAAAGCCGCGCTCCACACCATCACAGCATGCATGACCACTGCGGCTCGGTAAGTGATGGCGAACTTATCGGATAGGGTGGTCAATGAGCGCCACTGCTTCAACGAGTTTAAGCTGTACTCCACGACATGACGGCGTGTCGACGTCTTGTCATAGGACACCGGCCGCCCGCCCGCGGAACCCTTGCGCGTGCGGTTCGCGTTCTGATCTTCCTTTTCCGGAATGACGCTTTGGATCCCGCGATCGCGCAAGTATTTCCGGGTGGCCCGGGACGAATAAGCCTTATCGGCCACGGCCCGCACCGGACGGGTTCAGGCCGATCCAGGCCCGAGCTTCTCCACGCGAACCGAGTCCATGAGATTTTCGAACATCGAGGCTTCCCCGCCTTGGCCTGGTCCCAACAGCAAAACCAGGGGACAGCTATTGCCGTCGACGAGCGCATGAATTTTCGCACTCAGTCCACCGCGCGATCGGCCGATGGCATGATCAGCGGGTTCGATCGCCTGATTCTTGTGATTAGACAGATCCCCCTGTGTGGCGGGTGGCGTTGGTGCCGTGCTGGTGGGCACGATGGATCGTGGAGTCCACCGAGTACCTCCCAGTTGATCAGATCTCGTGAATCATCATGGGATAGCAGGACGCCGAGTGCGGTATCCCAACTGTCGTCGCTACTGAAGCGGCGGTGGCGTTTCCAGACCGATTGCCTTGGCTCGAACTGTTCTGGCAGGTCAAGCCATGGAATTCCAGCTCGGTAGCGGTAGACGGTCCCTTCAACTGTTCTTCGATGTTCGTTGAAGGGGCGTCCGCGTTTTCCAGTGGAATCGGGCATGAATGGGGCTAGTTATTCCCATGTCGGCGTCTGCCGAGAAGTGGTGGCGAGAACTCACCTTTTACTAAGTTGGCAAATCAGCGCGGAGGAATTAGAAGACACGCCCTAAGCGGCCTGGCGCACCAACACAGGAGCCGCCCCCTGTACGGACCTGAAATATTGCTGTGCAGATCGCGGCACAAAAGTGACGACTGCCATACTTCAAGCCAAGCGGGCACCGTGACCTAAGTTGGACCACGGAGGCAAGAACCCTGTGAAAAATTCTGATCAGAAAGACCCATGAGCCGCCAGTACCAACCTTGTGTGTAACCGGTGTGCGATCCGCCTCCGTCATGTCAGCGGTAACAAGTCACCGACGGTAAGAACCTGAACATGCTGCCCGATCGCTGACTCCCGAACTGCCTCGACGGCTCGGTCCATGTCATCGGTAAACAGAACTACGGCGATTGACTCCCGTGCACGAGAGACGCAGACGTAGAAGAGCCTGCGTGTCCTCTCGATTGCAGAGTCGACACCCTTCGATTGGTTTTCAAGATCAGTAGTCGACAGCTCTTTCAGGCCGAGAAACTTGTCATACGAGTACAGGGGGTATCGCCCTTCCTTGTCGTCGAGGACCACAATCACGCGCTCAAATTCTGCGCCTTTCGTACCGTGCTGTGTGGAGTACGGTGACTCGTGCTTGACATAAGCCAAGTAACCCTCAAACTCGGACAAAACGCACTCGGACATAGCATTCAACACGTCGACCACCGGTTCATCGAGCACGACGCTGTGCTCGCCTCCCGGGCGGAGGTACGCAGCCATTCGAGGATCAAGTTCGAGGAGACCATCGTTGAATGCGGTGCGGAGCAGGTCGCCCAGCTTTGCGGTGAAAGGATCTAAGGCGAGCTGGCGCAACTTTCCAACGGCCGCCTTGCCCGATGCCAGGACGGCCTTTAATTGATGGGACGCCTGGCCGGTACGCAGAAGGGGGCTGTTCTCTCTCAGCACCGCCAGAACTGCCGGCGAACTTGCATCTTTCGCTAAGCAGAGCGGCAGGATCACATCTCTGAACGGAGTCAGGGGCCACGCGTTGCCTTCCTCGAAGGCCTTATCCAGACCGCCGGCCTTTTGGTCTTTGAACGCTGCGTAGAGATTCTCGAAGCCAAGTCGCTTAGCCGCCATACGGTGCGTGATCATCAAGATCTTAGAGCCGTCCTCGCGCGCGGGGCGGGTCCAGTTCCCAGAGGTGCTATGCTCGTCGAGCCACGACCGAACAAGCTCCAGCCGATCACTCCGTTGGTCGTCTGACGGAAGAACGAAACAGAACGCCTCACCGTCTGCCTGCACCGATAAGCCACTGATCTGTTGGAGCGCGTCCCCTTCTGAACGAACGGCGTTCACACAAGCCAGCACCCGCTTTGACGAGCGGAAGTTCTGTGGCTTGTCGACATTCACCCACCCGGGCTCCGGTGGCACCGAAACGACACCTTGCTGATAAATCTGCTGCATCGGGTCACCGAAGAAGCCGAGGCACACCGTCCCACCCGCGAGCGACCAAACATGCTTCAGCGCCTCGACGATCTCAGGGAAGGTGTCCTGACTCTCGTCCACAAAGATGAACGGAAACTGCCGGCCTACAAGCTGGGCCAGGAGCCTTCGTTCGAGGATCATCTCAGGCACCATCTTGATCACGTCCGCATGGCCGATGATGCCGTGGGCGTAGTCGGCACCGATACCGTACGTCCACCGCTTGACGTCCTTCACAGCATCCTGCTGATATCGACGTTTCTCTAGATCCGCTGCGTCGTTGTTCTTGGTCGTCTGATGCGTGCGGGACTTATAGTTCGCTTGCTTCTCACGAAGCCCCGCTATCTGCTCGTCAATGCGAGCCGCAACCCAGACGCTGATATCTTTCTGGAATGGCTTCACCAGCTCCCACAAGAAACTATGGATCGTTGATACAGAGGCGAGAGGATCGTAGCCGATCTCCTCATGGATCTCCCTCGCGGCAATCTCGGTGTAGGTGATGCAGGCGACGCGCTGTGTCTTTGCGAGCAACGACGGCCCGCGGGTTCTCGTTACATGCGCCAGCGCCTTCACTAGCGACGTGGTCTTGCCTGATCCTGCGCCGGCCACGACGGTGAACCCGGTCAGTTGATTTCGGTCCAGGATCGCTTGAATCTGACGATCGGCTTCAGTGTCGGGCGCGTCAACTCGTGTCGTCATTCTGCCTCGGACTCCCCGGTTGCCTGGTTGACAAGTTCCTCCGGCACGACAAGCTGCAGTTGCTCACGCAGCCACTCAAGGCCTTCGGTAATGTACGCGGGAGGTTTCCAGGACTGCTCTGCCGCCGCAATCACGCCAAGAGCGAAGGCAGTCTTGTCGAAGTGCGAGCCCTTAACGCGTTTGAAGAGCCTCTCATGCAGCTCCGTGATCGACAGATCTGACGCCTTAGGGATGCGCAGTCCGAGATCTTTGCCCTCCACGCTCTGCGTCCAATCGAGATTCTGAAGTGCGAACGACTCTTCCAACGTCCGACCTGCTCGAATCGCTTGGGCCTTCTGCCAGGAGACCGTCTCACTGGTTTGATAGGCAACTCGAACCAAGCCAGGGCTACCGTCAGGACTAACGGGCGCCTTCTGGTCAGCGCTGGCCGCTAGCAGTTCACCGATCTCCTCGATTTTCGGGAGCCATTGCTTCAGCGTCTCATTGGAGGTGATCGCTCCAGGGGTATCTACCGCGCAGGCAGAGGCGCGCTTGTCATCTTCATCGTCTGTTCCCGTGGTGTCGGGAACAGCCACACTGTCGAGGTCCGTGATGACGAGCGTCGGAAGGCTCAGGAAGTCCAAGAGCTTGGCGAACTTGTACGCGAAGGCGCCGCCGACTTCAAGGATTGTCAGGTGACTTGAGCGGAGCTCGGGCACGAACCGCTCAATGACGAGTGGTAGCAGCAAGCGCTCGACGTTCCCTTCAACGAGAACGGCGGCATCCGCAAAGAAGAGATCACAATGGGTCAGCTTGATGTATTGCTGCAAGAACTCCCGTGTCGTCGCCTCCTCGTCGTCGTAAAACACCGACAGATTCTTGACGTCACTGCAGTGGAGTCCGTTCGGCGCGACCGATCGGCAGAAGTACCGGATTGGTTTGAAGTTGCTCTCATAGATGATGTGCGGCGAGTGTGTCGTGACCACCAGTTGGGTCTGAAAGTCCAGCTCGGGTGCGGGCAAGATCTCAAGAATCTTCCGGATGAACACTTGCTGTAGTTGAGCGTGCAGGTGGGCTTCTGGCTCCTCGATCATGACGAGGTGGATCGGCGGCCGGTCGCTCTCGGCGTCCGCCCAAGCCTGATGGAAATCAAGCACTTCTACGACCATGTAGATGAGATTCTTGAAGCCAAGGCCATTGTACTGATCGGGAAGCATCTGATCGATGGTCACGCCCGCACTCGATGGTGCCGGGAGCGAGTAGTGGACTTTAGCGCTGGCGCTGAGAATGCCATGGGCGTTGAACGATGCTTTGACTACCAAACCAGGATTGGCGACGCCGGGATAGCCCACTTCCCTCAGCCGCGCGAGAGTCGGTCCGAAGACGTCGGCGAAGTGCTTGTTAAGCCGTTCCTCCGACTCCGCGATAGCTCCGAGAGCTTCTAAGTCGTTATCCAACTTCTGAAGACCCCGCTCATAGAAGCGACTCAGACGCTTCGAGAGGTCCTCGCTCCTGCCCTGTGAGTTAGCATCGGCCAGATGACGCTGCGCATTCAGGAAGTCGACGCGGATAATCGAGTCAACGATGCTCGACGCGCCCGTTGTGTGAGTGCCAAGGAAGAACGGCTCATACCCGTCGTTCGGAACAAACTGGTCGTCGCACTCATTAGCGTCGAGTGCATAATACTTGATCTCGTACTCCTGCTGAAGCCGCTTCGTCAAGTACTCCACCATAGTTTGTGGCCACGGCTTGTAGGACGTCTCGACGCCACCAGTAGTCGCCTCGGCGTTATCACGAGCTTCCTTATAGTTCGCGACCAATTTGGCGCCGTCCCGTGGCGCGTACACCATGCGGACGCCTACGGGTTCACCTTCCCAGTCCAGGCTCGGTAGGAGATCGAGCACTCGGTGGAGGTTATCCTCGTCGACCTCGAACCACAGATCGAACGTGATTCGAGGAAGTTCGACGTCTGGATCCCCGTCGTCGATGTCGAAGGAATCGAAGACTTCCCAACAGTCGGCAGTGAAGTCGTAAATCTGAAACGGCGCACGAGGATTCTGCGACAGAAACATCTGGAACAGTTGCGTGGCCGAAGTCTTACCGCTGTTGTTTGCGCCGACAAATATGGTGCGCTCCTGCTCGAGGTCAACTCGAGCACTCTTAAGCCGCCTGAAGTTCTCAACACGAAAACACTTAATTTGCACTACAAACTCCCCGCGCTGGACTAAGGATAATCATAGCTCTACTCCGTGCATGGTCACACAAATGAGAGAGATGCCAATTTATGCGACCGTTCTGAGAAGACGCCTGTGGAACAAGGTCCTGCATCTGAGACAAGTCGCCGACGATTCGTGGAACAGACCAAGGTCTTCCGCGCCTGGTGCCTCATACACGAGCACTGACTTACCTCTCGCGCAAAGTCGGCCTGACCGTTTTCTGTTTGAGCAGCGTGCTCCGAGGCCTGGGGCGAGCATCGAGGGCTCCTCTCGGGGCGAGGCGAATTTGTTGCCGCTTCCCGCTATGACCACCCTCACTTGGACGGCAGCTCCCCTTGGGTGCGCGACTAGTCGGCCAATTGGTTGAAAACTTCCTCATAGATTGAGTCATCAATCAAACCAAACATGACAGCGTTCTCCACGTCCGTAAACGTACCCGTGGCGTCACCCTGAACTTCGCCAAACTCATTGAACTTCGGCGTATCGCTGTACGGCCACGCTACCAGCCCGCGCACAACTTCATCACGGTCAATCAGTCCCGCCGCATAGCGCTGGCAAACTTCATGCGGCGATGCAGCTTTGAAGTTCGCAACAGTCTCAGGAACCTTCGCGGCCCGCTGCAATGCCGTTGCAACTGCAGGCTGCGATATACGCAGAATTTCTGCCATCCGAGTTTGCGTCATCTGTTTGGCTGCCGTCCTAAGCATCGCTTGTAGTCCAACAGGGCTACCTCTGAAAGCTCCCTGGCGCGAAGCAGCTCGGCTGCCATCTCGCTATCGCGTGGTGATTCAATAACGTGGCCCACGACTACCTCCTGAGGCTTGAAAATAGAATCCCTACACTCCAATTTATAATATGTGTTATAAGGCTATTGCTGGGGCTCGTGCAATCAGAGGTACAGCAGATTCTTTCCTTGGGTAACGTTCTCACGGGAGCGCCAGTCTTCCGGGGAACGAAAGCCTCGAATATCAATTGATCATTGCCAAGGTCCACGCTCTAAGCTGAGCACATGACCCAACTGCGTGTGAGCCATCCTTCCGAACTGTTTTTTGGCATGCTTGGTCGAGGCGCTGTGGCCGGTGCAGTGATGACCGTTTTGTATACCGTGTTCATGATCTTCATGAGCCAGTTGCGCACACGTGAACAACTAGAATCCGTCGCCGCATTGAGTCCCCTTGCTGACGCGCTGTTCACCATCATTGCTGGCCTCCCGATTGGTATCGTCTTCGGGTTGCTGACGGCAGCGGTCGCCTATGCGGTATTGCGCCTATGGCATCGACGCTGGTCCCTGCCCCCAACACGTTTTCCCATCGTGGCTGCCGTGAGCTCCGCGGTGCTGTGCCTTGTGCCCAATCTCTGGATGTCATTAGCCATCGGAGACACCCTTGCCAGCTTCATCGTCGCCGCCTTGGTACTGAACGCCGCGACATGGGTGATCGCAACCGTGGCCACCACGCACGCCATCCGCATCACCGAGCGCCGCCTGAACGCCGGACGGCCATAACCCGGCGGCGGGACAACGCTCGGCTTAGGCCCGGCCGGCGCCTTCGTCAGCAATCACGGTGAAAATGTTCGGACGCAAATACCCTGCCTGCTCAAAGCCCTCGTAGACCGCCTGGCTGACCGCGGGGATCTGCTCCCTGCCGATCAGCGCGATGGCGCTACCGCCAAAACCGCCACCGGTCATCCGCGCGCCGATTGCCCCGGCGGACTGTGCCGCTTCTACCGCGGCATCCAGTTCAATACTTGAGATTTCATAGTCATCACGCATGGATTCATGAGACAAATTCAGCAGGGCCCCCACCGCGTGCAGATCACCGGCACGCAGTGCTTTGACGGTATCCAAGACCCTCCGGTTTTCCGTGACGATGTGCCGGGCGCGGCGCAGTGTCACCGGGTCGCTCAGTGCCTCAAGTTCGCTCACCGAGCTGATCTCGCGCAAGGCCTCCACGCCCAGTGCGGCGGCCGCGGCCTCGCAGCTGGCTCGACGAGCCCCGTACCCGCCGTCAACGTGCGAGTGCTCCACCCGGGTGTCGATCACCAACACCACCGCGTCGTGCGCGGCCAATGGCAGCGGTACCGCACTGGATTCCATGCTGCGGCAGTCCAAAAACAGTGCATGTTCGGCGTGGGACATCAGCGAGGCGCTTTGATCCATGATGCCGGTGGGCGCACCCACAAACTCGTTCTCCGCCCGCTGGGTCAGCCGGGCCATATCGGTGGCCGAAAGCCCCAGCTCGAATAGTTCGTTCAGGGCCACAATGGTGCCGACCTCCAGCGCATGCGAGGAGGACAGGCCCGAGCCCACCGGCACGTCGGAGTCGACCAGGAGCTCGAAACCCGAGAGATCGACTCCGTCCTGCTGCCCCAAAACCCAGGCCACGGAGGCTGGGTAGGCGGCCCAGCCGGAGACCGATCCCGGCTCCAGGTCCGCTAGCGGCACACTGGTGATGGGCGGCTGAGCACCGGCTTCAAAGGTGGAGGCGAAATCCAGTCGTGCGGCATCCGGCTCGTTGGCTGACTTGCGGCGCACGGCGACCAGCGCATTTTTGTCGATGGCGAACGGCAGCACAAAACCCAGGTTGTAGTCGGTATGCTCACCGATCAGGTTGACCCGACCCGGGGCACGCCATACCCCGTCGGGCTGCCGGCCATAGGTGCGGGCAAATCCCTGGCGCAAGGCGTCAATGCGGGTGGTGGTTTCGGCGGATTGGCTGGCGCTCACAGGTTGACCTCACGCAGTCGGGCCGCGGTCTGCTCCGCGGGAACATCATTGATAAAGGCGCCCATCGCGGCCTCCGAGCCGGCAAGGAACTTCAGTTTGTCCGCGGCCCGGCGTGGGCTGGTCAGCTGCAGGTGCAGCCGACCGGCTTCCCGCGCCGGGGTCAGCGGGGCTTGATGCCAGGCGGCGATGTACGGGGTGGGAGTGTCGTATAACGCATCAAACCTGCGGGTCAGGTCCCGGTACATCAGGGCCAATTCGTCCTTCTCCGCGTCGCTCAGTGCGGCGAAATCCGGCACGTGCCGATGCGGCACCAGGTGAGCTTCCAACGGCCAACGCGCCGCGTACGGAACAAACACGGAGAAGTGCTCGCCTTCGACAACCATCCGCGAACCGTCCATGCGCTCTGCCGCCAGCAGGTCGCCCATCAGGGTGCGGCCGGTTTCCGCCAGATAGGCCACCGACCGTTCGGAGATTTTCTGCGCGGTCGGGGTGAGGTAGGAATAGGCGTAGATCTGTCCATGCGGGTGATGCAGGGTCACACCGATGTCCTGCCCACGATTCTCAAACGGAAACACCTGCTGGATTCCGGGCAGCGCGGAGAGCGCTGAGGTGCGTTGGGCCCACGCCTCGATCACGGTTCGAGCCCGGGTGTCATCCAGCTGGCTGAAAGATCCGTGGTGTTCGGAGGTGAACACCACGACCTCGCAACGGCCAAAGGCGCTAGCTGGCACCTGTTGCGCAGACAGCGGACCCGGCTCGGGCAGCGCCGCGGCGACCGGGCCCAGCGAAGGGAAACGGTTTTCGAAAACAACCACATCAAATGCGTCGGCAGGGATCTCGCTCAGGCGCTCTCCGGTGCTGGGGCACAAGGGGCACTCTTCCTGCGGAGGAAGGTAGGTGCGGGCCTGACGGTGGGCTGCCACTGCAACCCAATCACCGGTCAACCGGTCGTAGCGCAGTTCCCCCGGTTGCCCGCGCGGGTCCAACGGGCGGCGGTCAATCACCGAGTCCGGCAGCTGATGGCCCTCATCGGCGAAGAAGATTGCTTCGCGCCCGTCGGCCAGGTGATGGGTGTGGTGCGTTGCGGCTGACACCGGGGCTGTACCCTGAGGCGATGTGTTCATTCTGAAATCACCTGTTCCAATCTAAGGTCTTTGATGTGTTCGGCAAGGGTGCTCACTGCTTCTTCTGGCAGCCCGGCATCGCTGATGAGGATATCCACGGCGTCTAGCGGTGCGATGCTATACAGTCCGCGCAGGTTCCATTTGGTGGAGTCGGCCAGCACCACCGCGCTGTCGCTGCGTTCAAGCAGCAACTGGTTTACTTCCACCTCCAACATGTTCGGAGTGGTTAACCCGTCGGTGCCGCTGAACCCGTGGATACCCAGAAAGCTGCGATCCACGTACAGGGTTTTCAATGCGGCGGTGGCCAGCGGTCCTACCAGCGCGTCCGATACGGTGCGTAATCCACCGGTGAGCAGTACGGTCTGACCGCTGGCCGGAGCATCGTGCAGCAGGTCAGCGATGCGTGGTGAATTGGTCACCACGGTCAGCTCCGGGATGGTGCGCAGTTCGCGGGCCAGGGCGTAGGTAGTGGTGCCCGAGGATAACGCCACGGACATCCCCGGTTCAACCAACCGCGCCGCAGCCTGCGCAATCGCCGCCTTTTCACCCAGTTGCAATGCGGATTTGCGTGCGAACCCGGGTTCTTCTGCGGAGGCGCCTTCCTGGAGCAGGGCACCTCCATGCACCTTGTGCAGTTCCCCGGCCTTCACCAACAGATTCAGATCCCGGCGTACCGTCATGTCCGAGACGCCGAGCTCCGCCGCCAGTTCGGCCACCTTGACCGCGCCGGTCGCCCGCACACGCTCCAAGATGCGTTGGCGCCGTTGTCCGGGCAGGTTCTCATTCATGGGCTTGGGTCCTTGACGGATGACGGGGACAGGTGATCGCTACTATTCAAACACAAAATGTTTAGTTCAACATCCTTTGTGTTCGATTGTGTTCATTTAGTGGTTGTTCACTCGCTGTCAGCGGCTCCCACCGCACCGATGGTCCATGCCGCTTCATGGCTTGCCCCCGGAACCAAACGAACAACATCCGCGCCGGAATTAAATGCATCCGGCGGGCAGGTCATCGGCTCCACGGCCAGACCGGTTCGGTTCAGCTCCGGCTCGGGACGGTCGGCGGTGTGGATCTGCACCCACGGGCAGGCCTGATCCCAGGTCATCTGGGAACCCGCACCAGTCGCATCGGTAACACTCACCCGGTAGATCCCCGCGCTGCTTGCCGCAAGCCCGGTGTAGGCGTGGTCAATAAACGTGCTCCCTAGTGGGCGCGGGGTCTGGAAATCCAACTCAGGTGCCTGTTCCCTGACCCGAACGGTGCCCTGGGGAATCAAGCGCTCCCCTTCGGTGAGCTGAATGTTTTCCGCAGGAAGGTGGAGAATCCATTCATCAACACTGCCGCCGGGAGCCACCAGATAGCTGTGCGAACCCCACCCAAAGGGCACTTCCCCCGGGCCGTGATTGGTGGCGGTGGCGACGGTCCGCAGCCCCTCGCTCCCCAAGGTGAATTCAACATCCAAGCGCACCGCCGCCGGGTAGCCCTCTTGAACCGGAATCAAAGCGCTCAGTTGCACCGACGATTCGCTGTGCTCAACGAGCTGAAAATCGGTATTAACAACCAGCCCGTGCAGCGCATGGCCACGTGCCGGTTCGGTGATGGCGAGCTGGTGCTCCGCACCGTCCCAGCTGTAGCGCGCGTCAATCACCCGGTTGGGCCACGGTGCCAGCAGCGCCCCCGCATAAACAGGGCGCACGCCGTCTGGATCAAAACTTCGCACCAACGCTCGGCCTTGATACTCAAGCGAAGCCACCGCGGCCCCGACGGTTGCCACTTGCGCGGTGTATCCGTGAGCTCGCAAGGTGAGCACCAAGCCATTGGGGGTGGAACGTGGGACGTTAGTGGACATCAAGATGTCCTTTCCTGGTTGTTGTGGCAACAGAAGCGTCTCGGCCGTGCGCGAGCTGAAAAACGATTAAAGCATCAGCCCTTGACCCGTGTTTCTCGCGCCTCGAAACCGACTGCCCATTCAGACTGATTGGGATAATGTTAGCGCTAACACAAGCTAAGTCACAATAGCGTCTCCGTCGACTCACCGCATCCAGATTCGGCATCGTGAGCAGGTGAACCCGTCCTGGCGCGACATTCAATCAGTAAATCGTTCACTTAGGGCCTGGCCGAGTTCGAAACCTAAGTTCGGGAGAGCAGGACTACTGCAGATTCCAGAAACGTTCGACCGTTTCGGATGTAGAAACCCATGCAAAGGGCTACACGCCAGCAGCTTTTGCACCCAGAGGTTTTGGCGGATGGCAGGACCGGAGTGATAGGTCGCTGCATCGCAGCTGGACCGCCGGCGACGTGCAGCGAAGTCCAGTCGATTCGCGCCGTCTAACTATCGCGAGACTCCTTGGGCTGCAGGACTAGCTCCATTCCCAAGGCGTTGGCCAACTTGACCAACGTGTCACGCGTGGGATTTCCGAGGCCGCGTTCAATCCGACTAATGTCTGCCTGCTGGGCCCGGATTGCTTGGCCAGCTGGGGCTGACTCAGGTAGGCCGATTCGCGCGCCGCGGCAATCTGTCGTCCAATAGCAACTTGTGCGCTAACTTCTGCCTTGAGCTGTGAGCTCAGGCGTTCGGATAGATTGACCGCGTCCAGACTCCACTTGTCACAGCTTTTGGCAACAACCTCTTCATAGGAACGTGCAGGCATCAGGACCTCCCTATGATCCACGTTTTCTCAATGCGAGTACGTGTTAAGGCCCATAGACATGTCGAGTTCCGTTTCCCATGCACGGAATTGTGTCCCGGCTTGTTTAGTCTCGCGCTCTTGGTGCTTTGGGGAAGGATCTTTTCCTTCGTCGTACCACTGAACGAGGAGGATGATCCGGTTTCTGTGAAAATGCAGAAGTTGCGTAGAAATACGGTCGTATCCGCCTAAAGCAGTTCCAGCGTTCATCGACAACACGACAATGCCACCGGCTCGTGTTCCACAACACGATCCGGTGGCATTTTCCCCTCCAACTTAGAGCAAAAACGCAGGCAAAACCGCGCGCTGGCGAGGTTCAAGCTGCTGGGACTCCACACGTTCAAAACGTGCCTCGCCTTCACCGACATGGACCAGCATCAGGTGGGTGGCGACAAACCATTCGGCGGCTTCGGCGGAGAGCAACCTGGCCGCCAGCTCTCCCACCGGTTCGCCACCAACCGTGAAGTAATACCGATCCGGGCGCGCCTGGATTTCAAATTCCACCTCACCCGTTGCCGCAACCGGCACCACCCGTTCGGTTTCCAGTCCGTCAAGGCTGACACGGAATGCCACCTGCCGGCCTCCTGCCTCGGACTGGAGCACGGCATAGGCGAAGTGGCTTTTATCCAGGTAAACCCCCACCCCGGCCATTGAGCCTTCGGGAAGGTCTCTCAGCACGGCGGCAAAACGCTCGTCGTCAGCCCGCTGCGGACGCAAAACCAGCCCTGCCTCCCGACCTGCCTCGGGCAAGGCCCCACCACGCAGCAACACCTCGTCGCCTAGGACGGAGCACGGCACCGGCCAGCGCAATCCAAGCCAATGCTCGGTGGCGGCGTTGGCACCCTGCACACCAATACCCGGGGTGTCCCGCTCAACGAGAAGCTCGGTGGTTCCCGCGTCGCCCACCACCGGCCACCCGCCATCGGTCCATTGCACCGGAAGCAGGAAGGTTTCACGACCGATGTTGTGGTGCTGGGCCAACGGTGCGTGCCGGGTTCCCAGCGCCACCACCCACCAGGTCCCATCGGCGGCTTCAACAAAGTCCGCATGCCCCAAGGACTGGATTTGGTGCCCCACCCGGTCGCGGTGGGTCATGATCGGGTTGTGCGGGCAGGCCTCGAACGGGCCCCACGGCGAGGCGCTGCGCCCCAGCGTCTGCATGTGGCCTTTCCAGCTGCTCCCTTCGGCGGCTGTGAGGTAGTACCACTGGCCACGCTTGAAGATGTGCGGACCTTCAATGTCATTGGTGACAAAACCGCCGGACCCGGGGGTCGCTGGCAGGAACTCCCCCAGCTCCCCGGTCTGGACATTGATGGCGGCCGTGACGATCGGCCCCAGGGCACCGCCCTTGTGCTCCGGGTCGAAACTCCGGCGGCTGTAGTACCAGGCGCCGTCGTCATCCCGGAACAGGGACGGATCAAATCCTTGCTGATCCAGCCAGATGGCATCCGACCACTGGCCGGCAGGATCCGTGGTGGTGACCAAAAGATTTCCCTGACCCGGATGGGCGTTGGTGGTCACGAGGTAAAACGTGCCCGCGTGATACCGCAAGGTGGGGGCGAAAAGCTCAATCGGCCCGTCCTGGCCGTCGCGTCGATACTGCGCCGGGCGGGTGATGGCGTAGCCGATCACCGTCCAATTGACCAGGTCCCGCGAATGGTGGATGGGGATCCCCGGCAGCTTGTTGAAGCTGCTGGTGGCCAGGTAATAGTCCTCGCCCACACGCACAATACTTGGATCCGGGGCGTGGCCGGTGATCACCGGGTTGCTGTAAACCACGCCTACTTCACTCCCTTGATCGGCAGCACCACGAGGGCGCCAACTACAGCGCAAGCCGCTCCGGCAAGGAACAACGCGGTGAAGTTTTGCGGGTTCGTGGCGCTGGCACCGATCAGCAGGAGTGCCGGGGCAACCGCTGGGACCAGCGAGGAGGGAAGCGAGCTGGCCAGGTTCATGATGCCCAGGTCCTTGGCCGGATTGTCCTGATCCGGCAGCACCTCCATGATCAGCGCGTAATCCACGGCGAAGTAGACTCCCTGGCCCAAACCGATCACCGCGACGGCCAGCAGGAACATGGGGTAGGTGGTGGCCATGGCCACCAGGCCCAGTCCGATGGCGAACACCAACGCGGCACCCAGCACAAATGGTTTGCGTCGGCCGGCCTTGTCTGAGAGCTTGCCGAAAATCGGCGCGAAGATCATGGAAATGGCGGTCATGATCAACGTGGCCACAAAGATCGAGGTGCCTACGGTGGCGGGATCAACATGGTGCACCATGATCAGGTAAAACGCCTGGTAGGCGTTGACCGCGGCGACACCGAAGAAGATCATCAACCGGCTCCACCAGGCCCAGCCGAAACCCTGATGGCGCAGCGGGTTCACCCAGAAGGTCCCCGCGAATTCTGCGAAGGAGAAGGAAGGGCGTTCCTCACGGGAGATCGCGCGGTCCGAGATGGAGAAGGTCAAGAGCACCAAGGCCAATGCGGCAACACCGGCAGGAAGGAAAAGCATGGCGGCCAGGTTCGGCTGGACCAGCTGGGCCAGGAACAGCCCCAGCACCGCACCCAACGGAGCGCCCAGGCCAAGCATCGCGGAGGCGGAGCCACGGAATTCCGGGGCAATCTGGTCCGGCACCAGCGCGGTGCAGGCGACAATGGCGCAGACCGCACCGAGGGTGGTCAGCGCATACCCGGCCGCGAGCACGGCGGTCCCCGTCGCCGCCAGGGTCACTGCCGCTCCCAGCAAAATCAGCACGGCGCCGGAAAGCAGGTAGGGTTTGCGCCGCCCGAAGCGGGACAGGGTCCGGTCGCTGAGGCGTCCGAGCACCGGGTACCCCACCAGTGCGAAGATGCTGCCGACGCCCACGGCAATCGACAATACCGTGGTGGCGGCCGCCGAGCTGATCACACTGGACTTCAGTGACAGGGTCAGAATGGCGTTCGAGAGCTGGGCGCCGTTGGCGGAGGCAATGGCGAAGGCCAGCAGGATCATAAATCCTAGTTTTGGTTTGCCCCGGGTGGCTTGTTGAGCCGCCGGGCTGGTTGCGAGTGTACGTGCCATGGGTGTTCTCCCTTGAACTTGGGTGGGTGTTGCGAGTGTTGGCCTAGATGGCCGGGGTGAGCACAGCCAGCCGGTGCTGGCTGGTGCCCGGTGTCAGCTGGATCCGCTGATCTGCAAGCTGAAGGACACCGGTGATTCCGTGGGGTACCACGGTGTCGATGACCACGTGCTCGTTGTCCAGCTGCCAGCTCACGGCAAGGGGTCCAAAAGGTGTTTGGACACCGGCCTCCGCGTGCTGAAGCCCGCAGGAAATATCCGGGTTGATACAAACTTCCCGCCAGCCCGGGGCGGTGGGGGTCAGGCCCGCGATCTTGCGGAACAGCCAATCATCCACGCAGCCAAAGGCGTAGTGGTTCATGGACACCGGCCGCGGAGCCCCCGAGGGGTCCACCGCATCCCAGGCTTCCCAGATGGTGGTTGCCCCACGGTCCACCTCGTAAAGCCATGACGGCGCCTGGTCTTGCCACAGCACCGCGCGGGCCAGCTCTTGGTGCCCGGTATCCCACAGCGCATCCAGCAGATACGGGGTGGAGAGGAAGCCGGTATCCAGCCGGTTTCCGCGCGCCCGCACCAGCGCCGCCAGATGCTCTCCGGCGCGGTGCCGGTGGGACTCGGGCAGGATCTCCAGGCCTAGGGCCAAGGCGTACAGTCCCTGCAGCTGAACCGGAAGGGTGGAATCTTCTCCCACGTATTCCTTGCAGAACGCGCCGCGGACTTCGGTAGCGCGCAGGGAATACTCTTCGGCATCCGCCTGGTGGCCCAGTACCTCGGCCATCCGGGCGGCCAGGTCCAGGGTGTGGATCTGGAACATCGGGGCAATCAGTTCACTGGTCAGCCGCGGGGCGATTTCCATGGCCTCGTGCAGCGGGAAATCCCCCTCCAGGGTGGACGGGGTCAGCCAGTCTCCGAAGTGCAGGCCGGTGTTGTAGAGCAGGCGCTGGCGGGCTTGGCGTTCGGGGCTCAGCGTGAGGTGCATTAGGGACTCTGGAATCTCGCGCTGCGCCTCGGTTGCCTGGTAAGTGATCCAGCGGCCCACGGCCGCGTAGTTTTCTTCCAGCACCTTCGGGTCCGCGTAGCGTTCGTAGAGTTTCCACGGGACAATCGCCACCGCATCGCTCCATCCGGCGGCGGCCACAATGGCCCCCACCCCGGGCGCCTCTGCGGCGCTGAGGTCGTCGAATTCCGAGCGCGGCGACACGATGGGCACCCGCCCGTCCTCCAGCTGGTCGGCCCGCAGGTTATCCAGCCAGCGCGAGAGGAAGGTGTAGACCCCGGCATTGTTGCTGGCCGCGGCCGCGAACACCTGGGCATCCCCGGTCCATCCGGCCTTTTCACGTTGCGGGCAGTCGGTGGGGATGGACAGGAAGTTCGCCCGCTGGCTCCACACCACATTCTGGTGCAGCCGGTTCAGCCGGGCATCCGAGGTGCTGAATTCTCCGGTCTGTTCCAGGTCGCTGGACAGGGCAATGGCCGTGACGTCCCCGGGATCCAGTGAGTCCAGTCCGGTCACCCGCACGTAGCGGAATCCATGGAAGGTGAATTCCGGCTCCCACTCTTCCACCGGGTCTCCGGCGCAAATGTAGTGATTCGTCTGTTCCTTGTTGGCGCCAAGGATGTTCTGGAACCAGTCTCCGTTGGCGTCAATGGTTTCGGTGTGCTCGATCATGATCTGCGTCCCGCGCTCTTGGCCTCGCAGTTTCAGCCGCACACGCCCGGCGATCACCTGCCCGAAGTCCAGGAGCAGTGCCCCCTCGCGTTGTTCCACCGAAACCACCGGCAGCTGGGCCACCCGGCGGATCGGTTCACCGCGGAAGGGAACAAATCCGGTGGCATCCACGCCGAGTTGGTTCACCGGAGCCCAGCTCTCCTGCGCGAATCCCGGCTGCAGCCAGGAAGTGTCGGCAAGCCGCGCGTCGTAGTGTTCACCGATGAACAGATCCGAGTAGTTCCAGGGGCCGGTGGCGCTGCGGGCGGAGGAATCCGAGGTGAGCACTTCGGTGCTGCCGTCGGTGTAGCCCAGGTGCAGCTGCCAGGTCAGGCCCAACCGGTCGCCGAATTGGGCGCTGGACCCGGTGATCCCGATCCGCCCGGCCCACCAGCCATCGGCCAGTGCGAAGCCCAGGGTGTTCTGCCCGGATTCAAGCAACTCCAGCACGTCGTAGGCCTGCACGCTGAGCCGGTGCCGGTAGCTGTCGAAGCCCGGGGCCAGGACCTCGTCGGAGATTTCCCGGCCGTTGATCCAGGCCGAGTACACCCCGTGGGCGGTGGCGTAGAGCCGGGCGCGGGTCAGTTCCGGGCGGATTGCCACCTCTTGGCGCACCAGCTGGGCCGGGCGCAGACGCTGCGCGGCGGGAGCCTGTTCGGTTTTGCCCAGGATCCAGTCCAGGAATGAGTGCCGTTCCAGGTGGGTCGGGTCCTGGATTGGTTCAATCCAGCTGGCCTCCCAGGCTCCCAGGTCCGGGGTGGTGGCGAAGCTCGATTCGCCGGTGTGCACGGCGTCGCCCGAGTGGCTGTGCACAACCCAGAGGTAGTCGGTGTCATGCTCAAGGCGCTGCCCGCTGTACTCAACCAGCGTGGTTTGATTCCCGGTCACCAGACCGGAATCCCAGACGCTGTCCCCGGCGGCGGTGCGCACCTGCAGGCGGTAGGAATCTTGGGCATGCTCCACGATCCAGGAAAACCGCGGACGGGTGGTTTCAAGCATCAGTGGACGCTCCAGATGCTCAACACGCAGGTTCCGGCAGCTTGGTTCGGTCATGGAGTGCTCCTTTGTTTTGCCTTGTGACTCACGACTCATTCAACGGTAAATGACAAAAACCTTATATGCAAGGTTTTTAAATTGGAAGCTAAGCTTGGGGCATGGCACGAAGCAAACGCGGCAGTTACACGGTTGGCCTTGAACGGCGTGAACGCATCTTGGAGGCGGCGTCCCAAAGATTTACTTCATCAGGGTATTCACGCACGTCACTCGCGGAAATTGCGCGGGACGTGGGGATCACAACACCTGGACTGACGCATCATTTTCCAACCAAACAACACCTGTTGCTGGCTATCGCCGAACGGCGTTTTGACGTCGCGCAGAGCATTGCTGAGGCGGCCCTAGGGGAGCTTGATGGGACCCGGACGCTACGGGTACTGCTGAGCCTGAGTGAACTTTTTGCGGAACAGCCAGGACTCATGGAACTTTTTGTGTTGATTTCCGCGGAGGCCGCCGATCCGAACAGCCCGGCCCACGAACTTTTCCAGGAAAGATACACCCGGATCGCCACGGAAATTGCGACATTTTTTATGGCGGAGGTTGCCAGCGGCGCACTGCGTCCGGATCTTGATTACCAGGCGATTGCGCGCGAATGTATTGCAGTCAGCGACGGACTGCAGCTGCAGTATGTCCTCTCGGAAGGAAAACTGGATTTGGTGGGGCAGTCGCGTGCCCATCTTGAGCGGCTGGCGTCCTCGATTCTGCTTTCGGGGGGAGAAAAGGTGTCTTTGGCCTGACTGGCCGCACGGACTGGCTCCGTGCGGCCACGACGGCCGTCAGTCGGCCTACAGGCCCGGTGCGAGCGTGCGCTCAGGCGGCGGGCCCACCACCTGCAGGTCCAGGTCCGGGTTCGACTGGATCCCTGCAATCACCGTGGAGGGGTCAACCAACCCTTCGTTGTACACCGGGGCGTCGGTCGCCTGCGAGGTCACGTCGAAGAACTTTTCAAACACCCCGCCGGTGAGCAACCCGAGCATCTGGGTGTTGTGCGCACCGATGGCGAAGCTGTGCACCGTGCCGGCTGGCGCGTGCAGGAAGTCTCCGGCGGTCAGCAGCACCTCGTGGCCATTGACCCACAGCCAGACACGTCCGGACAGGCAGATGAAGTTCTCGGTGTGCAGGCGGTGGAAGTGACGGATGATGTAGGGCTGCACGGCGGCCAGCGTATTCACCGCGAAGTAACGCCCGCCAGTATTGGCCGGCCGCGCCAAATAGCTGTTCAACGCATCAGGCCAGGCCCGGTGGTCCCCGCCGCCGGCGCTGAGGAAATATCCGCCTTCCCCGGAAGGCAGCGCCAGCGAACCGGCGGAATCAACACCCTGCGGCAGCTGCAGTTGCGTGGCACTCGCCGAATCCATGGTGAACAGGTGCCGTTCGGTGCGCTCTGCGCCGCCCAAGAGGTCGGCGAGCGCACCACCGGGCGCGCTGAACATAAAAAGTCGGCTCATGTGGCTCAGCAGCCGGTATTCCAGACTCTCCCCCGGTGCGACATGGAACGAGTCGCCCTGGACCAGGATGCGGGTGCGTCCGGCCACGGTGGCCTGCACGCAGCCATCCACCACAAAAAATGAGCGCTGCACGGATTCCAGTGCGGAGCCGGTGCTCTGCGCTCCGGCAGGGCCCAGGATAAAGGCCGCTTCGAACAGTCCGCCGGTGTCTTGGGTCCGCGCGACAACTGTCACCAGCTGCCCATCAACTTCGTGGCGTTCACCTTCGCCGGAGGCGAGGTAGTAGGGCACCGGTTCGCCGGGCAGGGCGTTGATCACCGGGGCCAGGGAGTGGATGCTCTCCAGGTCGATTGTTCTCATGATGGGATATCTCCTGATGTGGTGAGGGGACGTGTGGTTGTCTGCGGATTCGAGTCGGACACACCCAGGCGTTCGCTCAAGAAGTTTTCAATGTCGGTGAACCCGAAGAACACGTCCTGGGAATCAGGGTGTCCGGTTACCTGAGCCACCGCGGCGGCGCTCACCTCGGTTTCCAAGCGGCCGTCGTCCATGACGGCGGCGATCTCAACGTCCAGGCGGCCGGGAGGGTTTACGAATCCGTGCCGGTAGCCTTCAAGCAGGTACAGCCGCGCGTGGACCCCGGCGGACTGGAGCTGGTCAAAAAGTTTTTGCGAGTGAAGGTGCGGCACCAGCACGTCCGCGGTGCCGTGGCAGAGCAGGAAGGGCGGGGCCTGGGCGGACAGGTGGGTCAGCGGGTTCGCCGCCCGCGCGATCGCTTGGCCCGCCGCGGTGTTCGGCTCCACTCCCAGCAGGCGGCCTTCCGGGGTCTGGTCCCAGGTTTTCCCAGCTGGACGCTGGTTGATGATCAGTTCCAAATCAACCGGCGGGTAGCAGGCCACCACGCAGCTCACCTGGGCATCGGCAGGCGCATCGGCCTCAGCGGAGGACGCGGTCAGTGCGGACAGGGCCGCCAGGTGCGCCCCGGCGGAGGCGCCCCACAGTCCGATGCGTTCAGCATCCAGCCCCCACTGCGATCCGTGGATACGCAGGTGGCGAATCGCGGCAATCACGTCATCCAGCGGCGCCGGGAAGGTTGCCTCGCCGGAGAGCCGGTATTCAATGGAGGCAAAGGCGATGCCGGTACGTGCCGCGGTGGCGGCGAGATCCGGAGCCAGGGTTCGGTCTCCGGTGAACCATCCGCCGCCGTGCAGCCAAATCACCACGGGAACCGAGGTGGCGCCGGTGTGCGGAAGGTAAAGATCCATCAGTTGCGCGGCGCCGTTGCCACCGGCGTATTCCAGTGCCGCTTCGCGGCGCACCGGATAGCTGAAAGAAGGGGTAGTCATACCATCAATCCTGAGTGACCCAGCGCACTATTGACCATCTCGAAAAGTTGAATTATCGTTCGGAAAACCCGAAGCACCACGTCAACAGCGACCTGCAGGACGCACCGCGGCTTTGGGACCCGGATACGTTAGGCTCGAAACGTGGATCTTACCTTGCACCAGTTGCGTTGTTTTATCGCGGTGGCCGACACCCTGCATTTCGCCCGGGCCGCCGGGCTCTTGCACGTGAGCCCCTCCACGCTCAGCGGCCAGATTTCCACCCTGGAGCGCCAGCTGAATTGCAAACTTTTTGAACGCAGCCCCCGGGCGGTGCTGCTGACCTCCCACGGTCAAGAACTGGTGCCTTTGGCCCGCGAGACCCTGGACGCGGCCGAACGGATCACCCGCTGGTCCAGGGACCCGCAAGACTCGGTAGTGCAGATCGGCACCCCGGCCTCCAGCGCCGGGTTGCGGTCGATCCTGCAGGCGGCGGCCGCACGGATGCCGAGGGTGGCCCTGAGGCTGCGGCCCAGCGGTTTCACCGGCGGTTTGCGCGCGGTCAGCACCCGGCAGGTCGACTGCGCGTTCGTTTTTGACCTGGATCCGCACGCCCAATACGCCGGGCTGCAGACCCTGGGATTGTGGTCAGAGGACCTGGTGGTGGCATTGCCCGAGAACCACCGCTGCGCGCACCAGGACCGGGTGGCGGTCAGCGACCTGTTTGGCGAGACGTTGATCGGCCCGACCAGCGAGGAGCTTGGCGGCGAGACACCACGGCTCAGCTGGTATGAAACCATCGACCCGCGGCTCCCGCAGCGCTGCACCATCAAACAGCTGGTGGACTCGGTTGACGAGGCGATGGAACTGGTATCGGCCGGGATCGGGTTGAACATCGCCGGCTCGTCGGTAATCTCCTCCTACACCCGCCCCGGGGTGCGTTTTGTTCCTCTGGAAACCGACTACCGGGTGTGGGTTTTGCTGGCCGCACGCGATGAGAAGGCCACCGCGGAGCTGGAAACGTTCCTGAGGATTGCCGCCGAAACCGTCACCGAGGTGTTGTGACAGGCCAGCGTCAACACACCGGGGCTGCCACGCGTCACTCAGGTTATATAGTTGACTCGTTCCTCGGCTTCGATAACAATCAGCATGCGGAGCCCCTTCCACCAAAGATCTACAGCACCGGGAGTTCGCCGCGATGACCCCTGACAGCCAGCTGAGCACGAGCCTGCCTCGTTCCCGCGCCGAAGAGTTGGCACTGTCCATTCAGGAGAATATTCGCCAACGGCAGCTGGCCCCGGGAGAGATGGTCAGCACCCTGCAGGAAATCCGGTCGCAGACAGGTTTAGCCCGTTCCACGGTGAGCGAGGCCGTGCGCCTGCTGCGGGAACGCGGCTTGCTGGAAATCCGCCCGGGTCGCGGCGGCGGACTGTTCCTGGCACAGCCAACACCGGTGGTGAAACTGCGGCACACCCTGCTGACCGTGGCCGACGGGACCACCGCCACCAAGGATGCAATTGAGCTGCGTGAAACCCTTGAACTGTTCATCGCGGTGCAGGCCGCGCGGCATCGCACCGATGACGACACTCTCCGGCTGCATCGCTCCCTTGAGGCCATGCGTGAGGTGCAGCAGGATTGGGAAGCGTTTATGCAGGCCAACTGGGCGCTGCACCGGGACATTGCGGCCATCTGCCCCAACGAGATGGCGCGCGCCGTGTACCTTTCAACCCTGGGTTATCTCCAGCAGTCCACCGCACCGGCGCTTGTCGACGGGAGCACCGCAACGGGTACGGAGTATCGGCGCCGGCGCGTGGCGGTCCACGAAAGACTGGTCGAGGCGATCATCAGCGGGCGTGAAGCGCAGCTGGCGGACATTGTGCTGGAGCACAATTCACCGGCCTGATAACGCTCCCCCGCAACTATTTCCGCGGCGCGGACCAGAATCTCTCGCCAGACCACTCGAAAACCGGGGCCTGCTTACCGAGGAACGCAAGTCTTCCTAGGTGGGCATCCGGGCCGGCGGCGACCTGCGCGAACAGGTCCTGGATTATTTGATCTCCCGAGGGTCGCCCAGTGTTTTCCCCGGCGGCGGCAATCAGGTACTTCTGGGCTTGCACCGACAGCTGCGAGTTGCGTTCCAGCCGGCCGCATAAATCCAGAACCTCATGTTCCAGATCCTCTTCGGCCACCACCCGGGTGAGCATTCCACAGCGCCGGGCCTCTGCCGCGGTGATGGTATCGCCGGTGAGCAGCAGCTCGGAGGCAACCGCCGGACCGACCATGCGCACCAGCATGTTGATCCCGTATTCGGGGTAGATGATTCCAATCCGCGACGGGGTTAATCCAATACGCACGGACTCGGCCGCCACCCGCAGGTCGCAGGCCTGGGCCAGCATCCAGGCCCCGCCCATGCAATAACCTTCAAGCACACACACCGTTGCCTTGCGCACCGCGGCAAGCGCTTGGGCCGCCCGGGTCAAAAGGCCCCCGCGCGGCACACCGGTGCCGTTGTCGATCAGGCAGTCCAGCACCTCGGCGATATCCGCCCCCGCGGAGAAGGTTTTGCCCGCTCCACGCAGCCCGATCACCCGCACCGTAGGGTCTTCATCCAGCTGCCGAAGCATCTGGGGCAGCTCTGCCCACATCTGCGGTGAGAGTGCGTTGCGTTTTTCCAGGCGATCAATGATGATCCACGCGGTCCCCGCCTCGCGGGAAACCTTCAGATGCTCGGTGCGGGTCCCGTGAACTACCGCGGAGGCGTTCATGGCCGACCGGCCCCGCTGGCCACCGGCTCGTGTGCGCCGAGAACAACACCGGAGCGTTTGAGCTCCTCGATCTGTTCGGGGGTGAACCCGAAGCCGGAGAGCACCTGCACGGTGTCTTCACCCAGGCCGGGAGGCGCCTTGCGCACCGTGGTGGCGACCCCGTCAAGATTCAGCGGTCCGCGCAGGATGGGCAGGTCGCTTCCATCCTGGCGTGTCAGCTGTTGCACCATTTTCAGCGCCTGCACCTGCTCATCGGCAAAGGCCTGCGCGTAGTTGTAGATCGGGCCGCAGGGAATACCGTCGGCGCGGATGGCTTCCATCCAGGAGGCAGCCGCACGGGTCGAGAGCAGCTCTTCAAGCAACACCTTCAACTCGGCGCGGTGCGCGGTGCGGTCCCGTCCGGTGCGGAACCGGGGGTCGTCGGCAAGGTCCGGATTGCCCAGGATCTGGCACAGCTGTTGCCACTGCCGTTCGTTGCCCACGGCGATAATCAACGGAATATCAGCGGTATTAAAAGTTCCATAGGGTGTCAGCGAGGCGTGGTCATTGCCCAACGGAACCGGGATGTCGCCGGTGCTGAGGTAGCGCTGGCCGTGGAAGGCGGATAACGCGAGCGCTGATTCAAGAAGTGAGGTGGAAACCCACGGGCTGTGGCCGCCGGTGGCGCGGGCGGCCAGCGACGCGGTGATTCCTAGCGCCGTGAAAATTCCCGAGACCATGTCGATGATCGGCACCCCGAAGCGGTAGGGGTGCTCGGCGTCCGGCCCGGTCACCGACATCAGTCCGGCCATCCCCTGGGCCACCTGGTCCAGCCCGGCGGCATCCTGCAAGGGGCCGGTTGTCCCGAATCCCGTAATGGACGCCACGATAAGTTCCGGATACTTCTCACGCAGGTTCTGCGCCGAGAGGCCAAGCTTGTCCATCACCCCGGGCCTGAAATTCTCCAGCAGGACGTCGCACCCTGCCGCCAATTGCCTCAAGACCTCCTGGCCTGTGGCCGAATACAGGTCCAGCGCGATGGATGACTTGTTGCGGTTGGTTGAGTCGAAGTACAGGCTGTGCTCCCCTTCAAACGGGGGCCACTGCCTGGTGACATCCCCGCCCTTGAGGCTTTCGACCTTGATGATCTCGGCGCCGAGGTCAGCGAGCAGCGCGCTGCAGTAGGGGCCGGCCAGGGCGCGGCTCAGGTCAAGGACCTTCACACCCTCCAGTGGCAGCCGCGCGCTCACCGCAGTGCTCCCTCGGATGCGGCGAGCGCAGCGTGGCGTGCTTCGTTGCCCACGATGGTATTGCTGATTTTTCCGATGCGTTCAATCTCGACTTCCACGGTGTCCCCGGGCTGAAGCAGCCACTGGGGTTCGCGGGCGTACCCCACCCCGGAGGGTGTTCCGGTCGCCAGCAGGTCTCCGGGCCTGAGCGTGAAGGTTTTGGAAATATGCGCCAGGGTTTCTCCGAGGGTATAGACCATTTCCTGGGTGTTGCCATCCTGGACCACTTCCCCGTTGACTCGGGTGGTGACCTGCAGGCCGTCGCGGAGATCTCCAACCTCAGCGGCTGGAATCATGGGGCCTAGCGGGCCGGAGTTGTCCGCGTTTTTGCCAAGAATCCACTGCGAGGTCAGTTTCTGTGCCCGGCGTGCGGTCAGGTCGTTGAAGGCAGAGAAACCAAGCACCGCGTTGAGTGCCTGATCAGGCTCGGCATCAACCAGAGTGTCGCCAACCCAGGCGACAATTTCTCCTTCCCAGTCCAGCCCGGCTTCGCCGGTGGGAACCGGAATTTCGGCCCCGTCAACGGTCAGGGATTGGGTCCAGCGGGCGAAAAGTGTTGGGTATTGCGGAAGTTCCTCGTTCTTGAAGCTGCCTTCGGCGACATGCTTCAGGTAATTAAGTCCCACACAGATCACCCGCGCTCCGGGCAACACCGGTGGAACAAATTCAATACCCGACGCGGAAATAACCTGGCCATCTCCCGCTTCAGCCACGAACCGCGAAGGGGCTTCCCAGAACTCCTCCAGGCCGGCGAGGATTTCAACACTCTGCCCGTCTTCAGCCAGGGAAGCAACGTTCACCTGACCGTTTTCAGCCTTCACACCAACAATCTTCATGGGTTTTCCTCCGTCGATTTCTACCATTTCCCAAAAGGTCTAAAACATTCGCACCTTTTATGTTTGAATTGGAGCATGACACAGATCCGGGTTCATGTACAGCCCGAGATCATGTTCCCCGCACCAGCAGATAGTCTGAGCCAACGGTGCTTTCCCTGATCCTCGAGTCCGAAGGAGTGAACTCATGACCACCGAATTCCGCCGCTACCTTTTCCCTGAAGGCCACCCTCGCATTCAGGAGGTCAAAGGTTTGGACGCCTACGAATACCGGCTGGCCGCACGGGCGAAAGGCAGCTTTACCGGAAATCTCATCGAAGGCTGGACCCCGCTGTATCTGCAGCCATTTCACGGAGTCACCGAGGCCGGCACCCTGCGCGAAGGGCTGCACCCATTCCAGCCGGCGCAACCGGGTGAAGAAGCCCCGGTGGCCGCCATGGTCGAGGCCGCCGAATCGCTGCTGGGCGACCTTGCCCTCGAAGATCGCGAGAAACTTCTCTACCCGGTAGATGCGGTGCAGTGGCAAACCTGGGCCAACCCGGAATTCATGCAGTTCGACACCGGACTTCGCCTGGAATTCCAGCCTCCCCAGGTGCGCGCCAAGGTCCTTGAGCTTGTGAAAACATCACTAAGCCCCGAAGGCTACGAACTGGCCCACGGCATGATGCTGATCAACGGGTTCCTCGGGGAAACCGTTGGCTTGGAAAGCATCCTCAATGAGTTCAGCTACAACTTCGCCATCTACGGCACACCCCATCCGACCAATCCCTGGGGGTGGCAGCTTTACGGGCATCACTGTGCGGTAAATTGCCTGGTGGTGGACGGCCGGATGACGCTCGGCCCGGTCTTTTTCGGCGCCGAACCCAATGAAATCGATGAGGGCCCGCACCAGGGGCTGCGCGCCTTTGACCGGCGCATCGACCTCGCCACCGAGCTGATGGCCGCCTTGCCTGCCGAGCTGCGTGGCGCGGCAACCCTGTATAAGCAGATTGTCGACCCGGCCATGCCCGAAGGGCGTGTGCACCCAGGAGACGAGCGGCATCTCGCGGGGGCCTTTCAGGATAATCGTGTCATTCCCTTCGAAGGAATCCGCGTGGCCGACATGGAATCCGAGGCCCAGAATCTGGTGTTTGCGATCCTTGATGAATTCATTTCGCCGCTGCCCAGCGGTCCCCGGGCAGCCAGGCTGCGGGAGCTTCGGGAACACCTGGACGAGACGTGGTTTTCCTGGATTGGCGGCAGCGCCCCGGGTGATGTTTTTTACTACCGCATCCAGTCTCCGCTGATCATTGTGGAGCTTGATCATCATTGCGGTGTTTTCCTGGACTACAACTCACCCAAACGATTCCATGTGCATACGGTGATGCGAACCCCTCACGGAAATGACTACGGCCGCTCCTGGGTGCGCCAGTGGCAGCAGGCGCACTCCCAGCCCGTCGCCTAGCCGGCTTCCCACCCGGTCCCCCGCCATGCAGCACGCCGGCATCCCACGCTCATCAACCGTGGGATGCCGGCGTTTTTGCCACCCGGCTCGTTCAGTTTTGAGGTGAGGACCTGAGCTCCTGCACGTACCCGGGGGCGGTCGGGGAGCTGTACCCCAAGCTCCGGGATATGGTTCTGGCCGCGGTCCCCACCGCAGGCCACAGCGACTGCGGCGCCGCGGACCCTTCCGGCATCACCACCGACAGGGCCGCAACCACCTTGCCGGCGTCGTCCTTGATCGCGGCGGCCACCGAGATGGTCCGGCTCGGCAGCGTCCGGCGCACCACGCTGAACCCGGTCTGTTTCACATGCGCCAGCACCTGCCGCATCCCGGAAATGTCCAACGGTGCGCCACCCGGTTCGGCTTCTGGTTCCTGCTCCAAGATCCGGGTCGTTTCTGCCACCGTGCAGTGAGCCAACAGCACCCGGCCAACCGCGGTGCTGCGCAGGGGCATGCGCCCTCCCACCCGGTAGGCCACTTCGGGAGCCTGCGGCGAGGACAACCGATCCACCATCACAGCCTCTGCCCCGTCCCGGATCGCCAGGATGACGTGGTGGCCGGTTGCCGCATACAGGTCTTCAAGGTGCGGAAGCGCAATATCGCGGATTCCGTGCCCTCGGGGCGCCAACGAGGCAAGTTCCCACATGCGCACACCGATGACATACCGGCCGTCTTCGGTTTTCTCCAGCGCTCCCCACCGCGTGAGGTGGCCGATAAGCCGCCACGCGGTTGCCTTGGGAATTGCAGTGATCCGGGAGATCTCAGAAACCGATAAAACGCGCCGGGTGTCTTGAAAGGCGCCAAGGATGGCAAACGCCCGGTCGATCACCGGCTCCCCCTGGGCAGGCCGCCCACCAGCAGTTCCCAAATAAACCCAGCTCCCAACGTGATCTACTCCACAAATTATGTTCCACTCATTGAAACACCCGCACTTTCGGCCTGTCAAAAACCGCAAGATTCATACAGGGCCCTCGCGTGGGGGCGCCACTGTCCAGAATCTTGCCAAGGGAGACAACGATGACACCGCTAACCGCCACCCATCGGTCACGAACGCTTGTGTACTTCATTTGCTGGCTGAGCCTCATTGCCGACGGTTACGATCTCTACGTCTACGGAACAACGCTTCCGGCACTCATCGGCCAAGATCCTTTTAATATCACCGCGGCGCAGGCGGGAACCGTGGGCAGCCTGGCGTTGGTCGGCATGCTCATCGGCTCCCTGGTGGTTGGAATGCTGACCGACAAACTAGGCCGGCGGAAAATCCTGATCGGTTCCGTGGTGCTCTTCTCGGTATTCATGCTGGTTTGCGCCTTCGCACCCACATGGGAAATTTTCGCGGCGGCACGCTTCATCGCCTGCTTCGGCGTCGGAGGGCTGCTGCCCACCGCGGTGGCGCTGGCCAATGAGTTCGCCTTGCCCGAGCGGAAGTCGCTCACCCTGGGAATTGTGCTGACCGGCCCGGCCTTGGGAACGGTGATCGCGTCGCTGAGTTCCATGCTGCTGATCGAAACCTACTCATTCCGCCCGGTCTACGCGATTGGCTCCTTCGGATTGATTGCCGCGGCGCTGGCTTGGAAGTACCTTCCCGAGTCCCCGGCGTTTTTGGCCAACGCTGGCCGTTCAGCCCAGGCCGCACAGGTCTGCGCCGCCTATGGCCTGAATCCACCGGCACCGACGCACGCCGCCGTGTCCACCGCGGAGCAGCTAAATCCCACCCGGCGCCTGTTCGGCGCCGAGCTTCGGGCCCGTTCCATGCGCATCTGGGTGGTGACCCTGCTGTCCATGCTCACCATGTTCGGGGTGAGCACCTGGCTGCCGCAGATCATGCGCAACGCGGGCTACGGCCTAGGTTCCTCGGTGTCATTCCTGTTGGCCTACTCGATCGGCGCCATGCTCGGCACGGTCATCGCCTCCATGATCGGGCAACGCATCGGGGTCAAACCACTGGTGGTGTTCGGCTTCTCCACCGCGGCCATCGCGCTGATGTTAATGACTTTCAACCCTCCCACCGCACTGATGATGCTGCTGGTTGCGCTGACCGGTTTTGGCGGCATGGGCACGCAGAACCAGATCAACGACTACATCGCCCAGTTCTACCCGGCCTCCATCCGGGCCACCGGCCTGGGATGGGCGCTGGCCATCGGACGCCTGGGCGCCATTGCGGGGCCAACCTACGGAGCGCTGATCATCGCCACCGGAACCGGTGTGGCCGGAGCCGCCATCGCCTTCGCAGTTCCCGCAGTCTTCGGGGCGCTGATCATGCTGAGCCTGCCCCGCGTCAAACCCGGCGCACCGGCCCCAACATCTTCCGACGCGGCAGGCGCCGTTCCGGCCCCTGCACCCTCCCCCACACTGCCTACCTCAAAGTGACATTAGGAAATCATGAGCACCACACAGCAACACCCAGCCTGCCCCACTCACACCCCGGTGGTCATTTGCGGCGGCGGCCCCAGCGGCCTGTTCCTGGCCCTGGATCTGGCCCAGCGCGGCATCAAATCCCTGCTGATCGAACCTCGTGAGCAGATCGATCACCTGCGCCCCCGCGCCAAGACAACCAACGCCCGCACCATGACCCATCTCAGGCGCCTGGGGCTGGCCGATACCCTGCGCCAGGCGGCCTCATTGCCGATGGAGTACTCCCAAGACGTCATTTTTTGTTCCACGCTGACCGGTTTTGAGATCACCCGCTTCCATGAGGCGTTCCAGCTCTCCCGCGGGCCCTACCGCTGGCAGCCCGAATGCGGCCAACAGGTCCCCCAGCCGATTGTCGAAAAGGTGCTCCGCGCAAAGGTCGCCAGCAACCCGCTGATCACCACCTGGATCGGGCACACGGTCACGGGTGTGGCACAACTTTCGACCCTCAGCGCCTACGGCCACCCTCGCCATCAGGTCAGCTGCGAAGATGCCGCCGGAAATCAATACTCCGTGAGCGCCGACTTTGTCATTGGCGCCGATGGCTCAAGTTCCGTGGTGCGCAAGTCTCTGGGCATCAAGCTTGAGGGCGGCTCGGCGGCGCTGTCCAATGTCAGCGCGGTATTCACCGCGCCCGAACTGGCGCAGCGGGTGGAGCTCGACCCGGCGGTCCAGTACTGGGTGCTCTCCGAAGGGGTATCGGGCATGATCGGTAGGATGGATCTGGCAGATACCTGGTGGGCGATCATCCAAGGTGTGGACGCCCAAGACCCCGACTTCGATGTCACAGCCGCCATCCACACCATGGTGGGCGCGGACGTTGACCTGCAGATCTTGGCCACGGACCCGTGGACCGCGCGGATGCTGCTGGCCTCCTCCTACGGCCGTGCCGGCGTCTATTTGGTGGGGGATGCAGCGCACCTGAACCCGCCGTGGGGCGGCCACGGGTTCAACACCTGCATTGGCGATGCAAGCAATCTGGCGTGGAAGCTTGCCGCGGTGCTGCAGGGGTGGGCCGAGGTGAAGCTGCTTGAAAGCTACGAACCGGAACGCCGGCAGGTAGCCCAACGCACCATTGCGGATGCGGCGAACAACGGCAAGGCGCTGGCCTACGATTTTGCCAGCTCGATGCTGAACACCGCGGGCCCAGAAGGTGAACAGGCCCGAGCCGTGGCCCGGGAACAACTCGAGGTCAAGGCCAGCGAATTCCACTCGCTCGGCCTGGTGCTCGGCTACCACTACGCGGATTCACCGATTATTGTCCCGGACGGCACCCAGCCGCCGGCCGCGCATCCGATCAATTACACACCCAGCACGACCCCCGGCTGCCTGCTGCCCCATGCCTGGTTGGGTCCCGGCCACGCCCTGTATGACGAACTCGGAACCGGTTTCACCCTGCTGTTGGACCGGCAAACAGCACACGGTCAGGAGAACCTGCGAACTATCGCTCAAATCCGGGAGTTCGCCGAGACTTCGGGCATCCCGCTCACGGTCCGCAACATCGACACCCAACAGCTGCCCGAAGACAGCCGCTGGTCGGCGCAGGCGTTACTGGTTCGCCCGGATCAGCACGTGGGGTGGCAGGGCAACGACCTGAGCAGCGTCATCGACGCGTTGCAATTGTGCACCGGGAGCCGAAGCGCCACCCTGGTGTGAGTGACGGATCTGGCCGGTCAGCAGCCCGCCACCCAACGCCCTGCGCAAGTTCCCAACCTCTGGGTTTTGCCAGCAGGTAGCTTATGGGCTCAGCCTGGCGCGCAGATCCCTTGGGTGGTCACCTCCAAATGCCGGTGACTACCCAAGGCTGTGCGTGTCAGATTGGAAGCTTCCGGACAGTGAAGGCCAGTCCCGAATGATTGAGTTTCGGCATTCAACGGGTAAAAACTTAAGCATTCAATGCTGAAAGTCAATCAGTCTCCCCCGTAAATGAGGCGCGCCACGAACCAGGAGTCTGGTGTTCGAGCCGCTTGAAGAACTTCGCGAAATTCGCGGTGTCATCGAATCCCAACGTTTCCGCCACGGCTCGAATGGGCAAGTCCGGGCGATACGCGAGATGGCGTTTGGCTTCGAGCACCAATCTTTCGTCGATTGCCTGTTTCACGGTCCGGCCGCTTCGCTCCTTGACCGCTTCATTGATTTTTTTGGCCGAGCAATCCATCAGGGTGGCGAAGTGCTGCACCGAACGCTGTACGCTTCCGTCCACATCCAGCAGTGAAACGAACTGCTCGTAAACGCTCAGCCCGCGGAGGCCGGTGTTGGCGTGAGCTGCGGCGGGAAGCTGCAACAACAGTGATTCAAGGATTCTTTCGGCACTCAAGTTCGGTGTCGAGTCGTCCGAATTTTCCGTGTCCCGGAGGATCTGCACCAACGCCGCAGCGTGCTGCGGGATCTCTTCGTGCCGGTAAACGGTCCTGAACCACACTTGTGAATGGTGCAGGTGCTCTATGGCGGCGGGGGTCAGGATTTCGGATCTGAAAAGCACCGCAAGTCCGGTGACACCCGCGAGGCTTCCCCACTGTTGGATTTGATTTGCATGCACCCACAGATAATCTCCGGCGGCCACGCGGTAGGGTTCGAAGTCGACATCATGGCAGAGCGATCCTGAATTCACCGTTATCAGCAGGTCGAAATTCGGCCGCTGCGCTTTGTGAAATGACGCCCTGCGCGGCCCGGTCACACCAAGTTTAGACAGCTCGACAACTTGCAGCCGTTTGGTTGAATCGGGGGTCTGAAAGGAAATATTGGGAATGGGGTTGTTGCCGAAACCTACCACTGATCCTCCCGAATTTACCTTGAAGCACCCACCGGACGAAACCTAATCTGGACGTGTTATGAAAAAAATCAAGACCTCACAGGCATTGGCATTGGCCGCAATTTTCCCTGCAGTCCTGGCCCTTGCCGCATGCAACACGTCCGAACCCGCAGCAGAAGTCTCCAGCTCATCAGCTGCCGGTGCCCGCGATCTACACAACGAGGAAGCCAACCGAAAACTCGTTGTCGATTTCTATAATAAGTTCTTCAATGAGCACGAACCAGAAGAGGCAGCCGAAGTTGTTGCCGACGACTACATCCAGCACAACCCCTCGGTGCCGGATGGCAAGGAACCGTTCGTCTCGTTCTTCAGCGGCTACTTCCTGGAGAACCCCGAGTCCAAGGCAGAGATTGTCCGCAGCTCAACGGACGGCGACCTGGTGTACCTGCACGTCCGCTCGACCGACGCCTCGATTGACAAGGAAACCGCTGTTGTCGACATCTTCCGTGTTGAAGATGGAAAAATCCTTGAACACTGGGACGTTATCCAAGACGTCCCTGACGAGTCGGCCAACCTGAACACCATGTTCTAGGAAGCTTCGTTCGTTTTTGTTGGTTTCCCCTGTTCATCGGCCAGCAAAAACAGTGTTCGGATTGTTTGGCCCAGATATGGATTGCGCGGCCTCCCGAAGCCGCATCCATGGTTAAACAACAGTGTTCCCCAGGTCCGCCACTGAGATTCAGTGCGGACGCTGGGGAACACGTGGTTTGCCGCTGTGGTTTAGTTCGCTTCCCCGGCGCGACGCTTGTTGTAGATATCGAAGGCTACGGCAATCAACAGCACCAGGCCCTTGACGATCTGCTGGGTGGAGGCGCCCACACCCATCAGCTGCATGCCGTTGGAGAGCACCGCCATCACCAGGCCGCCAACGATGGCGCCGGTCACTCGGCCCACACCGCCGGTGGTGGAGGCACCGCCGATGAAACAGGCCGCAATGGCATCAAGCTCAAACATGTTGCCGGCACCCGGCTGGGCGCCGTTGGATCGCGAGGAGAACAGCACGCCGGCGATGCCGGTGAGCAGACCCATGTTGATGAAGATCCACAGGTTCACCTTCTTCACGTTCACACCCGAGAGCTTGGCTGCTGACAGGTTGCCGCCAATCGCGTAGATGTGGCGGCCGAACACGGTCCGGGTGGTCAGCACGTGGTAGCCGATGATCAGCACACCGAGCACCATCAGCACAATTGGCATGCCGCGGCTGGTGGCAATCTGCCAGAAGAACCAGAGGATGATGATGGCCGACAGGCCGTTCTTGATCAGGAACATGGCCAGCGACTCGACCTGCTGGCCGAACTTGACCCGGCCCTGGCGGGTACGCCACTGCGAAAAGACCAGGCCGGCCACGGCAATCACGCCGATGATCATGGTGAACAGGTCATACCCGTAGCCGCCGAGCAAACCGTTCAGGAAGCCGCCGGCAATCTGCTGGTATCCACCGGGGAATGGGGAGAGCGAGACGTTGCTGAGCACCACGTAGGTCAAACCGCGGAAAAGCAACATGCCGGCCAAGGTGACGATAAACGCCGGGATTCCCACATAGGCAACCCAGAAACCTTGCCACAGCCCGCACAGTGCACCCACGGCGATACCGGCAACCAAGCCGACCCACCAGGGCATATCTTGTTTGATCACAAGCACCGCGGACACCGCACCAGTCAGCGCGACCAGCGAACCCACGGACAAATCAATGTGTCCGGCAACAATCACCATGATCATGCCCAGGGCGAGCACCATCACGTAGGAGTACTGCAGGACAATGTTGGTGATATTGGTCGGGCTCAGCAGCAGCCCGTTGGTCAGAATGGTGAACAGCACCACGATGAGCACAAAGGCAATATAAATGCCGCTGGTGCGCAGATTTTTGGTGAAGAGATTCTTCAGCTCGGTTGTTACGGTCATCGGGTGCTTTCCTTCTCGATGGTCATGAGCTCCATGAGGCGTTCCTGGGTGGCCTCGGCAACGGGCAGCTGCCCGGTCAATCGACCGTAGGCCAGGGTATAGATGCGATCGCAGATACCCAGCAGTTCGGGTAGCTCCGAGGAGATCACCAGCACGGCCTTGCCAGCGGCCGCCAGTTCGTTGATGATCGTGTAAATCTCGTACTTGGCACCCACGTCGATGCCGCGGGTGGGTTCGTCAAGGATCAGCAGTTCCGGTGCGGTGTGCAGCCACTTGCCCAGCACCACCTTCTGCTGGTTGCCGCCGGAAAGGTTGCCGGTTTTGGCCATCACGTTGGGGGTTTTGATGCGCATCGACTTGCGATAGTGCTCGGCAATTTGGATTTCCTTGTTGCCGTCCACAAAACCGTTGGTGGAGATCTTGGACAGGCCCGCCGCGGTGGTGTTCACACGGATATCTTCAATAAGATTCAGGCCGAACTTTTTGCGGTCTTCGGACACGTAGGCAACACCGGCCTTGATCGCGTTGCCGACGGTGGAGGTATCCACCAACCGGCCGCCCATGTGGACCTCGCCGCTGATGTTGCGCCCGTAGCTGTGTCCGAAAATGCTCATCGCCAGCTCGGTGCGGCCCGCGCCCATGAGCCCGGCGATCCCGACAATTTCCCCGGCGCGGACATCCAGCGAGGCGTTGTCCACGACCTTTCGTTCGTGCTGGGTTGGGTGGTAGACCGACCAATCCTTGACCTCGAAGACAACGTCTCCGATCTGCGGGGTGCGCTCCGGATACCGTGCGGACAGTTCGCGGCCGACCATACCCCGGATGATGCGGTTCTGGGTGGAGGCCGGGTCGGACATGTCCAGCGCTTCAACGGACTGGCCGTCGCGGATGATGGTGGTGGTGTCCGCAATGTCTTCGATCTCCCCGAGTTTGTGGGAGATGATGATCGAGGTGACCCCCTGGTCACGCAATTCGCGCAGCAGCTGCAGCAGATGGGCCGAGTCCTCGTCGTTCAGCGCCGCGGTGGGCTCATCGAGGATCAGCAGCTTCACGTTTTTGCTCAGCGCCTTGGCGATCTCGACAAGCTGCTGCTTGCCGACACCGAGCTGGCCGACCGGGGTAACCGGCTGTTCGGCAAGGCCGACACGGGAGAGCAGCTGCGCGGCACGCTGGTTGGTGTCGTTCCAGTCAATGAATCCGCCGCGTTGGTTTTCATTCCCCAGGAAAATGTTCTCCGCCACCGAAAGGTAGGGAACCAGGGCGAGTTCCTGGTGGATGATGACGATGCCTTGGGCTTCGGAATCCTTAATGCTGGAGGCTTTGAGTTCCTGCCCCTCAAAAAGGATGCGTCCCTCGTAGCTGCCGTGCGGGTAGACCCCGGAGAGCACCTTCATGAGGGTGGATTTGCCGGCACCGTTCTCGCCGCAGATGGCGTGGATTTCATTCTGGCGCACCGTGAGATTCACGCCGTCCAGCGCCTTGACTCCGGGGAAGGTCTTGGTGATGTCCTGCATCTGCAGGATGGTGGTCTGCATGGTACAGAGGTCCTTGCTGTGATCTGTGATCGATGTGTTGGGTTGGGGGGGGGGGGGGGGCGCCCCCCCCCCCCCCCCCCCGGGGGGGGGGCGGGGGGGGGGGGGGGGGGGCCGGCGTAAGTGGGGTGGGGTGGGGGGAGGAACCCCCCGAGCGGGGTTTGGTGGGGCGGCCCGCCCACCGCG